>DAOTYC010000055.1:0-21761 GCA_034435095.1 Anaerolineae bacterium | reverse complement strand
CTCCTTTTCCATGTGTAGATGTGGAACGTCCCAAAAAGCACTTGCCCTGAGGGCTGCCGCTGCCTGCGCTTCCAGTCGGGGCTGTGGCGCATCAGCCAATACCCGTTCAACTCGCTTCGAAACATTTGCTGACAGCGATTTCTCTTAAAAAGTGTGGCGTGATTCAGTCGTTGTCTGGCTTCACAATTCGTCTAAAACCCCGGTAAGGCCCTGGTCGCACCCCTCAGGTAGCAATGTGATTATATCACATCCAGGGCGGTGCCCCAAATGATATAAATCATCCCGCACTGTTGGGGCGGTTTCAGGGGACGCTAATTCAATGGCGTGACCCGGACATCGTCGAAGACAGCTTCCGTGCCATCCCAAGTTCTCAGGCCAATTGCTCCGTGCAATTAGTCTTAAACTATATATTTATTTTCAGCAGAAAGCAAATCTACATATTCATCTGTCGGGAAAGAGCCTGATTCGGATATTTTTTGGTAATTGGCGAAATAGTCCGGCTGTGTCAAAGTTTTTCGCAAAGTGAAATGATATACCTGCTCTATCAATTCGCCAGATCGGTCCCAAGAATACGATTCGACGGCTCGCCTGCGGAGTTGCGCGCCGAGATGTTCCCACTCATTCTCGCGCGACAACAACGTCTCAATGGCGTCGCTTAACGAGGAGGCGTCGTGGCGCACAGCATATTGTCCCCATTTGCCCAGATACTCGCGGGCGACAGGGGTGTCGTACGATACGGTGGGGAGACCGATCGCCATGTAATTGAGCAATTTCCCATTGCTCTCGGTTTCCGATAGCTTGGGGGCCACCGCAATACTTGCCAGCGAAAGGTATCGTGCCGCTTCTTCGTAAGGAATTCTGCCCGTCAAAGTCACCCGGTCAGCGATTCCCAGCATGGCCGCTTTTTGTCGGTACTTCTCCACGTTGGGGTAGCCCATGATCAGGAAGTGAACATCATCACGGCGTGCGCACAGTTGGGAGGCCGCTTCCAGCAAGAAGTCGGTCCCTTGATAGTGTGCCAGCTTGCCCAGATAGGCGATGATGTGTTTCCGTTTGGGAAGGTCAAGAGCGGTTCGGATTTCCTGGAGCGACTCTTGAGGAAAGCGATGGAACCGCCTGAAATCGGCGCCGTCCGGCGCCGTCACGATCAACGGGCATCGGCAGGCGAAATGATGGCGCAGAAGGTGTGCGGCGTGGGCCGAACTGGTTATGATGGCCTCAGGTAGATTGTTGATGAACACTTCCACACGTTTCAGAAACCGATGCAGATAGCTCTCCCGACTGAGAAACCCGTGGTCAATCATCTCCCCTGTCAGACTGCCCTGGTAGTCGAAGATCAGCGGCACGTGCCATAGGCGCGAGAGAATGTAGCCGACCCAGGCCCCCTCGTGAAGAAAGGCATGAATCACATCGGGCCGACGGCCTCGAAATGTTATGAGAGAACGCAATAGCAAAAGGGGATCGAAAATGAGCTTGTACCATGAAGACCCCATCTCATAGCGATTGTCACACGGCAGAGATGGTATTCGGACAATGTCCAGGCCGGGCCAGTTGCGTCCATGGCGGTAAGTCAAGATCACAGGACGGTGTCCCTTCTGCCGCAGAATGCTGGCTTCCTCCAGAATTCGGACATGGCAGCCGTAATCGGAGAAGAAGCCGGTGGGGGCGAGCATCAGGATTCTGTACCGAACCTTCTCTTCAGCCAGGCTGCCCAAACTGGCGAGCCCGGCTCTTGCGCCCGTTGCCCTGCCGTCTGGCGTTATCGGCTGTGAGCGAAAACTGGGAGTCCCTCGTCTGTGCCTACGATTCATTCGCATGGAGTAAAAGATTAGGCGGCAGATTTCTGGGAAGCATGACGCGCAACGAACGGCTCAGCACAGTGAATTCCACCGGAGTGCTGCCCAAAGCCTCATCGTCCACGTGGACCGGCAGGGGGCGAGCAGAGCGAATGGCAACATACTTGGCCTGGTGATAACGTACACGGGGATCGTAGATGTGACGCCGCGAAAGCACGCCCAAGAAATAGCGGAAAAATGCCTGGGTTACATTGTGCCCCCTGAAAATGCAGACATCTAACAGGCCGTCATCCAGACTGGCCTTCGGAGCCATTTGTACGACGCCACCATAAAGGCGAGTGTTGTTGACAGTGATAAGAACGGCCCGGTCTCGAAATTGATTGCCATCAATATCAACCCAAATCCGGCTTCCGGCGAAGGTCTTGGCGGCCATGAAACCGGCGGGTAAGTAGGCCAGAGGTCCCAGCCATCTCTTGGCATCACGCTGGACATGGGTCACGGCTTCCGCGTCCCAGCCGACACCGCCCATGAGCAAAAAGAAGCGGTTGCCGGCCTTGCCCACATCGACGCGTTGTACACAGCCATCCACCAGCACACGTGCGGAGTCCAGAATGGGCCGCAGGTGTAGGGGATTGTTGATGGGAATGCCGACTTCCATAGCAAACACGTTGGTCGTGCCGATGGGCAACATGCCCAAAATCACATCGCTTCCTACCAGCCCGCCGTTGATAACCTCATTGTTAGTTCCGTCGCCCCCGGCCGCCACAACCATGTCATAGTTCTGTTCGACAGCTTCCCGCGCAAAGGCCGTCGCGTCGCCGCTCTTTTCCGTTACACGGAGAGCAATTTCCCACTCATGTTGGCGCAGGAACTGCACAACCTCGTCCAATTGATGTCCGGGGCGCAACTGCCCGGCCATTGGATTGAATACGATCATCGCTTTCATGCGTATCTATTCAGTCGCTTCCGTCGAAACTTTTGGGTAAGTGCGTGCAACACGTGCTGGGTGCTCGCTTTGCCGAACTCTCACCATGCAGATTATACCAGCGAGGGGTGCAATTGGCAATTAAAATCCCTGTGAATTACAATTACGGGCCGGAGTGGTTGGAGTGACGATAGCGAAGAAAAATCATTGGCCTGTCTACAGGACCAAACTCGCCTGGATTGCACGACTGAGTATATTGCTGGTGCTGTTGCTGGCGGTAGACCTTCCGCCGGAACATGCGCCCTACCAGGCGGCGGTCGCTCACGGCTACGTGCTGAAGGCTGCCGGACAGTACCGCGCTGCCCTGGATTCATACGCGTGTGCTCAAGCTATGCGCCCTCAGTCTTTGCTGCCACGCCTGGAACAGGCGCAGGTCAACCTGGAGCTCGGCAGGTTCGCAGAAGCGATTACGCTGTATCGGCAGATTTTCGATCGGGAAGGCGCATCACCTGAAATGTTGGTGGATTGGGGACGGGCCTACCATGGGCTGGAAGATGTCGAACGAGCTGAGGTCCTTTGGGCAAACGCGGCGCAGCGCGGGGAGCCGAGGGCACATTTCTATCTGGGCGAGATTTGCATGGCAGGGACAAGGTGGTCTGAGGCACAGGAACACTTTGAGAGCGCGTTGGATGCGTTGGCCCATCAACCGGATGATGAGTACACCCAGCGGACTGCTTTCTGGTTGGGATTGATTCATACCCTGGACTCTGTTCCATTTGAACCCAGCCTGACCTATCTGAAACGCGCCGGGCAGGGCCCTGATGCAACGCTGAATTCGGCTGCGAAAACCCTTGCGGCGGCCCTTGAGTCTGCCCGTAGGTCTCCATTAAAGGCTTCCGTTCGACTGGGCGCCGTCCTGTTTCGCCTTGGCCTTTACGACCTGGCTCAAGCTCACCTCGAACGGGCAATTCAGCAGGACCCTGGCGACGTGGAGTCTCTTTCCTACCTGGGCGCCACCCTGGCACAGCGAAAGTTTTTCCACAAAGCGGCGTTGTACCTGAACAGGGCGTTACAGATCATGCCAGACCATCCATTGGCACTGTACTTTTGGGGCAGATGTCAGTTCCAGCAGGGGGAGATCGTGCCAGCGCGAGAGAGCTTCGCCCGCCTGCTGGCCCTGGAGCCTCGGAACGCAGCGGCTTGCACGGAAATTGCTCGCACCTATTGGGCCGAGTCAAAGTATGGCTTGGCGGAACAGTGGTTTGAGGCTGCTATAGAACATGAGCCGAACCAGGTGGAGTTTTACATTGCGCTGGCTGAGTTTGAAGCCGATACCATCTTCGATTTGAACAGGGGAATCTGGGCTGCCACTCAAGCCACGATGATTGACCGCAACAACTATCTGGCCTTTGATTTGTTAGGAAGATTGTTCTACTTGAAAGGACAATGGGCCAGTTCGGAATTCGCCTTCAGGCAGGCTGTCTCTCTGCATCCGGGCGATAGCCGGTGTTACTATCACCTTGGAGAGCTTTATCAGAGACTGGGCAAAATGTCCCAGGCGCGATGGGCGTTTGGGCGCGCGGTTGATTTGGGGCGCAGTGACCCCACGACTCGGAGGCTTGCTCAGCAAGCGTTGGACCGCCTGGGCCCTGGCCCAGAGAAGCCAGAGTGACAGGGCCGTCTATCGCGCTCGCCGCCTCAGGCGGTTGAGCGGCATCGCATAAGTATCCGATAGGCAAGGAGGACAGTTGTCAGAACAGGTCAAGATGCGCGAGCAGATAGAGGTGATAAACGAGCGACTGAGAAACGTGTATGGGCCCAAACATTGTAAGCAGCACGACCCGCTGGATACGCTTATGTTGACCATATTATCGCAGAACACGAATGACGTGAACCGTGACCGCGCTTTTCAGTCTTTGCGGCAGCGTTTCCCTGGTTGGGAGGCTGTTCGAGACGCGCCTCCCGATGAGGTGATCGAGGCCATTCAGGTCGCGGGCCTGGCCAATCAAAAAGGGCCTCGTATGCAGAAGGCCCTGGCCATCATCACCGAACGAGCAGGCAAACTGGCCCTCGATTTCCTGAGAGAGATGGATTTGGCCGAAGCCCGTTCCTGGCTCATGTCCATCACTGGCGTCGGCCCAAAGACCGCGGCTATTGTGCTGTGTTTTGCTTTCGGTAAACCAGCCTTTCCGGTGGATACCCATGTCTTTCGCGTGACCAAACGCCTCGGTTTGATTGGGCCGAAAGTGACCAGAGAACAAGCTCACAACTTGTTGGAGCACATGGTGCCGCCGGAACTGTGCTATGAATTTCACATCAATCTGATCGAGCATGGACGACACGTTTGCAAATCCGGACAGCCATTGTGTGAAAAGTGTGCCATTAAGGATTATTGCCAGTATTTCAAAAATAGAATATAATCTGTGTGAGATATTTTGCAGCTCTGATCTTACAAAAGAAGGGCTAAGAGACCGAGGTGAGAGAAATTGACTCAGTTGATTTTTGTCCGGCATGGACAGACGAACGGCAATCTTGAAGGCCGCTGGCAGGGTTGGTCCGACACGCCGCTCAACGAAGTAGGCAGGCGGCAGGCAGAACTCGTTGCCAAACGGCTGGAGGAACTGCGGGGGCAGGTTCATGCTCTGTACAGCAGCCCCCTATCGCGGGCCTACCAGACTGCTCAGGCCATCGCCGACAGGTTGGCTTTACCTGTCCGCCTGGTGACCGACCTGCGGGAATTCCATTTCGGCGTTATAGAAGGGATGACCACCGCAGAAATTGAAGCGCAATATCCCGACCTGCTGATGCGCTGGCGGGACCGCGATGACCTGGCCTTCGCTTATCCTGGTGGAGAGAGCAAGATCGGCTTTGCGCGAAGAATTGCCGAGACGCTAGACTTAATTGTCGCTCGCCACCCGGAGGAGACGGTGATCGTGGTGTCGCATGGTGGACCTTTGCGCGCCATGCTCAGCCATTACTTCCCCGAGGAGCGGAAGGTTTGGCAAGGTTTTACGCCCGGCAACTGTTCTGTGACCGTCGTGAATATAAACGGCAATGGCCCCCAACTGGTGACGGTCGATGACCAGACGCACCTGGAAGAACTGGAAGCGGCGCTGACCTATTCATACCGATAATCGTTAGTCTGGCTGAGGAAGGATCGCTCACTGTCCCGCGCAGGGCGGTGAGCGGTCTATTTTCGTTGGCGTACTACTGGGCCGCATTTTGTGGGGCCCCAGCAGGGAAGAATCGCATCCACTCGAAGGCCGCTGCCACTCGGGGTGACGTAACGCCAAGCCCCAACTTCACTGTTGCCGGACGCAAAGCCTGGATACTTTCGATGCCCTGTCCTGGCAACAGGCCCTTGGCGCCGATGGCAGCGTGACTCCAGCGGAACCGTCCGCGTAAATCTCCCTCCAGCCCCAGCAGGCGAAGCGCGTCAACTGCTTCTTCGGTGAGCTTCGTAGACGCTTCGTCCCGAACCGCCAGCACAACCAGAACTCCTTCTGGCAAAGCCTCAATCCAGTCTGCCATGTCCCGTGACGCGCGTCCGACCGAAAACGTGTTGAATGTCCGCCGGTCTAGAATCGAGCCGGTTTTCGGGTCGAGCGCCACCATGTTGTATCCAATCCCCTGCAAGGAGACATTCCTGCCGTTCAGGTAAATGTGGCCGAAGTTGCCAATCTCATGCCCTGCGCTCTTGGCCAGAATGCTGACCGGCACGCTGATGTTGGATTGGCCGAGAGGCGGCCCGATGGGCAAGACATCCCCGACGGGGAACAGCCGTGAAAAACGCAGCCGCAGGCGGTTCATGCCGGCCAGGACGGAATGTGCAGGCAGGGCGATTTCGTATTCGCCCCAACCCTCCGCCAGTTCAAGTCCAGGCAACACAAAGCCGTTCATCTCAAGGCGCATGACCTGGCGCGGCCCAGGGGCCCACACGCGAAACGTGAGCTTTTTGGCTCCGCCATCGAGAGGGACCATCAGCAGGGCGCCGTCGCGTTGAGCCCAGACGTATTTGTCGGTCACATACGCTTCGCCCCACCCTTCCCCCAGATGGACGGCCGTCAACGGCTGTCCAAAATCAAGATGTGCCTCCGATGGCAAACTGGGCAATTTGACCTTATAAGCGATGAGTTCTGCATCCTGGTAGAACCTTTCCACAGGCATTACCGCCTCAATGTATGATACCATGTCGGCCCCGGCCTGCTCAGGGTGGACGACCATATAGCGGACGTTGAAGAAGCGCAGCAGCGATACCGCGTTGGCGGCATCTTCCTGTGCCTGACCAGGGGGCAACGAATGGCCTGTCTCAAGCGCGATGATGCTGTTGAGGACGGGCAACTCGGTGAAATACTGAAATTTGTACTCCGGATTTCTGGATGTATTGCCGGCCAGAACCCTTTTGTGATGGATGGTCTGAGCAAACTGCTCAAACATGATAACAGGGTGCATGGTGCCGGTCACACGGAAGCCATTGCGCCAGGCGACAGGGATGTCCAGCAAGGTAACATCTTCGCGGTCTTGCGCAATCTGGTAATACACATCGGACACACGGAGCTCGACCACCGGCAGGGGCGTTGAGAGATGCTCGAACGCGATCAGTCCGGCCAAGAAGATGGGAACCAGAGGGGCGTATTTTCTGGTGCGATGCTGCGATGAAGCGTAGCGGATCAAACACAACGCGCCAAACGCGGCCAGCACGGCCAGGCCCATCACCACCATCACACCAATCCGCCCCGGATAACGGTTTCCGTTGAAAAAGGGGATTTTCTGCAGGATGCGGAACAACAAAGGTACGCCGAGGTTGATGCCATTGAAGCGCAAGTCCGGGCCAAAGGCCAGCAGAAGGAAAATGAAAACCGACAAACCCCAGAAGCGAATAGCTCCGTAGCGGATCCAGTGGATGAATCCGTACAGCGCGACAGCAAGCGTGATGTAACCCAGGAATAGGTGCTGCCCTTTGTCATGTGGAAAATTGAAGTAATTGACCAATCGCCCCAAGAATGGGTGAAGCTGGGTGGGGATTATCAGCCCCAAAGAGTCGCTGGAAAAGGTCTCGGCGAAGCCAGTTCCCTCAACGAAGAAATCGCCTTCAGCGGACAGTTCCGGCAGCATGGTCAGCAGCAGAGGCGATATGCCTGCCATGAATATGATTGCTGCTATCAACATACTTCTCAAGAAACCGTACAGAGCCTTCGCACTCTTGCTGGACAAGAAATGGTGTGCAAGGAACAACAGAGTGAAAAGAAGGAGAAAAGAAGCGTAAGTCATCTCGGCCCAAGTCTGTAACAAGAGAAAAAGGGCGAGAAAAACGGGCATGGCAAAGCTCTGCGGCTTTTCGCGACACTTGAACAAAAACAGAATATAGTAAGGTATCCACTGGGAGCTGGCAATGTTGAATTGGCCGAGTGCAGCAAAGAAGAGTTTGCTGGAGGCAAACGCATACACCAAGCCGCCGACAAAAGAGGCCAAATAGATGTCCCATGTGGCGCGCCGAGCGCTCTTTGCTGTCCCTGCATTTCTGCGTTCTTTCGGGCCACCATCAACGCCCTGATGAGCGCCAGTGCTGATCAACAAGTGCTCGCATAGGAGAAAAGCCCCCCACCCACCGAAGGTAAAGGACGACAACAGGACAATGTTGTTCGCCGGAATCAGACCTATCACCGATTGTAGGGGTATGGACAGCATACCGTTGAGTACGGTGAGGGTGTAAAAAGCCAGATTGATGCCGATGGGGTAAAAAAGGTAGTCGCATTGCAGGGGATTTCGCCCCAGGTCGACCAGGGCGTATTTGACCCACCACAGATTCCAGGTCAGAGGGGGCGCATCGATGCCGTCGCCGGCCACGTGGGTTGACAGTTTCGTGATGAGGGGGAAAGTCAAGATGAGAGTCAGTAGCATGTAGGCGAATAGAACGCCTAAATGTATCTTCAAATAACGCGAGGGGAAACGCCTCACCTTTTGCCTCCCTATAGCCCGCCAAAATCAGTCCATGAAGTGCGTCGGCCATACGAGCAATTAGATACTATAGCATTGGCTTTTGTTTTTGGCAAAGTCCGGGCATTCGTTCTTGCCTTTTCATAATGATTAAATTAGAATATCGCCTGAATTTCACTTTGAGGGTCTATATGTTGACCTATGAGGCAGCCATTCAATATATCTACCAGTTCACGGATTACGAAAAGAAAATTGGTTATCGTTATGCGCCGGAAACGTTCGATCTGAGCCGCATAGAACGCCTTCTGGCTCTGTTGGATTCCCCCCATCGTAAGCTCAAAGTGGTGCATGTGGCCGGCAGCAAAGGCAAAGGCTCAACCTCGGCGATGATTGCTTCGGTCCTTCAAGCAGCAGGATACCGTGTGGGATTGTACACCTCCCCTCACCTGCACACGTTCAGGGAGCGTATCCGCATCAATCAACAATTGATTGCCCACCTGGAAGTCGCAGAACTGATTGAGGAGCTTCAACCCTATGCGGATCAGGTCGAGGGGATTACCACTTTTGAAGTTATCACCGTACTGGCATTCTTGTATTTTTTCAGGAAGGCGGTAGATATTGCTGTGCTCGAGGTCGGTCTGGGCGGGCGGCTTGACGCCACGAATGTGGTTATCCCTGAGGTCAGCGTGATCACCTCGCTGAGCTATGATCACACTCACCTTCTGGGCAATACGTTGGCCCAGATTGCTAGAGAGAAGGCCGGCATCATCAAAGCAGGTGTGCCGGTGGTTACTTCCCCCCAGCCGGCAGAGGCGATGCAAGTCATTCGAGCCGTCTGTCAGGACAAGAACGCCCCGCTCACGCAGGTTGAAAACGAATGGTCGTGGTCGCAGACCGGCTTTGACTGGAATGGCCAGAGTTTTCGGCTCTGTCCTCGCCGACAAGAAGACCAGACAGCGCAACCTGCAACGGGCAGCCGCTTAGCCGCTGGCAATGCTTGCCTCGATGTGTGGTTGCCGTTGCTCGGTGCACACCAGATATTGAACGCGGCTACGGCCGTGACAGTCCTTGACCTCCTGCGTCTTCGGGGCTGGAGAATAGCTACTCCGGACATATTGCTTGGTCTGCGCTGTGTACGCTGGCCGGGTCGGCTGGAGATACTGAGCCAACAGCCGCTTATTATTGTGGACAGTGCTCATAACGCCGACTCGGCGCAGAAGCTGGTGCTGGCGCTGAAGGAGTATTTTGGCGGCCGGCCCATCGTGCTTATCTTTGGCGCATCGAGCGACAAAGACATCGAAGGGATGCTACGCGAGTTCGTCCCCCACGTGAAGCGCATCATTTTCACGCGCGCGGCTCACCCCCGTGCGGCAAATCCGGCGCAATTGTGCGCTCTGGCGGCTGCGTTGGGCGGACAAGGCGACGTCACAGCCAATGTTGATGAAGCCCTGGATTTGGCTTTGAAAGTGGCTGCCCCCGCCGATTTAATCTGTGCGGCCGGCTCTGTCTTCATTGCCGCCAATTTGCGTGAAAATTGGGCTGTTCGCACTGGCCAGGAATTACCAGAGTGGGACCAGTAGACTGACGCTTCACGCTGCCTCTACAACATAACCCGAATTGTACTATCGGATTTATTTATGGTATATTCATTGGAGAAGAGAAGTAGATTGGTAAAGGGAGTTGAGCGTTTCTGGAAAACATGGACAAAAGAGTGAGAGTGCAGAATTCTGAAGATGAATTGACGGAATATCCCCTGTTGCCTATTCGGGATACCGTCATGTTTCCATATATGGTTACCCCATTATTTGTGGGCCGGGACCGTTCGGTACGGGCGGTTGAGGCGGCCTCGAAGCACGATGATGTCATCATTGTGGTCACCCAGAAAGATTCCGATGTGCTTGAGCCATCGGAAGACGAGCTTTATCAGATAGGGACGGAGGTGACCATCGGGCGCGTGTTGCGTATGCCGGATGGAAGCACCAGCATATTGGGCCAGGGCAAGAGACGGGTCAGAATTGTTGAATTTGTTCAGACCGAGCCCTATTTCCGGGTCAAGGTAGAGCCCATAGATGAGTCGAAAGAAATAGACCTGCCGACCGAGGCGTTGATGCGTGCAGTTCTGGCCCTGTTCGAAAAATGTGTGCAGCTCAGCCGCACGCTGCCTGAAGACGCTTATGTGGCGGCTATGAACATTGATGAGCCGGGTTGGTTGGCCGACCTCATCGCATCAGTCTTGGAGCTGCCCGTTCCGGAAAGACAGGAAATCCTCGAGACGTTCGACCCGACTGCGAGGCTACAGCGGCTCAGCATCATCCTGGCGAGAGAGCTCGATGTCCTTGAACTGGAAGCTCAGATTCACGACCAGGTGCAGCAGGAGGTGGACCGTTCACAGCGGGAGTTCTTCCTCAGAGAGCAAATGAAGGTCATCCAGACCGAACTCGGTGAGATGGACAGCCTGACGGAAGAAATCGGCGAGCTGCGCGAGAAACTCGACAAGACCCCCATGTCCGAAGAGGCCCGCAAGAAGGCCGAGAAGGAGCTGAAGCGGCTGGCCGCCATGCCGGCCGCCAGCCCGGAAGCTGTCGTCGCCAGAACTTATCTGGACTGGCTGCTCGAATTGCCCTGGAATACCTACTCGGAAGACAACATTGACTTGAGCGCTGCGGCAAAGGTTCTGGACAAGCATCATTACGGGCTGCCCAAGGCTAAGGAACGCATCTTGGAGTATATTGCCGTGCGCAAGCTGGCGGCAGAGAAAATGCGCAGCCCCATCCTGTGCTTTGTCGGACCACCGGGCACAGGCAAGACCTCATTGGGCAAATCAATTGCCGAAGCCATTGGCCGCGAATTCGTCCGCGTGAGCCTGGGCGGCATCCGCGATGAAGCTGAGATCAGGGGCCACCGCCGGACCTACGTGGGCGCTCTGCCGGGGCGGATCATTCAGACCATGCGCAAAGCGGGCACATGCAATCCTGTCTTTATGTTGGACGAAATCGACAAAATCGGAGTTGATTTCCGGGGCGATCCTTCGTCGGCACTGTTGGAAGTGTTAGACCCGGAGCAGAACTACGCCTTTTCTGACCACTATCTGGAGGTCAATTACGACCTGTCGAAGGTAATGTTTATCACAACGGCCAACATGTTGGACACCGTTCCGCCTGCATTGCGCGACCGGATGGAAGTCATCGAATTTCCAGGTTACATAGAAGAAGAGAAGCTGCACATCGCCCGCCAGTTTCTTATACCCAAGCAACTGGAGGAAAATGGCCTGCGACCGGGGCAGATTATATTTCCCGACAGTGTGTTACGCGAGATCATTCGGGAGTATACCTATGAGGCTGGCGTTCGCAACCTGGAGCGAGAAATCGCCAATATTTGCCGCAAGGCCGCGCGGAAAGTGGCCGAAGGCAAGCATTTCCCGGCCAGGCTGACCTCCGCGTCTCTCAGCAAATATCTGGGACCGCCGCAGTTCTCGTATGGTCTCAAGGAAGAACGGGATGAAGTCGGCGTAGCTACAGGCATCGCCTGGACCGAAACGGGTGGAGACCTCATGCCTATCGAGGTCTCGCTGATGCGGGGCAAGGGCAACTTATTGTTGACCGGACAATTGGGCGAAGTCATGCAGGAGTCAGCTCAGGCGGCTCTCAGTTACGCCCGCTCGCACGCCAAAGAGCTGGGCATCAAGATCCGCGAATTCGATAAATACGATATCCACATCCATGTCCCTGAGGGGGCTATCCCCAAAGATGGGCCATCGGCCGGTATCACCATGGCCACAGCGCTCATTTCGGCGTTGACCCGCCGGCCAGTGAGACACGACATCGCCATGACCGGCGAAATCACCTTGCGTGGACGGGTGCTGACCATCGGCGGACTGCGGGAGAAGGCGATGGCTGCCCACCGGGCCGGTTTAAGGACCATCATCGTGCCCAGCAAGAACAAAAAAGACCTGGTGGAAATGCCCAAGAAGGTCAAAAGGGACCTGCAATTCGTGTTTGTCGACCGGATGGATGAGGTTTTGCCTCTGGTTCTGACTCAGGAAACATCCCGCAGGGCTTCTGTGTCGTCCGAACCTGAGCGCCAGGCGAGTCCGGCAAGACGGATGATGTCTGAGGAGAATCGAGCGCAGGAGTAGATTGCAGCCGGGACATTCGCTGCGTGCGGCTGGCGAGGGAGTTCGATTGCAGAAAGGAGCATGATGCAGCAATTCGTCCATTTCACTCGCCTTGCCGCTCGCGTCGGTTGGCAATTGCTGATAAGCGCAGCGATTGTGGCCTCAGTCTCAGGTTGCGAGTCGCCCTTTGGCGGAAGAAGTGAAGTGCCCTTTGATCTGCGGACCATCATACCCAGAGAGTGGGCTCCCGTCAGCAAGCTAATCGAGCTCAACGTAGATGACGATCCGGCGATGGAATGGCTGCTTTTCTACCGCTATGATGTATCCCCAGCGCGGAAAGAGCGAGGAAATCTTGCCGGCCCTATCGGAGGCGTCGTGTTCGACCGCCAGATAGACCCCAGCACAGGCGTTTCTGTGTTCGCGCGCCATGACCTGTTGCCCGATCTCAGGGAGGGCAAAGGGCAGGGTTTTCTGGGCGAGGAGAGATGTGAGGCGAGGATTTACCGGGTCTCGCATGGCGGCTATGTCGGCGAGAATCTGGCTGTTTTCGGCTACGCTTATGGCCCGATTGCGCCGGTCTACCTCTCGATATTCCGGAAAAAGGACGACGTTAAACAGGGCTACCAGTTTGAACTGCTCGGCCATTTCTACGGCAATGGTGGTGTTGGCATCGAGTCGGATGTCAGCAATTCCGACCCACTCCGCAGGGTGATTGTCAAGACTCGCTTGAATGAGCGCAGCCTGATCAGCAAGAAGACGGTCTTCGAACGACGGGAGACCGGCGAAGGATACGATCCCAGGCCCGACGAGAACTGCCTGGAATTCACTTACGGCATTCCGGATAACCCTTACTATCCCGAAGCGGCAGTTTTGGCCTATTATCAATTGATGAACGCTGGCCGAAACACTGAGGCTGACAAGTTCATCCTGCCGCACGACAATCGTCGGAATTACTGGCAAAAGATTCACGGTGTAACAGAGCCTCCCCCGCCGCCTGCGTGGCCCGGCGGGGTGGTGAGGGTCTTGACTTTGGCCTATACCGGCGCGTCCAAGATTGTGCCTGGCGGGGATGAACCTCCGTTCTACCACACGACGGTTGAGGCGGAGGAATCAACAGGCGCGGCTAAAGTCTGGGAGGTGTTTGGTCTCCTGGACGGCCGCTGCGGCGCCGAAATCTGTTGGCAACTCATGTCCTGGCAACTCAAGTAGAGCAGGTCGCAGCCGAGGAAGTTTCAGGGGTATCAGAGCAATGGCTCAGGTGTCATCCACCATTTCGGCTATTGAGGGCGATGAAGCTGCCGCGTATCAGGAGCTGCCGGCCCAGGCCTCCGAGCAGCAACTGGCTGCCGCGTTTGCTGCGATGGCAAACGCTAAAGGCGGCGTGGTGATGTTCGGGCCGCATGGCCTGGAAGAAGTGGCTGCTGCCGAGGAGAAGGTGAAGCGCGCACTCGCTACATGTGAACCTCCGCTGCTTGGCCTGACGGTAGACGTGATGGAGGTTAGGGGAAGCAGACATGTGCGGGTTTCTATCCCTGCCGGTTTGCCCGATGTTTACAGCGTTGACGGCCGGTATTGGGTCAGGCAAGGCAAACGCAACCGCGTGCTCAGTGGCAAACCACTCAAGCAACTTTTTCTGGAACGCAATGCGTTAAGTGATGGTCTGACAACTTTCGAGTCGCGCCCGGTAGCCAACGCCAATTTGGACGATGTGGACTGGGCAAAAGTGCGGGAGTATCTGGAGAACAGTCATCGGGCGAGCAGTGCAGAAGCCGGTAGCCTGTCGCGTGACGACCTGGCGCGCATCCTTTATCAGCTCGGCTGCCTGGTTCGAGGTGAGAATGGGTTTCAACCAAACTATGCATGCATCCTGTTGTTTGGTTTGGCGCCCTATCAGTTTCTGCCCAGCAGTGAAGTGACGCTGGTGCGTTATGCCGGGCCAGAAATGGGCGACGAGTTCTTACGTGAGAGTGTGAGGGGGACATTGCCGGAGCAGGCCAGACGTGCGGAGACATTCCTGGTCAGCAACATGCGCCGTGGCAGCCGGTTGATTGGCTGGCAGCGGGAGGAACAGCTCGAATATCCCATTGCGGCGGTCCGAGAGGCGGTCATCAACGCGCTCGCCCATCGAGACTACAGCATCCAGGGCGAGGGCATTCGTGTCATCATGTTCTCCGACCGTATAGAGGTCTACAGCCCTGGCCGACTGCCAGGACACGTCACACTGGACAACATCGTCGAAGAGCGATATTCCCGAAATCCGATCATCGTCCAGACCCTGGTCGACCTGGGCTTCATCGAGAGTTTAGGCTACGGAATCGACCGGATGATCCAGGCGATGGAAGAAGCCAACCTCCCGCCGCCCGTTTTCGAGGAAACAGCCAATGGCTTCAGGGTCACATTAAGGGGTCAGGGGGAGAATCTGGTGAGCGACGGCGCCGACCCCAGCCGGTGGGTACATCTCCATCTTAACGAGCGGCAGGTTATGGCGCTTAACTACCTGACCGAGCACGACCGTCTGACCAACCGTGCCTACCAGGACCTGTGTCCCGACGTAAGTCCGGAGACGTTACGCCGCGACCTGGCGGAACTGGTCAGGCGTGGGTTGCTGCTGAAGATCGGGGATAAGAAAGCGACGTACTATATTTTCAAATAGAGCCAACGGTCACGTTGATTAGAGAAAGAATATGCTGGAGGCCGTCTGTCGGAAAAATCAGGATCTCATTCTGGCTATCCTACTGTGTATTATCGCTCTGATACCAAGAAGCCTCAGCCTTTCCACCTTTCTTACAGCAGATGAGGATACCATGTTGTTGCGGTCCTATAAGTTCTTGGAGGCAGTGAGCGAAGGCAATTGGCGAGGCACTTTTCAGAATGACCCAATACCAGCGATAACCACTTATTGGTTGGGCGCTTTGGGTATCCTAAGCTATTATGCCTCTGATACTGGTCAGGGCGAGAGCGGCATCCTCACGCGAGAAAAAACCTTACCCGAAGTCTATAAACCTTCTTTGCAGATGTTCGCTCATGCGCGATATCCTGGCATCCTGTTGACATCGCTGACTATCGGAGCACTCTACCTGATTCTCAGACAAGTCTTGGGCAGACAAACGGCCTGGTTGTCCGCAGCTTTTCTCGCCTTCGACCCTTACTACACGGCAATGTCCCGGGTTCTAGGGTACCACGCCTTGCATGCGACATTTGCAATCATGTCAGTGGCATGTCTGTGCCTTGGGCTGCACAAACGGCAGACGAGATGGTTGGCTTTGTGCGGGTTCTTTGTCGGCCTTGCATTGTTGTCCGTTTCGATAGCTTCTGCCTTGCTTGTTGTTATCTTTATGTCCTGCGTGGCTGACCATGTTTTGAAGCCAAACGATGGGACAGATAGGCGTTGGAAACGGCTATTGAGAGACCTTATGATTATCTACGGTATGACCGCGCTCACCGTATTCGCGCTATGGCCGTCTATGTGGGTTCAACCACTCGAGGCCATCCGCAGTGTGGTTGAGGAAGCTCTCTACTATTCGCATATAGGTGTAACTTTTTTCTGGGGGGGAGTTCGACCAGATCCGGGGGTCTTCTTTTACCCTGTTATACTTCTCTTCCGAAGTACTCCCATAGTGCTGTTTGGCGCGGCAATCACTTTCGGCGCACTTGGTTCTCGACTCGTGCGCTCGAAATGCGGAGAGCGCGATACTCAAAACCTTTGTTTGAACATTCTCTGGATTTCGTTTCTAGGGTATTTTGCAGCACTTTCTGTTGTAGCGGCAAAGGCTGATCGGTTCATGTTACCCGGTTTCGTGGTACTCGATGTCTTGGCTGGGATAGGCTGGTCATTGATCCTTCCGGAAGCCCTTCTGAAGTGGCTGAAGCTGCCGAACAAGAGATTTCTGCTTTACGGCGCATTAGTAACCTGCGGGTTACAAATCATCACTTGCCTTCCCTATCATCCCTATTACTTCAGTTATTATAACCCTGTGATGGGCGGGGCAAATGTAGCGGTTAAGGTGATTCCCGTTGGATGGGGCGAAGGTTTGGAGCAAGCCGCTAATTACTTGAACCGCAAGAATGACAGCGAAAACCTACGGGTCGCTGTCCTATATCCTCAGCTTTTCAAGAATTTTTTCAAAGGCAAGGTGCACGGCAGGAAATTCCCACCCACCACTGAAGGCCGACATCGGCATTGGCCAGCGGAATTGGATTACGCAGTCGTTTACATTGCTGGACTTCAGCGATTCAAACTACCTCGCTCTTTTACTGAAATCTTCCGAAAAGAAGATGCGGAGTTCGTGGCACAGCAAAACGGGATCGAATATGCGTGGGTATATAACATCTCTAGCGATAAATTCAAGGCGATCCCTGATAGCGTAACCCCCTGGCTAGCCCAGTACGGCATCGGTTTGAACCTAGTCGGTTATAAGGCGTATTCGCTAGATCTCGACAAACTGACCGGCAACTATTCTTTGCCTATCGTGCTTTTTTGGCAGTTTGAGGAGAGTTGTGCCAAAGAGCATTACTTCGACTATGAGCTCATAGACAACACAGGGAGAATTTGGGCTTCCAAGCAGACCCTTCCATATTGTGCAGATTGGGAGCGCATTGATAACAATGGGCTTATCTTCCCCGAGGATTTGAGTTTAGAGATTGAGTCAGCGATCCCATCAGGAGTTTATCACTTGGAGATTTCGCAGAGAAGGATACCCGATGGAGAAGTGACGCCCATCGTAAGAGGAATACCCGTGTTGCCTATTACACTGACAGCACCTCAGTGATTTGCGGTGAAAGATATGGCAACTTTATCCCACATTATCCCACAAAATATCCCACACGAACCATTTTGAACGATCAACAGTTTATAAACCAGGGAGAGCATGTTATAATCCTCAAACTGAAAGACTCCGAGAAGGGAGAAACGTTTGGCACACACATTGGCTAAATCTAATGGGAACTGGAATGCAAGAAACGCCGGTGTCGTAATCGTCGTGTTGGCAGTGGCCGATCTGTTGACCCTTCTACCTAGCGGCCTGTATGGGCATTTGATTGGAAGCGCTATTTTGTTCTGCTTTCTGCCCGGCTTTTTGTTGATCTCGTGGGCGTTCGCTTCGGCTCATTCCAGCAGGCGACAGGTCTCTTGGGGCGAAATCATCTTGTTGGGCAGCGTTCTCAGTTATCTGATCACAACCGTGACTATCTTGTTATTCAGCTATGTTCTAGGCCCGATTCACTACCCTGCGCTCTTGAGCATCTTCAACGCGCTCGTGCTGGCCCTGCTTTATCTGAACCTTCGCGCTCAGGTTCGATGGCCGGCTTCGTTACACCTGGCGGTCGGGCCTGTTAATCTCGTTGTCATCGTTGGGATTATTTTGGTAGCTGGTTTCCTGCGACTGGGCAATCTGGGCTACTCTGAATACGTTGGCGACGAAGCCGAAGTGGTCTACCGCGCTCGCCAAGTCATCTTAGGCGATCAAGAAGAGCTGTTTCTCCAGCGCAAAGGCCCACCTCAGATCATGATGACCGCTGCTTTTGCCTTGGGGACCAACGGGTTTAATGAATTGGCGCTGCGGTTTCCATTTGCCTGGGCGAGCCTTCTGGCCGTATGGGCCGTCTACCAATTGGGTAAGTCTGTTTGGAACGAGCGAATCGGTCTGAGCGCGGCAGCAATACTGGCGATAGATGGCATTGTTGTGGGCTTTTCCCGGCTGGTGCAATATCAGGGCCTCGTCTTGCTGACACTCATCATGATAATCTACTGCCTTCACCGCATGATTGTGGAGGCCAACGGCTCGGATTCATCTATTTCGGCTGATCCGAGCTCAAGCGCAAAATACCTGGCCCTATCATTCATTCTCACGGCGCTGGCCTTGCTCACCCATTACGAGACGGCGTTAATTGGCCTGCCCATGGCGATGATCCTGTATCAACAACTCGCCAGAAGGCACGAGCCTGGTTCGCCCTTTTTGGGCGTCAACCTGAAGGTATTAGTCCTCAGCGGAGCGATTGCTCTGGTCATCCTGTTGATATTCTATGTTCCGTTCACTTTGCATCCTCATTTCAGTGATACCGTTGGCAACTATGGCTATCGAAGGATCGGAATTGGCAAAGGGGGGCCATTTAACAACATAGACCGTTATGTAGCCTCCAGCATTTTTTATAATTCGCTCTACTACGTGGCCATTACAGCTCTGCTGTGGATTTGGGGTACCGCGAAGATTCTAGCATCAACTGTCCCTGCGCGCAGAATTTTCGCCTATTCCCCTGTTGCAATTCTCATCGTGGGCGCTTCCATCTCAATGCTTGTTCCATCCAGTTTGACAATCGGAGGTCGATCCTTCGCCTTCCTGTTCTTCCTACCGGTAATTGCCCTGGCTGTGGTACGCCTGAGAGCATCCGCGGAACAACAAGCAATCCTGGTGTGGTTTTGGCTTAGTTTTGTGGCTTATGCTTTTTTCATTCGTGTGCCAGGTCTGCACTATTACACGATGGCTCCTGCAGGTGCGCTGGTCGCTGCGGTAGCGCTGGACGCAGTCTTCGATCGACTAGGAATGTATTCTCGACTCAGCCTGCCGCCCCCAAGGCATTGGTTCAAATGGGGGGCAATCGGCCTCATTTCGGCGACCTTGGTAGGGTATCCATATTTGGTATTCGTGAAACGCGATCCACCTTACGCCGTAGACTTTCCAGACCACCGGACTGTGCTGTATTGGACGCCTCAAGACCAATTCCCTGAGGGCGGGTTTTTTGGTTTCCCACGGCATTCTGGCTGGAAAGTCTTGGCCGTGCTATACCATGAGGGTGAGCTGCGAGGCACGTACATGAGCAACAAGAAGCAGATCAAACCTGAATGGACCTACATGCGCAGTCCGGTGCAGGAAGAACATAATCCACGCTATTTCTTTTACGACACACTATCGGAGCGAATGACGCAGACCGAAAAATATCCTCTGGCATGGGTCGAAGAAAACTTCAAGCTGGTAGGGTACGTTCGCGTGAATGGCAAGGAACGTATTCGCATTTTTGAACGCGCCAGTAAAGCGGACAGTACGAACATACGCTACTACGACGCGGAGCGTTACGAAGAGATGTATGAACAAATAGATTGGCTGTCTGAATATCGGCGTGCCTATCAGCAGAGTTTGAACGACAATGACTTGTTCGAACTCGGAAATTATCTGGAAGCTCAGGCCCTTTCCCCTCGGGACTTGCTCATCTTCGATGATATTCTCATCGATAAGGCTTTGAACTATTATTACGCAGGAGACGCGGCAAGGATGACTCTTCCTTCCTTCGATGAGGGAGAGTGGTATCAAGCTGACTTGCCGACCGAAATAGCACGTGTGTTTTTAGTGGGCCTGCGTGACATTGAGGGCAAGCGAATGTCGAGTTCAATGGAAAAGCTTGCCAGGGACTACAGCCAAATGGCCCTAAGCGAATTTGGCAGCTTGGTCGTTGTCGCGCTCGAAGTGAAGAAATGAGGTTCAGTTACACACGAGATAAGGTGACTGATCGCCGCGTTTTTGCTCATCTTGCTCGAACTGGGATCACTATACCCGTCGTCACTATTTCTTGTGTTCTGGGCAGGTCGAACGAAACTTTGCTGCTTTCCAGCGGGTTCTACGTTGCGGTCCCTGTTGCTGTCAAACTGAGGTTCTGTAGACTGGCTGGAAAGAATTGTTTTTCAGCCTTGTCTTGATACCACCGATCACTGTGAATTAGTGTTGGCTTGGTTCAGTCGCCCAAACATGCTATAATTCGTTCAATAAGCCCGTTTGATTGTCGAATGGATAACTTCTTGCACAAACCCAGGTCGGAGACATGGACGCATGGACGATGTCGCTGTTTCTGGGGCAAGGAGCGAGACTGACGCGGAGAACATGACCCTCTCATATCAACTCAAACGCCTGTATCCAGGCTTGCTTTTGGCCCTTGTGTTGACCGTTTTCATTGTGGCCGCCTTGGGGCAGCTCATCCTGAACACAAACTCCGATGCCCTTGACCAGGGTGCTTATCTGAGCCTCGGCCTCGCGGCAAAAGAAGAGCTGCGCCTGACCGACCCTTACCGACAACCCCTCCTGTCCTGGTTGTTGGCCCCTTTCGCTGAGCGGGACATCAGTTACTTCACCTGGGCGAAATTGATCGTTCTGACAACTGGTCTCTTGGCTTTGCTCTGTTGTCATTTCGTCGCCCTGCGGCTGTATCGCAAGCCGCTGTTGGGGGTCTTTTCCGCATTCTTGCTGGCTTCCAATGTCTTTTTTATACAGGAGTCGGCTACTGTCATGGTCGAGCCCCTTTTGGCTTCCCTGGTGTTGCTCACATGGTTTTTCGGACTCAAAGCGCTCACCGAAAACCGTTATCGGCATTGGGTGCTCGGCGGCGTGACGTCGGCTCTGGCCTATTTGGGCAAGGAAAGCGGGCTGTTTTGGGCTGCCGCCTGGGCCGTTGGTGCGTTCGCTGCAAACGGGTATCGCTGGAAACGCTATACCCGATTCGCTTTCTTCCTGGCTGCACTTCTCATCACGTTGATCCCATTTCTGGTATCCAACAGGCTCCACTATGGTCAATTTGTGTTGGCTGACAGCACGTCGGTTGTGTGGCTGGACGATTGGGAAGAGTTCTTCACGGTCGGCGCAGGAGCGTCAGTCTCCTTCAAGGAGTACCTGACCAGGCACACCTGGCGCGATTTGCTCGACCGGCTTGGCGATGGACTGATGCTCACCGGAGCGTTGGGTCTGTCGGTTTTCACGCCGTTTCAGCTCGATCGGCCGATGAAGCATGGGCTTCGCGGGCTCTGTGGAGACTGGTGCAGTACATACGGCCTGCCCGTGACCGCGGGCGCCGTCGCTCTCGTTTTGGCCTGCCTGTTCCGACGCCGGCTGCTCGGTTACTGTCGGGCGAAAGGCTCGCTCGTTGCGTTTACCGGCGCGTTCCTGCTCATGTATGTTGTGGGCGTGGCCTGGCTTGCGCCGGTTACTTTTGACCCGCGCTATATCGTCCC
>DAOTYC010000054.1:0-3978 GCA_034435095.1 Anaerolineae bacterium | reverse complement strand
TCGTTTGCACGATTGCCTTCTACTGCATCGTGTTCATCTACAGCATCGTGGTCTACCTGTTTATCATGTACCCGGGCCTGATGCGCTATGCAGATTCAGGGGAATTTGGCGTGTTTTTCCGGTTTGGCGAGAACTTCAAACTAGCGACAGCCAACCTGGGTCAGTACATTGTCATGTTGTTGGTCATGCTGGTTGCCGGTCTGGTCGCTGGGACCGTCGGTTTAATTGCCTGCGGCATTGGTGTCATCTTCACGTCCTTCTGGGTTCTGCTTGTGGCTGGGCATCTGTTCGGCCAGTACTGGAAGCAGAACAGACAGGTAGTCGAGGCTTACACATGATTGTCCCCTCTGTTGGGCGAGGGAAAGGCTCCCTCGCCCAGCCTTCTTTCTCCGACAAACTATCTCGTTCGATAACAAGCTGCGTGGAACCTGCCGTAGAATGGCTTGCCAGGCTCATCATTGACCATTGGCTGCTGATCGCCAACGCGATGCTTTTTGTCTTTATCGCCCTGCCTTTTGCTGCCCCGATTCTGGAGGCCATCGGCCTGTCCCTGCCGGCCAGGGCTATTTTCCTGGCCTATCGCGTGACCTGCCATCAGTTGCCGGAGCGGTCTTTCTTTCTAATGGGGCATCAAGTCGCCATTTGCTCACGTTGCTCCGCGATTTACCTGAGCTTCTGGGGTGTCGGACTGTTCTACGCACTGGGGACACTGGTTCGGCCCGGCAAGGTGCCGGTGTGGAAATCGCCGCCGTTGTGGGTCATCGCCATAGCCGCAATCCCCATGGCCATTGACGGCCTCACCCAGCTATCAGGCCTGCGCGAGAGCACCAATCTCTTGAGAACCGTAACCGGCGGACTGCCGGGCGCGGTCGCCGCCAGCGTGATGTATCCGTACATGCACACCGGTTTCAAGCAGGCGCGCGAAGTCTGGGAGGCGGGCCAGGTTCGTTGGTTCAGCTCTACCGGGGAACGGGGGGACGACGGATGAACGCGCTCGTCGGAGTGGCGACCAGTTTCGGGCTGTCGGCTGCCGCCGGGCTCAACGCCTACCTGCCGTTGCTCATTGTCGCGTTGATGGCCCGCTTCACCAGCTTGATTACCTTACAGCCTCCCTACGACGTGCTGACCAGTTGGTGGGCCATCGGCATCCTGGCCGTGCTGGCGATCATCGAAGCCGTCGTAGACAAGGTCCCGGCCGTTGATTCGGTCAACGACGTCATTCAGACCGCCATCCGCCCGGCAGCTGGCGCTGTGTTGTTTGCCTCCAATGCCAACCTGGTCAGCGAAATGCACCCGGCGCTGGCGCTCGCCTGTGGGTTGTTGATCGCGGGGGGTGTGCACGCGGCCAAAGCGACAGTCCGACCCGTCGCGACAGGTGCCACCGCCGGCCTCCTGAATCCGGTGGTCAGTTTCGTGGAAGACATTGTGGCCGTTATCACCACAGTATTGGCCATCGTCGTGCCTTTGCTCCTTGTTCTTGTGATATTGCTCGTGACTGGTTTCGTGTTGTGGTGGCGACGCGCGGGCGCACACGCAAAGAAAGTTCCAACTGGATAGGGAAAGGGACAGCCCAGATGCAAGATCACAATGCCAACAGAATAGCAGCTCTCATCGTAATTGTTCTGGTGTTACTCTCTCTGTGCTGTTGCTGTGCCATCACGGCGGTCTATCTGGAATCGGAAACCCAGTTCTTCTCCAACATATTGGGCAGCCTTCCTGTGATTCCTACAGCAGGATGAACGACGAAAACCCTGTAAGACAGAAGTTACAAGCCATACCGCAAAAACCCGGCGTCTATCTCATGAAAGACGACGCCGGCCGTGTGATCTATGTGGGCAAGGCGGCTAACCTGAGCCACCGGGTCCGCTCCTATTTCCATGCCTCGGCGACACACACCCCCAAAGTCAGGCGGTTGGTCGCCAACATCCAGGACGTTGAGTTTATCATCACCGATTCGGAACTGGAAGCGCTCATCCTGGAAGCCAACCTCATCAAGAAATACCGACCGAGGTACAACGTCCGTCTCAAGGATGACAAGCGTTATCCCTACATCCGCATCCGGTGGGCCGAGGATTTCCCCCGCATTGACATCACCCGCCAGATGCAGCGCGATGGCTCCCGCTATTTTGGCCCGTTCACGGCCTCATGGGCCGTTGCCCAGACGCTGGATTTGCTCCGCCGGCTGTTTCCCTACCGCACCTGTGACCGCGAGATCACCGGCAGGGATGAGCGGCCCTGCCTGTATTATCACATTAAACGTTGTCCTGGCCCGTGTATTGGCGCTGTCTCGCGCGAGGAGTACCGCGCGACCATCGAGCAGATATGCCTGTTTCTGGAGGGCAAAACCGAACGCATCGTTAACCAACTGATGCAGAAGATGGAGCAGGCCGCGGAAAGGCTGGAGTTCGAGGAAGCCGCCAGATACCGCGACCAGCTCCAGGCCATCGAGCGGGTCGTCGAACATCAGAAGATTGTGACGAATCGGTTCAAAGATCAGGACGTGATCGCCCTTGCCCGAGCCGATGGCGAGGCGTGCGTCCAGGTATTTTTCATCCGACACGGCAAGCTGATTGGCCGAGAATATTTCGTTCTCGAAGGTGCGGCAGACGAAGACGCGCAGCACATCATGTCTTCGTTTGTCACCCAGTTCTACGATGAGGCCGCCTACATTCCACCCGAAATACTCTTGCCTCAGGAGGTGGATGAAGCCTTAATCATCAGTTCCTGGCTCAAGTCCAAGCGGGGCAAAAAAGTGAACCTGCTTGTGCCCCGCCGAGGCCTGAACAAGGAACTGGTAGAGATGGCGGCCAAAAACGCCGCGGAGACCCTGAACCATCTGCGGGCGCAGTGGCTGGTGGAAGAAGGGCGCAGCACTGAGGCGCTCACTCAGATTCAGCAAGCCCTGGGGCTGACCGCTCCCCCCAATCGAATCGAATGTTACGACATCTCCAACTTGCAAGGGACAGCGGCTACGGGCAGCATGGTCGTTTTCGTCAAAGGCGCGCCGCGCAAGAGCGATTACCGCCGCTTCAAAATCCGCACCGTCGAGGGCGCCGACGATTACGCCATGCTGCGAGAGGTGCTCGACCGCCGCCTGAAGAAACTCCTACAGGCCGATTTAGAGGACAGGCGGGCCAAGAACCAGGAGCCTTCAAGCTGGACTTTGCGCCCTGACCTGATGATCATTGACGGCGGCAAGGGACAGCTCAATGCAGCGTTGGACATACTGAGGGAGCACGGTTTGACCGACATACCGATCGTGGGCCTGGCGAAAGCGCGCGAAGAGGTGTTTCTGCCAGACAGGGCCGACCCAATCCTGCTGCCGCCCAATAGTGAAGGCCTGTTCCTGATCCAGCGCATCCGCGATGAGGCGCACCGCTTCGCCGTCGAGTATCATCGAAACCTGCGCGGCAAAGCAGCCATGAGCTCCCAACTGGAGGATATCCCCGGCATTGGGCCGCGCCGGCGGCAGGCGTTGTTGAAACACTTCGGTTCGGTCGAAGCCATTGCCGAGGCCAGTGAGGAAGATTTGCTCAAAGTGCCGGGCATAACTCGGCAGATTTCGAGAAAAATTAAAGAGTATTTGTAGCTTTGTCAGTCCAGTACTTAGAATCAGTCATGCAGCAAATTTAGAATCGCCCCACGGTTCAAAAGGACATCGCCAATCACACGGCAGCAGCCGAAGAGGCCGCCCCTGGCGACTTCTGCGAGTGGGACGAGACCACCAAATGCGCTGTATTGCCGGTCGTGCTGGACTATCTCTATTCGGGCCAGCCCGACAAGGCCTGGGCAGAGTTGGCTCGCCTGTATCCTTACCCCGACCGCGAACAGTTCAGGCAGGAAATTCTGACAGGCGTGGGGGGAAGCCCACTATACGTGTTCCCATAGGAACAACACGGCGTCAGGGCGCAAAGGTTTCGGGGACTCCTTACCCCTCTGCGCCCTGACGTCTCTAATCCGAAACTTTTACGATCTGAC
>DAOTYC010000053.1:0-18521 GCA_034435095.1 Anaerolineae bacterium | reverse complement strand
GCTCTGGGCAGCGGCTATTTCGTCATCGGCTGGGATATGCTGCAAAAGCGGATGACAGAGGCTGCGTTCCCGATGCTCTCAGCGAATGTGGTGCTCTCTGAAACGGGGGCGCTGGTCGGGCAGCCCTACATCGTCAAGGAGCTGACGGCTGAGCACAAAGCAGCGATCATCGGCTTGACTGATCCCGACGTGGTTGGTTTTGTGCGGGCGATCGCCGGGCCGCCCCTGCGCGTCCTGGATGCGGCGGAGACGCTGCGACGCTATGTGGACGAACTGTCGCCCCAGGCCGATGTGATCATCCTGCTGTCGCATTTGGGGTTCGGCGAGGACCAGAATCTGGCCCGCCAGTTCCCAGAAATTGACATCATTGTCGGCGGCAAATCGGGGCACCTGTTCAATCCACCGATTCGGCCTGTGCCCGACGGGCCGATCATCGCCCAGGCCGGCAGTCTGGGGCAGAATTTGGGCCTGGTGCGCCTGGATTTCGACGCCAGGGGCAATCTGCTGAGCTGGGACGGACGTTTGATTCTGTTGGGGCCCGACTCGCCGGACGACCCGGCCATGGTGGAGTTCCTTCAGCCTTATCGGGAGCGGCTCACCCCGATTGCGCCGAACGTTGAGACGCAGTAGCTATTGGCTACAGGTTACTTTACGATAAGTTCATCACAGCACACGTGCGCCACGATGGACACAGGTTAACATCAATCTGTGTCCATCTGCGTCTATTCAGGGTTTCTGCGTCTGGGCTTCGCCACGGCGCGTAGGCGCGCTTCACCACGACGCTGAAAGGAGATTGCGTGAGATCTGAGCCGTAGGGCAGGTTTCCAAACCTGCCGCTAAGAAACTAGCCGGTCATTGCGAGCGAAGCGAAGCAATCTCCGGGTTGGCGGCCGTAGCATAGGGCCTCGTGCCCGTTGCCTTGTGCCCGTTACGCCCACAAGGGGCTAGGCTACATGGCTTCGTCGCCCTGCGGGCGACTCGCAATGACACCCGGCGACGTTTCTTCCCCCATGAGCGGCGCGCCGACGCGCCGTGGGGAAGCTCAGAATGACGGGAGAGGATAGTTTCTTCGTAGCAGGAGGGTGATGCGTGGACTGTTGGTTGGAATGTATGAACTGTGGGGCGAAATATCCGCTCGATGAGGTGCGGTACGAGTGCGACCGCTGCGCCGGCCTGTTGGACGTGCAGCGGGACCTGGCGACATTGCGCGGACAGGTGACGAAGGCTGTGTTTGACGGGCGACGTTCTGCCTGGCAGGGTCCGGATGTCAGCGGCGTGTGGCGCTACCGCGAATTGGTCCTGCCCGCCCTTGACGATGAGATCGTCACCCGTCCGGAGGGGAACACGCCACTCTACCGCAGTCAGCGGCTGTCGGATTGGGCTGGCATTGACGACGTGCAATTCAAGCACGAGGGCGAGAACCCGACCGGCTCTTTCAAGGACCGCGGCATGACGGTGGGCGTCACCCAGGCGCGCCGCCTGGGGTGTCGGGCGGCAGCCTGCGCTTCGACCGGCAACACGTCGGCCTCGCTGGCCGCCTATGGCGCACTGGCCGGGATGCGGGTGTGGGTCTTCGTGCCGGAAGGCAAGATCGCGCTGGGCAAGCTGGCTCAGGCCATGGCTTACGGGGCGCGCACGCTGCAGATTCGGGGCGATTTCGATGCCGCCATGACGCTGGTGCGCCAGGTGTGCGATGCTTCGGGCGTGTATCTGCTCAATTCGGTCAATCCCTTTCGCATCGAAGGCCAGAAGTCCATCGTGTTTGAAATGCTTCAGCAGCGAGACTGGCAGCCGCCTGACTGGATTGTGTTGCCGGCGGGCAATCTGGGCAATGCCAGCGCGTTCGGCAAGGCCCTGGAAGAGCTCCGGCAACTGGGCCTCATCGAAAAGATGCCGCGTTTGGCCTGTGTCCAGGCGGCGGGTGCGAATCCGTTCTATCTCAGTTACCGGGATGGCTTCCGTGAGCGGCATCAGGTTGCTGCGCACACACTGGCTACGGCTATCCGCATCGGCAATCCGGTGAGCCATGAACGCGCCGTCCGCGCCCTGCGGTGGACGAATGGCCTGGTGACGCAGGCGACCGATCAGGAGATCATGGATGCCAAGGCGGCCATTGATGCGGCTGGCATCGGCTGTGAGCCGGCTTCGGCCAGCTCGTTGGCCGGCATCCGCAAGCTGGCGGCCGAGGGGGTTATCGGACGGGGTGAGTCGGTCGTCGCCGTGCTGACCGGCCACCTGCTGAAGGACCCGGAGGCGACCATCGCCTATCATCTCGGCCAGTTGGAAGGCATCAGGTCCGAGAGCCTGGCCGCGCCGCTGGTCGTGGACGCAACGCTTGATGCAGTGGAGAAGGTTTTGGGGGCGTAGGCTTGTGGCGTGCGCCCAATCCTGGCAGTTTATGGTTTTGGGAGGGGAAGCATCATGATCGTGATGAAATTCGGTGGCACCTCAGTTGGAGACGCAGAGTGCATCGCCAATGCGGCGCGATTGGTGCGCCAGACGATGGAGCAGCATGGTCCGGTGGTGGTCGTCGTGTCGGCGATGAGCGGCGTGACCAACGCGCTCATTGACGCGGCCTTTGCTGCCGCCAGAGGGGAAGGCCAGACGTGGCAAACGGTCCGTGACCGCCTGCTGGAGAAACATCGCGCTGCAGTGTTGGGCGTGGCTTCGGACGTCGGCCGGGGCATCGCCATCCTGGAACACATCGAGACGCTGCTGGACAATTTCGTGAATTTGTGCCAGAGCATCTCCGTGCTTGGCGAGCTCACCCCGCGTGGGCTGGATGTGGTCTCCTCTTTTGGCGAGAGGATGGTGGTGGACATTGTGGCGGAGGCATTGCGCAAGGAAGGACTCCGCGCCGAAGCCATCGAGACGACCTCGATTCTGATCACCGACAGCAGTTTTGGCAACGCCTCCCCGCTGATGGACCTGACCCGGCAGAAGACGAAGGCAAGGCTGCTGCCTCTGCTTGAAGAGGGCGTCACGCCGGTGCTGACCGGCTTCATCGGCGCCACGCAGGAAGGCATTATTACCACGTTGGGGCGGGGCGGCAGCGATTATTCGGCGGCCATTTTTGCCCGCTGCCTGGACGCCGACGCGCTGTGGATTTGGACCGATGTGGATGGCGTCATGACGGCAGACCCACGCGTCGTGCCCGATGCGCGAACGCTGGAGACCATCTCATACGCTGAGGCTTCGGAGCTGTCGTATTTTGGGGCGAAGGTGCTTCATCCGAAAACCGTGCGGCCGGCGGTGGAGGGCGGAATTCCAGTGCGCATTTTGAATTCGTTCAACCCATCTCACCCCGGCACGCTGCTCACGGAAGAAGTGCACAATGGCATGACGGTCAAGGGCATCGCCTCGATTGATGACTTGAGCATCGTCACGGTGGCCGGTCGGGGCATGATGGGCGTGCCCGGCGTGGCAGCCAAAGTCTTCGGCGCGGTGGCGCGGACGGGCACGAGCATCTTCATGATTTCCCAGTCTTCTTCTGAGCAGAATATTTGTTTCGTCATCCAGGAGCGGAACACCGAACGGGTGCTGGCCATGCTGAACGATGAACTCGCGCTGGACATCAGTCGGCGTGACATTGACCAGGTCACGGCACAGAAAGGCGTCGGCGTTATCGCCGTAGTCGGGGCCGGCATGAAAGGGACGCCGGGCATTTCGGCCAAAGTCTTCGGCGCGCTGGGACGCAACGGTATCAACGTGATCGCCATCGCCCAGGGGTCGTCGGAATACAACATCTCGCTCGTGGTTGACGCAAAAGACATCCGCGACGCCGTGCGCGCCATCCACGCCGAATTTGAGCTGGGCAAGAAATGAGCTCGCCGTTCCTAACTCATGCTTGCCTAAAATTCTGGATGCACTTGTTCCATTTGCGTCCATTTGACCCGTGTGAGACAAGGGAGTATGATGAACTATCACGCAGGGAATAGCCGATCGTGGGTTGAGAAATGTACCTGGCCGGTTATGCGGCGATGACGAATGGAGACAATTTAAGCGTTTTGATTGACAGTCGGCCATTGAGTGTGGTACAATAAGGGCATACCGTAAGTCCAGTATATCCGCCGAGTTTTTGCGCCTGACGGTCTGGTATATTAATTTCGCGGTGAGAAGTCAGTGACCCGGGACGTACCAAGCTCAGACTTTTCTGTCGTGTTCAGCAGGGCTTCCTTTGAGGAGACACAATCAATGGCCGATTACGACGCAGCCGCGTTGAAGTTTTTGCATGACCGCAGGGACGAGTTGTTTGAGTTTACGCGGGCGCTGGTCGCCATTCCCAGCGTGAACCCCCCTGGCGATGAACGCGCCGTGGCCCAGGCGGTGGTCCAACGATTGAACGAGCTCGGCCTGCCCGATGTAGAAGTCAAAGCGAAAACACCCGAACGGCCGAACGTGTTTTGTCGCCTGCGGGGTACGGGCGGCGGGCCGACCCTCATGCTCAGCGGCCATCTGGACACCAAACCCATCGGCGACCGCTCCAGGTGGTTGACCGATCCCCTCAAACCTGAAATCATTGATGGCAAACTCTATGGCCTGGGCGTAGGCGATATGAAAGCGGCAGTCGCAGCTATGGTCTATGCGGCGGCTGCCCTGCGAGCGACCGCCGCGCCTTTGAAAGGCGACCTGCTTCTGGCGTTCACCGCCGACGAAGAAGCCGGCAGCGCATTTGGCGCCGACTACCTGGTCGAGGAGCGGCTGGCGCAGGCCGACGCGGCCATCCTGGGCGAGCCGTGCGGCATCCATCGTGAGTGGGAATATCTGTGCCTGCTATCGCGGGGGAACTGCTGTTTTCGGATCAAGGTGTGGGGCACGCAGATGCACAGCAGCATCTCCGACATTCTTCCCTCGGTGAACGCCAGCGTCAAGATGGCTTATGTCCTGTGGCGGATGCAGCGTGACCTGCCAGGCCGCATCCGCTACACGCCACACCCGCTGTGTCCGCAGGGGGTGACGCTCAACGTTGGGGTGATGGTCAGCGGCGGCGTGTTCTTCGGCGTCTACCCCGGCTATGCAGAATTTGCCTGTGACCTGCGCACCCTGCCCGGCATGACCCAACAGGGTGTCCGCCAGGACATCGAGGCCTTTTTGGACGACCTGCGCCGCGAGGACCCTGACCTGAAGGCCGAACTGAGTTTTGAGCCGCTGCCGCTGGGCTGGATTGAGCCCAGCGAGATGCCAGCCGACCACCCGCTGACGGCGGCGCTGCAATGGGCGGCGGGGCGAGTGTTTGGGGCGTGCCCGCCGCTGGGTTGCATCCCGGGCACAACCGACGCGCCAAAGTTCCAGTTTGGGCTGGGCATCCCGACCGTACCGGCCTTTGGGCCGGGGCGGCTGCCGCTGGCCCACAGCCCAAACGAACACATTGACGTAAACAGCCCGCTCCAGGCGGCGCAGGTCTATGCGCTCAGTGCGTTGAAGTATTTGGGGTGACTGATGTGCGCGTGCACGATTAGACGGCGGGCCAGGTATGTCGTGGTGGGCCCCTGTGCCCGGCACACGGGGCAGTCACACGAAGCTGCCGTTACAGATGGCGGTAAGGATTCTCGTAGCGAGGAGGTTCATGCGTGGAAGACACATCCAGTTTGGCGACGCGAGTGATACGCAACATCACCACCGGCTCTGTGTCCGGTTTCCTGGCGGCGCGGGGCGTGTATGTGGCCCTGGTCATCGTTATTCTGTTGTCGGCGGCCATGTCTCCCGCCTTCTTCAAGTTCTCCAATATTTTGAACGTGCTGCGGGCCGCCGCTGTGCTGGGCATTGTCAGCCTGGGTCAGACGTTGGTCATTCTGGGCGGAGGCATTGACCTGTCGGTGGGGGCAGTCATGGGCACGGTCGCCATCTTCATTTCGGAGCTGACCGGTGGCAAAGACGACCGGGTGGCATTCGCCATCCTGTTCTGCCTGATGATCGGCGTCGTCGTCGGCTTCCTCAACGGCCTGCTTATCACCAAGCGCAACATACCACCCTTCGTGGCGACGCTGGGCATGTTGATTTTCGTCGAGGGCATCCGCTTCGCCTACACCAAAGGCATCATCAGCGGGCGGCCGGCGCCGTTCGTGCGCGTTCTGGCGTCCATCATCGGGCCGGTGCCGATTCCCGTAGTCATTCTGATCATTCTGGCGGCCATCGTCTGGGTCGTGCTGAATAAGACGCCTTTCGGCCGGCGGCTGTATGCCACCGGCGGCAACCGCGAGGCGGCGCGCTTCTCTGGCATCAACGTCGAGATGATCTCCATCACGACGTATGTGCTGTGTGGGCTGTTCGCGGCTATCGCCGGCCTGTTGCTCAGCGGCTACATCGGCTACGGCGACCGCTATCTGGGGCGCGGCTTCGACCTGGATTCCATCGCCGCGGTGGTGGTCGGCGGCACCAGCTTCGCCGGCGGGCGGGGTGGCATCGGCGGGACCATCGCCGGCGTGCTGTTGCTCACCGCCCTGTTCAATATTGTCTTCATTCTGAACCTGCAGGTGCATTACCAGCACATCTTGAAGGGCCTGGTCATCATCGGGGCGGTCCTGGTGTATTCGACGCAGACCCATTTTGAGTGATTGGTGCAAGGCTGGCTGAAGGGAGGTGACTGGAGGAGACAAATTGTCGGATGAGCTTGTGCGGAGACCTGCGAGGTTTCTGATATCTGGCAGGGTCGGACTGACTTCGTGAACGATTTGTAGTTGACCACAGGAGGGAAACATCATGGCTGGAGGCTTGTTAAAAGACCTGTTGCACAAAGTGGAAACCGGGCGGCTCAGCCGACGGGAGTTCATCCGCGCGGTTGGGGGGATTATCGGCGTGGCCGCCGCCCAGTCGCTGCTTGACACGGTGGGCGGCTCGCCGACGGTGAGCGCGGCGCCGGGCTCACAGGCGGGCGAAGTGCGGCCCGAAGACTGGGAGCGGATGTTGTTCTACGACTGCACGCCGTTTAAGAAAGACCCGCCGTGGAAGATCGCCAACCTGTCGCAGGGCCCAACGAACTCATGGGCGCTGATGCTCGACGGCCATAGCGACTACGCCATCAATGAGAAGTATAAGGGCCTGTTCAGCGATTACATCCTGGTTGACGGTCAGGGCAATGCGGCGGTGCAGGTGGCGGCCATGGAGAGCATTCTGGCCCAGAAGCCGGACGTCATCATTGCGACGCCCCTGGGCGCTGCGCTGAAGGGACCGCTGGAGCGAGCGTGGGACATGGGCATTCCGGTCATTCAGATGCAGATGCCCTATCTGAGCGACAAGTTCCTGAGCTACATCAACGGCGACAACTACATCAACGGCTACACGCTGGCCAAGTGGCTGTGTGAGAAACTCGGCGGCAAGGGCAAGGTGGTGCTGAGCAGCGGCATCGCCGGCGTGGACACGGCCGAGCAGCGGCTGGCCGGGGCGCGGGCGGCCATGGCCGAATACCCTGGCATCGAGGAAATCGCCCAGGCCTATCACAACTGGTCGGTCACCGAAGCCAAGAAGGGCTTCGAGGCGTGGGTGGCTGCTTTCCCGCAGATTGATGGCATCTGGTGCGACAGCGGGTTCGCGGCTATGGCGGCGATGGAAGCGCTGACCGAAGCCAAGCGCGATATTCCGCCCATCACCGGCGACATGTTCAATGGCTTCCTCCGCGCGGCCAAGCAATACAAGGCCGACTTCTACGCATTTGGCTACACCAATGCCACTGGTCTCCTGATGGTGGATATGGCCGTGCGTGCGTTGATGGGCGAGGTCGTGCCGCGTTACGAATATGTGGATCAGTTGGAGTTCGGGACGGACGAGTTGGACAAGTACTACAAGCCGGACATGAGCGACGATTTCATCGTGGACTATCGTTACCCGTGGAGTTGGGTGGAGAAACAGTTCATCAAGAAGTAAACATAAGAAAGGAGAGATATGACCATGAACCAGAATCTGTTCATCAATCGGCTGTTGGAGAAAGTGGACAAGGGGCAGTTGAGCCGGCGGGAGTTCATCCGCGCGACAGGCGGGCTGCTTGGCCTGACGGTGGCCCATTCGCTGCTGGGCAACGTCGGCCTGAAGGCCGAGGCGGCGCAACTCCGTCAGGCTGGCGAGGTCCGTCCGGAAGACTGGGAGCGCATGTTGTTCTATGACTGCACCCCCTTTAAGAAGGACCCGCCCTGGAAACTGGCGAATATCTCGCAGGGGCCGACCAACTCATGGGCGCTGATGCTCGACGGCCATTCCGACTACGCCCGGCTGGAGAAGTACAAGGGGCTGTTCAGCGACGAATATCTGTACGCCGACGGGCAGGGCAACGCGGCGGTGCAGGTGGCCGCGGCGGAGACCATCCTGGCCCAGAAGCCAGACGTGTTGATTTCCACGCCGCTGGGCGCCGCGCTCAAAGGCCCGTTAGAGAGGATGTGGGACGCCGGCATTCCGGTCATCCAGATGCAGATGCCCTACCTGACCGACAAGTTCCTGAGCTACATCAACGCCGACAATGCCTTCCACGGGCGGAAGTGCGCCGAGTGGCTGGCCAAGAAACTGGGCGGCAAGGGCAAGATCGTGATGGCCAGCGGCATGGCCGGCGTGGATACGGCGGAGGTTCGCCTGGAGGCGGCGCGGGCCGTCTTCGCCGAGTATCCGGACATCGAAATCCTGGCCCACGGCTACCACAACTGGTCAATCACCGAGGGCAAGAAGGGCTTCGAAGCCTGGCTGGCTGCCTATCCGCAAATTGATGGCATCTGGTCCGACAGCGCGTTCCAGTCGTGGCCGGCCATCGAGGCGTTTGTCGAGGCCAAACGCGACATCCCGCCGATGACCGGCGAGCCGCTCAATGGCTTCCTCAAGCTGGTCAAGAAGTACAACGTCGAGTGCTACTTCGTCGGCTATCCGAACGCCATCGGCATGCTGATGGTAGACATGGCCGTCCGCGCCATGATGGGTGAGGTCGTGCCGCGCTACGAATATGTGGACCAGCTCGAGTTCAGCTCGGCGGAGATTGACAACTACATCCAGCCCGACCTGTCGGATGACTTGTGGGTGGACTATCGGTATCCGATGAGCTGGGTAGAGAAGCAGTTCCCGAAGAAGGGATAATTTACACCAGCATTGTCAGGTGAGGGCCTGCCGGGTCTCTGAGGCCTGGCAGGCCCTCAGGGAGAGCCTATGGCCGAACTCGCGCTCGAAATGCTGCATATCACCAAAGAATTTCCGGGCGTCGTCGCCCTGGACGATGTGTCGTTTTCCTGCCGGGTGGGCGAGGTACATGCCCTGGTCGGTGAAAACGGCGCCGGCAAGTCCACGCTGATGAAAATCCTGGCTGGCGTCTATCACCCTGACCAGGGGGAGATCCGGCTCAGGGGCAAGACCGTCCAATTGACCAACCCGGCCGAGGCGCAGCGGATGGGCATTGGCATCATCTATCAGGAGTTCAACCTGTTGCCGTGGCTGACGGTGACCGAGAACATTCTGCTGGGCGATTTGCCGCGGACGCGGCTGGGCGTGATTGATTGGGCGCGCGCCCATGAGGAGGCGCAGCGCGCCTTGGACCGCCTCGGCGTCTGCCTCGACCTGCGCGACCGCGTGATTGACCTGAGCGTGGCCCAGCAGCAACTGGTGGAAATCGCCAAGGTCCTGTCCCTGCACACCGACCTGAGCATCATCATCATGGACGAGCCATCGGCGGTGCTGGCCGGCCATGAACTGGAGCAATTATTCCAGGTTATTCGGACTTTGCAATCGCAGGGCGTCACGGTCGTTTACATCTCACATCGCCTGGACGAAGTGTTTCAGATCGCCGAACGGGTGACCGTGTTGCGCGATGGTCGGGTGGTGGGGACCGGCGAGGTCAAAGACATGGACAAGCCGACGCTCATCCGCATGATGGTGGGTCGCTCGCTCGACGAGACGTTTCCGCCAGCCCAGGGCTCTGTTGGAGGGCCGCTCCTGGAAGTGCGCAACCTGTCGTCGGGCCGGCTGGGCCTGCGGGACATCAGTTTCACGGTCAACCGCGGGGAGATTTTGGGGCTGGCCGGGCTGGTGGGCGCGGGCCGCAGCGAGCTGGCGACGGCTCTGTTTGGCGTAGGGCCGGTGGACAGCGGCGAGGTATTGCTGGATGGCCGACCTGTGGCGTTGGGTCGCCCGCGCCGGGCCATAGACATGGGCATGGCGCTGGTGCCGGAAAACCGCAAGCTGCAAGGTCTGGTGTTGAGCCAATCGGTGCGCAACAACACCAGCCTGGTCGTACTCGACCGCCTCAAGGATTTCTGGCTGATCAATGACCGCCGCGAGAGCGAACTGGTGGCCCGACAGGTGGAAGGTTTGGACATCAAGACACCTTCGCTGGAGCAGGAGGTCGGGTATCTCAGCGGCGGCAATCAGCAAAAGGTGGTGCTGGCCAAGTGGCTGTGTTCGGCGCCCAAGCTGATCATCATGGACGAACCGACGCGGGGCATAGACGTGGGGGCCAAGGCAGAAATCTATCACCTGATGCGCGAGCTGGCGAACCGGGGCACCGGCATCATCATGATCTCCTCAGAGCTGCCAGAGATTATCGGCATGAGCGACCGCATCCTGGTCATGAGCCGCGGCCGGATCGCCGGCGAACTGAGCCGGGAAGAGGCAACCGAGGAGCGCATCCTGACTTTGGCGATCGGGGAAACAGCGGTCGCCGCCTGTGACACGGATAGGCCGGCCTGATGGTTCACCTTCAGGCTGAAACTGGCTGGACAGGCCCTTACGCAGGCGGCCGGGAGCGCGGGCCGCTGCTGCCCGCAGCGACTTTGTGAGACGGCAAACCTGTAGCAGAGAGGTGAGCACATTGACGACAACTTCCATGAGCCGAGGGACGGTGGGTAAGAGCGCGTTGCGGCACTTCGTGACCGATAACGCACTGGTTCTGGTGCTGTACGGTGCGCTGGTGGTGGCGTTCGCAGGATTGGCCTACTATTCGCCTACATTTCGCAGCGCAGCCAACCTGTGGACTCTGGCGCGCCAGTGCGCCATACCAGGCATCATCGCCACGGCGCAGACGATTATTATCCTGAGCGGAGGCATTGACCTGTCGGTTGCCTCACTGGTCACGCTCATCAGCCTGCTGTGCGCCGGCCTGATGGACAGCAAGCCGGACCGTATGGTTTGGGTGGCCGGGCTCATGCTGCTGATTGGCCTGGCCGTGGGCCTGTTCAACGGCCTGGTGGTGACGCGCGGCAACGTGCCGCCGTTTATCGCCACGCTGGGGACCGCCCTCATCCTGCAAGGCGCGGGCCTGGCCTATACCACCGTGCCCAAGGGCGGCATCCCCACCGTGATGGGCGATGCCCTGTATTATGGGACGTGGTGGTCGATCCCCCATCCGCTGTTTATCCTGGCGGTCATTTTTGGTCTGGCGGTGTTCGTGCTGTCCAAGACCTCTTTTGGACGGGCGATTTATGCGGTGGGCGGCAACCCGGAAGTGGCGCACCGTTCCGGTATCAAGGTGCGGCAGACGCGGCTGACCGTATATTGCCTGGGCAGCTTCCTGGTCGCGCTGGCGGCGTTGATGACCACGGCGCGCATGGGCATCGGCGACCCGCTGGCAGGCATGGGCATGGAGCTCGATTCCATCACCGCGGTGGTGCTCGGCGGCACCAGCCTGTTCGGGGGGCGCGGCAACCTGTTCGGCACGTTGGCCGGGGTGATCATCCTGACGCTCATCAACAACGTGATGGTCATCCTGGGCGTCAATGTGTTTTACCAGCAGCTCATCAAAGGCACGGTGGTGTTGTTGGTTGTGGCAATTTACAAACAGCGGGCGTGATTGCCGTCTTGGCTGTGCCTTAGAAGGCGGCAGCCATGTGGCTGCAATCCACGGTTTCGGGTGAGGAGGATTTCAGTGCAACTGGACAGGCGAGTCTATCTGGTGGGCAGCGGGGGTGCGGGCATCAGCATCTCGCACACGAGCGACTGCCACATTTATCTCGTAGATGGGGGCAGCGAACTGGCCCTCATTGACGCCGGGACGGGGTTGGGCGTCGAGCAAGTGCTGGACAACGTGCGGGCGCACGGCTTCCAGCCGGCCCAGGTCCACTATCTGTTTCTGACCCATTTTCACGCCGACCACGCCGGCGGCGCGGCAGCCCTGCGTCGTGCGCTGCCCGGCCTGAAGGTGCTGGCGTCAAAGGTGGGCGCCGATTGGCTGCGCAACGGTGACGAGTCCAGGTGCAGTCTGGATATGGGCAAGAAGGGCGGTTACTATGAGCTGCACTATTGCCTGGAACCGTGCCCGGTGGATGTCGAGCTGGTTGACGGCCAGGTCGTGCCGGTGGGCGAGGTGGCTCTCAAGGCGTTGGACGCGCCGGGGCACTCCGCCGGCCATCTGGTGTTGGTCATGGACGCCGATGGCCTTCGCTATCTGTTCAGCGGCGACGCGCTGTTCTTCGGCGGCAAGATTCTGTTGCAGAGCATCTGGGACTGCGACCTGCAGGCGCACCTGCAGAGCATCCGCAACATGGCCGGGCTGGGGGTAGACGTGTTCCTGCCGGGGCATGGCTGCTTCTCCATGCGGGAGGGGCAGCGGCACATTGACGCGGCTATCGGCTGGATGGAGCGCTGCCTGGTGCCGCCCAGCTTTCTGTGACCGGCGGTGAGGAACCTGCGCGCCAGCCGCGGCGCGGTCTGGCACGATTCGCATCGTTCATTCACAAGTGCATCCGGAATTTCAGGAAGCAGATGCTTACGGCGTTTTTCATAGCCGCCGAATTGGGCTGGCCGTTATTCTGAACTCCTCCACGTCGCCCAGATGCGCCGCTCATGGGGGGAAGGAACATCGTCAGGCGTCATTGCGAGGAGACCGCAGGGCGACGAAGCAATGTAGCATAGCCCCTTGTGGGCGTAACGGGCACGAGGCCCTAGGCTACGGCCGCCAACCCGGAGATTGCTTCGCTGCGTTCGCAGTGACCGGAGGGGGCGTCCTCCGTCATGCTGAGCCGAAGGCGAAGCATCTCGCGCTGGCAGGCGTTGAGATTCTTCGCTTCGCTCAGAATGACGGGACAGGGTAGTTTGTAGCGAAGCGAAGAATCTCGCTCGGCGTGTGAAGTTGAGATCCCTTGTTGCACAACCTCCCGTGGCGTGAACTTTACCTTTCACCACCGCGTACACCCAGCAGATAGCGGTGATGGGCCCACGCCAACTTGAGCCGCCACGGGATGCGCAGCCTGTCCAGCCAGGCGTAGCGCATCACTTTGTCGCGCAGGTCAGGGCGACGCCCCAGGTAATAATCCATCGTGCTCCATGTCCAGCCCTCACCGCTGAAACGGGACTCCAGCCGTCTCGAACGGATGCCCAGTTTGCGCAAGAAATCGGCGGCGGGCATGACCGTATCCGGCCAGGGCGGTACGTCAAGCACCCCTTCCTCGATGATTTGGACGCCTTCCGCCACCAGAACCGACTTGACCAGCTTCATGCTCACCCAACGTTCGTCAACGGTCTTGAAGAATTCGGGCTCCACAAACCGCTTGCGGACGATGTAGCCTATCTGGTACGGATTGGGCATGGCGATGAACACAACGCGACGACACACGCGCACCAGCTCGCGCAGCAGCGGTCCGGCGTTTTTCAGATACCACAGCGCTGCCCAATTCCATACCAGGTCGAACCGCCTTTCGGCGAAGGGCAACTTGATCAACGGTTCTTGTGCTACAAAACTGGCCCGCAAGCCGAGCTCGTCCCAGATGCGAGCCACGCCCGCCAGACGTTCGGCGTTGTCGTCCACCAGTGTGACCTGACACCCGGCGCGGGCCAGCATGACGCTGTTGATACCCGACACGCCGGCCATGCCGTAGAGCGGGGCTTCCAACACATCTTCGATGTCGTACCGTTCCTTGAGGCCCAGCAAGTAATCATTCAGCACGAACCGCTCGTATACCAGACCCAGGCCTTCATTGTAATCGGTCAGGTAACGCTTCCAAACAGCGTCTTGATTCATGCGCCCCTCGAGTGGCTCAGTTCTCTGTCTCAACCTGCAGGCCTGTCATAATGATAGACTCACCTTCTTTAGTATCGGAAGCGGACACTGGCACGCGCTGGTCATTGCTGTCGTACAGCCCGATTTCCAACGTATATGCACCGTCAGGTGCAGATGGAGGCAGCGCCAACCAGTATTCACCCACAAATGTCTGGCCTGCCCGCCATCTAGAGGTTGGATAATATACGGTGGCGGGCGATTCGTCAACTCTGGACACGACGCTGCCGCCTGGCGCGATGAGCTCAACCACCGCCGTGTAGTTCTGGTTGAGGTCGGCGAGGGCGCGCCAAAAGGCTTGTATCTGCATGTAAGTCTGAATCCCCGCTGGGCGGCGAAGGGGATTGGGCGACGCTTTGATCCCCAGCAACGCGAGCCGACTGTCGAATTCTCCGCGCGGGCCGGCCAAGTCGGTCCCTCCCCGATATGGTATGGGAGTCAGCCGCACCCGTCGGTCTGTTTGGGCCGCCTGTACACCGGCGGGCAGGAAGTCAAGCAAATAGAGCGGGCGTTCCAGTTCCACGCATTTCTCGATGATTTTCTGGCCGCTGCTGTAGGCAGGGTCGGCGTGCACCACCACCAAGTCGGATCGAATGCCTTCAGCGTACTGGAAATACCGGATCGCTGTGACCAGGTCCCACGGCCCCAGAATCACCGCTCCATCTTCGAGAGGTTGTGACAGCACCTCTTGAGCACGGTCGCGGTCAATGTCATGCGCGCTCATGTCCGACCGATGCCAGTTGTGCTGCAACAGTGCACCTGGCAACACAAAGCATAGCAGTGAAAAGAGGACGTAAGGCTTAAGTCGGCCAGAAGATGAATCGGGCTGTCCAGGGCGGTTTTCCACAGCCCGCCAGATGGCCTCGAGTGCTACGGCCATGAAGCCCACCCAGAATACATAGGCGGGCAAGAAGTAGTACCAAATCTGGCCGTGCCCTACATAAAAGATAGCGAAAAGAGTCAGGCTGGCATAGCTCACCAGAAACAACGTCGCCCGGTGCCAGTCTCGTCGGCAGAGAACCACCAGGCCGATCCCCCCAAGCGCGAGGCCCACCGGACTGAACTGCTCGTTCAGCGCAGTCGCCCATACAGCCAGACGCTCGCCAAATTGCTCCCATGAATCAATGCCCACGTCCACAGCATAATCCCGGCCGGTGACCAGGTTGATGAAACCAGCCCAGCTCTGGCGGTAGTGCGAGCTGACCGTGCCCCGCAAGATGGCTTCTGGGACGCGGTCTCGGTAGATGGCAGTCACGGCCGGGTCGCTGTGTGAGAGATAATGTTGGCCGCGCAGAGGAATGTAGGCGTACAGGGCCAAGGGCAGTACGAACAACAGCAGAGTCGTGGCCGCTTGAGCCCAAAGCTGTCGGCGGCTGGCTGCCTCTTCCGACGCCCTTTGCGCTGCGCCTGGACGAGCGCGCAGCGTCAGGGCGATGAAGGCGGCGAAAGCGGGAGCGAGCAACAGGGTCGTGCGGTGATGGGTCAGGCTGAACCCGTAGGCCAGGGCGAACCAGCGCAGGTCGCGCCAGGCGATGCCCGCGCTGCCTGGTTCTCGCTGCCGCCTCTCCCAGCGAAGCAACAGCAGGATGTCCAGGGCAACGAACGCGACGTTCAACGTGTGAACCTCGGCGATCACTGCCGCGCCCCAGAAGCTCGCCGCAAAAGCGAACGCCAGCGCCGCAGCCGCGGCAATGGCCTGTCTGTCAATGAGCTGTCTCAGAACGCAGTAGATCAGCGCGACCGCCGCCGCCGCCGCCGCCGCTGACAGCAAATTTACGCGATAGGCGACGGGGCCGATTGGCAGGAGCGTGAATACTTTGCCCAGCAGGGTGTACAGCGGGTAGCCGGTCGAATGGGGAATGCTCAGCAGAAACGAAATGTACTGGTACTCCGCACTGTTGCCCGCCACCACGGTGGGCGCCAGGGCGCGGACATATACCAGGCCGCTTGCCGCAGCCACCAACAGGGCCACTGCTGCATCGGGCACGACAGGGCGCGGCGCAGACGACGGCCCCGGCTGATGTCCTGACATTTCTGGCGAGGCCGTTTCTCTCGGGCGGGCGGTCGGGATGTCAGCCCCTCGCCGGCAGCGCTCAGTCATCAGGCGGCCGTTCCCCTCGTCTGGGGCCAAAGGTGATGGTCAGCAGGTCATCTTCGTGCCTGGCACTCAGGATCTCCAGCCCGACCAGTGCGCGTGGCAGTATCAGGTTGCGCTTCTGATTGCCGATCCGCACCACCAGTTCGTCTGCCGTGCGCGTGAGCTGAATCCTTTCTTTCGAGACGAAAGGCAGAGGCTGGAGCAGGCGATAGTCGTCGCCATCCTTTTCGATGACCTGGCTCCGGCCAGTGTAGAAGATGGCCGTGGGGTCTGTGTCGCCGTAGGTCGCCTCGGCCATACGGCGCAGCATGGTCGGCCCCACCACCTCGGCGTCCATAAGCGGAACGGAAAAGATGGGCAGGGGTGAGAACGCTTCTTTTAACAGGTCGCCATAGCGCGCCTGGCTCTCCCGCCAGGCCGAAAAGTAGGCGTCGGTAATGGCTTCTGGAATGACCCGATTGGAAATGACCGCGTCAGTGGGGAAGCCGTACAGGTTGAGGTAAGTAAAAGTTCGCTGCGCTTCACGGATGACCATCTTTTCCAGGTTCAACACCAATCGGATGGACGATTTCTCGCGGTCGGTCAGCAGCGTGTGCATGCGCTCCAGTTGCAGGATGAGCTCCTTGATGGTGTCGAAAACGACATCATCAGGGATGGGCATGTCAATAAACCGCTTCAAGATCGGGCCGGTCAGTTGTAGGGCTTTGCGCTCGAAGGGGAAAATCTTTTCCAGATACCAGCGCCCAATTTCGGGGAACGACAACAGTCTTAAAGTCTCGCCGGTGGGTGCGCAGTCCACAATAATCACATCGTATTCGCCGTCGTCATGCAGTTTGACGATTTGCAGCAGGCTGGCGAGTTCTTCCATGCCGGGGAAGACACTGGTCTCCTCGGCGATGATTTCGTCCATCCCACGCCAGGCCAGGAGCGAGCTCATGTAGTCCTGAACCTTGCCCCAATACTTTTCCATCTGGTACAGCACGTCAATTTCCTGCGCCCACAGCCTGGGAAGCACTTCGATTGGTTCTGGCCCCAGCTCCATGTCCAACGAGTCGCCCAGGCTATGGGCCGGGTCGGTGCTGACGACGATGGTCCGATACCCCAGATCGGCGCAGCGCAGGGCCGTTGCCGCTGAGACACTGGTTTTGCCTACGCCGCCCTTGCCGGTAAACAGAATAATCCTGGTCATACGCACAGAATACGTTCGCAATTGCCACAGAAGATCAGTTCGTCGGTCTCGGCTGCTGCCTTGGCCTGATTGAACGGCACAGAGACACCGCAGCCCTGGCAGGTGCCATCAATCATCTTCACCACGCCGCGGCCGCCCTTGCGCCGCGACAGATCTTCAAAGACCTCCAGGTCGCCGGCGGAGATGCTGGCGCGCAGGGTCTCGCGCTCAGACCGCAGGGCAGACAGGCTTTGCGCCAGGGCATCCCGTTCGGCTGCCAGGCCGGATTGATCAGATTCCCATTCGGCCTGTAACTGGCTCAGGCTCTGCCGACACGCGGCCAGATTCGCTTCGGCCTCTTCTATTTCGAGCATCAAATCCAACAACCGGTCCTCCACTTTGCTGCGCCGCTCCTTCAGATTCTTGACTTTGTCCTGCAGGCTGGCGAGTTCTTTTGGATTGGTGACCCGGCCGCTATAAAGCTGTTTTTCATTCGCTGCCGCCTCCTCCTGCAGGCTCTGGCTTTCCAGTTCCAGCTTACGGCTCTCGACCTGTGCCGCGTGTAGACGGGCTTCTGCCTGGTGCACCGCAGTCTGCGCCGCAGCGATAGAGTCGTCCTTGCCCCACAGAAACTCGACCTCTTTCAAACGTCGGCTTTTCTGAGCAATCTCCATCTCGACAGTCTGCAAGCGGAAAAGCGCTCTGGCCCTCTTCATAGCTTCGCTGTCCTCCTTAAAAGTAAGAAAGCGCCTGAGTCGTCATTGGGCGACCTGTGCTATTATACCATGCGAGGATACAAGTCACAAAAGACCGGGCAGATTCTCAGAGTTCGCCGTTGACAAAAACTCTGGCATGACTATAATCCTTGCCCATACGAGTATCAGATTGGCTCTGGGCGTAATTTGAGGGTCTTCGTTTAGGGAGGGGGAGAGAACCTATGGCAAGTCAAGGACGTTTGGCGGGCCGCGTGGCTATCGTCACCGGCGGCGGGCGAGGCCTCGGTAAGGCGATTGCCCTGGCATACGCTGCTGAAGGAGCCGACCTGGTCCTGGTCGGACGGGGGCAGGAGGAGCTCGACCAGGCGGCGCGAGAGGCCGAGGCGCTGGGCCGCCGCGCGCTGGCCGTTTCTGCGAATGTGGCCGACCCTGCTGATGTCAACCGGATGGTTCAGACCGCTCTGGATGCCTTCGGCAAGGTGGACATCCTGATGAACGCTGCCGGACAGCGCGCCGTGTTCCCCACGACAGAGCTCGCCTATGAGGACTGGCAGCGGGTCATTGATGTCAACCTGACCGGGTTATTTC
>DAOTYC010000052.1:0-41583 GCA_034435095.1 Anaerolineae bacterium | reverse complement strand
GGCGTGCGTTCACTGGATACCTACCGCCTCTGGTGGAAATATCAGGCCGACGACCAGTTCTTCCTGGAACTGGCGCAATACCTGGAAGCCGCCGCCCAGCCGGAGGATGGTGTGGTGCTCATCCATCCCGCGCAGGCCGAGTTGTTGAGCATGTACTATCGGGGTGATCTGCCGTATTATCCGCTGATGCCCCAAGACTACGCTGCGCCAAGCATAGAAGAGACCCTGCAAAGAGCAGCCTCAGAACACTCGCGACTGTTCGCGGCGTTCTGGGCCGTCGAGGCGGCCGACCCTGAACACCGCGTGGAGCGATGGCTCGACGAGCACTTGTTCAAAGCGGATGAGAGATGGTTTGGCAATATACGCCTGGCCACCTATGCGACTCCTGAGGACAAAGTGAGCGAAGCCAGATACGAAGTCAATGTGCGTTTCGGTGAGCAGATTACTCTACTGGGTTACAGCTTGCCACGAGAGACGTTCCAGGGCGGCGAGATTCTGCCCTTGCGCCTGTTCTGGCAACTGACGGGAAATTCCACCCTGGGCGAGTCCTATAAGGTTTTCGTACACGTTCTTGACAGCCGGGGGCAGATCGGTGCACAACGGGATTCAGAACCGGCCGGCGGCTCCCGCCCAACCAACACCTGGCAGCCAGGCGACGAGATTGTGGATAACCAGGGCGTATTGCTGCCCAAAGAACTACCGGCCGGCGAGTACCAAATCGCAGTGGGCCTGTATGAGCCGATTTCTGGCCTGCGTTTGCCGGCCGTGGATGCCGGCGGGCAGCCTGCGCCCGAGGGCCGCGTGATGTTGGGCGTGGTCAGGATCAAAGCACCATGAAACGCACGGGAAGATTTTCAACGACGCCGCCATCGCGTGGTAAAGATAGCCGGGCTGTCTGCTGCGGTATCGCCCTGTTCTTTGTGGGCCTGTATTTGCTTGTGAGCGGCCAGGGCTTCTATTCAACCGACGGCGAGACGATGGCGCGCACAACCTGGGCTATGGTGGACAAAGGCCGCCTGTCAGTTCCCTGCGACGATGCACTGCCCTCCGCCATCGAGGGGAGAGAGGGTCGTTGCTACAGCCGATACGGGCTGGGGCAGCCCCTGGCGGCCGTTCCTCTGTATCTCGTGGGCAAAGGCGCATCCGCGCTGTTCCCTGACCTGGATTACGGACAAGTCCTGCGGTTCACTTTAGCCCGTTTCAACCAGTTCGTCATGGCGCTGGCCTGCGGCGCAGTGTGTGCGCTGGGCGCGCTCCTCTACCGCTCAACACGGATGGGCGCCGGCCTGGCTCTGCTTTTCGGGCTGAGCACGTTGGCGCTGCCGTATTCACGCTTTTACTTCAACGAGCCGCTGACAGTGCTTGGCCTGGCCATGGCACTTTTGGGCCTGTTTAGCTATCGCCAGAAAATGCGGAGAAACTGGCTGTGGTTGGGCGGCGCGGGTTTTGGCCTGGCCGTATTGACCCGCACGGTATCCGCCCTGTTGCTGCCGGCATTTCTTGCCTATCTGTGGTCTCTCGAACAAGGCGACCAGGCTGGCAGCAACCCGCAGTTGACATTGCCACGAGCACCGGGAAACCTCTTTGCCATTGCGAGCGGGCGGGCTGTCTGTTTCCTCTTGCCTGTGGCGATGCTGAGCGCACTCCAGGTCGCCTACCAATGGTGGGCTTTCGGCAACCCATGGTCTGGGGGCTACCGCGGCGAAGGCTGGCAGACCCCGCTCTGGTTGGGTCTTTACGGCCTGCTTCTGAGCCCGGGCAAGAGCCTGCTCCTGTTCACGCCGCTGACCTTGCTCTCCGGCTGGGGCTGGGCGCGCTGGGTGCGGGAGGGTTGGAGGCGCGAAGCGGTGTTCTTCGCCGCATCCTTCTTGCTCTGGCTATTGTTTCACGCTGGCTGGTGGACATGGCACGGCGGCTGGTCGTGGGGGCCGCGGTTCATGGTTCCCATGCTGCCCTTTCTCATCCTGCCCATCGGGTCACTGTGGCGTTTGGGCCGCGGGCCCCGGACGGCCATCATCATTCTGGCCGCCATCGGCTTCGCGGTGCAACTTGGCGGCCTGCTGGTGAACTTCGGTGACTACATGCTGTGGGTCAACGACGAAGACAAAGTGCTGTTCAACCCGGCTTTCACCCCCCTCGTTGGTCATTGGCGTATGTTGCTGACCGGCGCGCGGCCCGACCTGGCGGTCCTGAACATGCCCGTCTGGGGCGCAGCGGCCTGGGCGACCGTTTGTGGGCTACTGATGGCATTGGGCTTGCATTGGAGCTCCATTCTGCCGGCCGCAGGCCGAACCGAGACACGTGAGGAGGCTGCGCATGAAGGCCCGCGCTGAGCAGACCAAGAGACCGCCATCGCATGGGCGATTTGACTGGGGCTGGCTGGCTGTCCTCTCCAGTCTCTCGTTCGCCCTGTATCCACTGCTGCAACCTGGCCTGCCCAGCGCAGCCGATGCAACCATCCATCTATTCCGTACCGCCGAGTGGGTGCGCGTCTGGCAGGACGGCATCGTTTATCCCCGCTGGTCGCCCAACCTGGCGTTTGGCTATGGCTTTCCCCTGTTCATCTTTGCCCCCCCGCTGCCCTATGTAATCGCCGGACTGCTCCACATAGCAGGCCTCTCGCTCGAGACTGCGCTCAAAGCGCTGCCCTTTTTGAGCTTCCTCGTGATGGGCCTGGGCATGTACGAACTGGTGAAAGATATTTTCGGCTGGCAATCAGGTCTCCTCGCCGCGGCTGCTTTCGTCTATGCGCCGTTCCAGTTGCGCGAAGCTTACCTCTACGGTGGCAACTACCCACAGCTCCTGGCCATAGCTACTTTTCCCTGGGTAGTCTGGGCCTTTCGGCGCGTCGTCCTGCGCGGGCGACCTGGGAACGTGATGGTCGCCGGCGTCATGTATGCCCTGTTGACGCTGAGCCACAATTTTCACGCTCTCATTTTTACGCTAGTTGTCGCCGTTTACGTCTTTGGCTTGTGCGCCGTTCATCGCCGCTGGCTTGCGGTATGGCATTCTATCCTGGCCGGCCTGCTGGGGCTGGCCTTGAGCGCGGCTTTCTGGCTGCCAGCTCTCTATGAACGCCAGTGGTCGCTGGCCCACGAAGGGTTCTACATCGCCCGCAGCAATTTTCAGCTCCGGTTCTTGAGCTGGCGAGAGCTTCTGGCCTGGCCGGCAGCGCTGGACGCTGGCGCCGCCAACCCCTATCTGCCGTTCGCGCTGGGTTGGGGCGCTGTAGCGTTGGGCGGACTTGGTTTTCTGGCCCTGTTTCTGGTGCGGCGGCTTACTCGTGAACAACGGTATCATCTCGCCTTCTTCTCTGCCTCATTGTGCTGGGCGATTTTCATGGTACTGCCGGCGTCCGCGCCGGTTTGGGAGAATGTGCCGCTGCTGGCGACAGCCGAGTTCCCCTGGCGGTTGATGGGTGTCGCCGCGCTGTCTTTGGCCTTCCTGGCCGGAGCAAGCCTCTGTTGGGTGGCTATGGGACAGCGAGGCCGCCCGGTCGAAAGTCGTTCTGCAGACAGCGACAGCCCCCAATGTGCGCAGGGCGACATCCCTCCACGTCATTCTGAGCGCAGCGGGGAATCTCGCCGCATCTTTCTGGTCATCGCGGGCCTCTTGACAGTCATCCTGACCACAATGGTCTACACCTACCCGCCCAAGCCGTTCATCCCGTATGGCACGCCGACACTGGCTGAAGGCGTCCAATACGAACTGGCGACCCAGACCATCGGCACCACCACGCTGGGCGAATATCTGCCCCGCTGGGTGCAGGAACGCCCGCTGACATCGCCGATGCTCGAAGATTATCTGGCTGGCCGGCCGCCCGACAAGCTGGACCGCTCCACCCTGCCCGAAGGCGCAACAGCCGGGCTGCTCGAACACACGTCCGTCCGCGACGTATATCGGGTCTCCAGCCCACAGCCCTGGCAGATGCGCCTGTTCACTTTCTACTACCCCGGCTGGGTTGCTGCCATAGACGGCGAACCCGCTGACATCGCCATTGACGAACCCCGCGGGCTGATCCTCATAAACTTGCCGGCAGGCGAGCATCGGGTCGCCGTGTCTTTTGAAGACATCCCGCTGCGTACAGCAGCCAATGTGCTCTCACTCGCCACCTGGGGGTTGGCCGTCGCCGGGTTGGCCTGCGCCACCATCCGCAGGCCCGAGCGGCTGTCGGGCAGAGGAACGACAGCCCAAGAAGACCTCGCAGCCCGGCCCGTGAGGTCGTTCAGACAGGTATCTATTGTCATAGGAGCCATTCTATTGGCTTTCGGCGTGCGGGCAGCCCTCGTTGACCCCTTCACGACCTGGTTCCGCCGCTATTCCCCGCCCGGCGAGGTCATCGGAGTGCAGCATCGGACACGCTTCAACTTCGATGACGAGATCACATTGTTGGGCTATGACCTGTGGGGCGAGCCAGCAAAGCCAGGCGACGACATCCACGTCCGTCTGTACTGGCGTGCGCTCAAACTGGTTGGCAAAGACCTCAGCACTTTCGTCCATCTCGACGCCTTGCCCAACCTGACCACCCGCGCCCAATCGGACAATGTCCATCCAGGCGATGCCCGGGCACAGATTGACGTGCCCGTCCGCACCTGGAAAACAGAAACGTATGTGCGCGATGAACACACCATCGCCCTGTCCGATGACCTGCCTCCGATTGGCTACGCGCTGCGCGTTGGCCTGTATGACCGACAGGGGCGACGGTTGCGCGTGCTCGACGAAAGCGGACACGCAGTGGACGACGCTGCTTTCTTGCAGGTGCTCCACGTGCTGCCAGGCACGCCTCCCAGCCTCGACGGCGCCGACCGCACCGTCTACCGGCTGGGCGAGGAGATTGAGCTGGTCGGCTCGCGGCTCGACGTCGCGGGAGAACCGGCTGACGGGCCCCTGCGCATACACCTCTTCTGGCGTGCAAGAAGAACACCCGTCCAGGATTACACGGTGTTCGTCCACGTGTTGAATCAGGCGAACGAAGTCATCGCGCAGGCCGATGGTCCGCCGCTCGGCGGCGCGTACCCGACAAGCTGGTGGTACCCGGGACAGGTTATCGAGGATGTGCACGACCTGCGGTCAGGCGACCTGCCGTCGGGCGAGCTCCGCGTCGCCGTGGGAATGTACCTCCTGGCGTCGGGAGAGCGGCTGGAAGTGAGAGATGAACGGGGGGCAGCAGTGGCCGGGGAGCAGATCATGATTAGAACCACTCTGCAAAGAAGTGACTGATCCCCCAGCCGAGGCAAAGAAACATTGACAAATTGTCCATCTTATGGTATTATAATTCCGATTAAACTGTAGGAATTCGGGACTATGAAATTCTCTAACCGTGAACAGTTTGGTCTGCGGGCGATGGTTGAGTTCGCCCGCCGATATGGCAATGGGCTCACATCTCTGGTCGAGGTGGCCGAAGCGCAGGGCATTTCTCTGTCGTACATGGAGCAGGTGGTCATGCCGTTGCGCCACGCCAACCTGCTGACCAGCAGAAGAGGTGTGCACGGGGGGTATGCACTGGCCCGCCCGCCGGAGCAAATCACCGCTGGCGATGTCATCAGGGCGGTGAAAGGCCCCCTGGTGCCCGTTCGATGTCTGATTGACGATGACAGCGTTGAAGAATGCGTGCGCGAAGCCCGCTGTGAGACGCGCGTCGTCTGGCTCAAAGTCCAACAGCGACTGGAAGAGGCCCTGGATTCCATCACCTTGGCCGACCTCTTGGAACAAACGGCTGAGCTTCCAGGCGCACAGCATTGCGACATGACACAGGAGGATACACCATGACCACTCGATTCGTTTACATGGACCATGCGGCTACGACGGCGACCGACCCGCGTGTGGTGGAGGCGATGTTGCCTTATTTCAGCACGCATTATGGCAATCCGTCCAGCTTTTACAGCATCGCCCGCGAGGCGGCCAAGGCGCTGAGCGATTCGCGGAAGACCATCGCCGATATTATGGGCGTCGCGCCCCGCGAGATTGTATTCACCAGTTGCGGCTCCGAAAGCGATAACATGGCCCTGCGGGGTGTCGCTTGGGCCCAACGCCAGGCCGGCAAGGGCAATCATCTCATTACGACGCCCATCGAGCACCACGCTGTGGGGCACACGGTGGAGCAACTGGTGAATTACTTCGGCTTTGAAGTGACCTACCTGCCCGTAGATGAGTATGGCCGGGTTGATCCCGACGACGTGGGGCGCGCCATTCGACCGGATACCGTCCTGGTGAGCGTGATGTACGCCAACAACGAGGTCGGCACCATCGAGCCCATCGCCGAAATCGGCAAGATCACCCGCGCGAGGGGCATCCCCTTCCACACCGACGCGGTGCAGGCCGGTGGGACGCTGACCATCCGCCCCGACGAACTAAACGTGGACCTGCTGGCCCTTTCGGCACACAAGTTCTATGGCCCCAAGGGTGTCGGCCTGCTCTACGTGCGCGACGGTACGCCTCTTCTGCCAACCCAAACGGGCGGCGGGCAGGAAGGCCATCGGCGCGCTGGGACGGAAAATGTAGCGTACATCGTCGGCATGGCCAAAGCGCTGAGCCTGGCGTATGAGCACGCAGAGAGCAACAACGCCCGTATCGCCGCTCTGCGCGACCGGCTGGTGCACGGTATCCTGTCCCGAATTCCAGAGACCCGCCTGACCGGTCACCCGACAGAACGGCTGCCCAATAGCGCGAGTTTCACCTTCAAGTATGTGGAGGGGGAGGCCATTCTGCTCAATCTGGACATGGCTGGCGTGGCTGCCAGCAGCGGCTCGGCCTGTACCACCGGCTCCGACGCGCCTTCGCACGTGTTGGCGGCGATGGGCATTCCCATCGAAGAGGCCCGTGGCGCCCTGCGCCTGACGCTGGGCAATGAGAACACGCCGGAGGACGTTGACTACGTGATCGAGGTCGTGGAAGCAACGATTCGCAAGCTACGCACGATGAGCCCATTGTATCAGGCCGAATCAATATGCGCCGACCCGGCTTCATGACCTTGATCAGCATGGCCGCCAGTTGCATGTCACAGTGAGCCAAAGGCGGCAGCCAGCAAGGCTGCCACAGCCCGAAGATGCGATTAACGCACTACCTGTATTTCCTGCGCCACAATCTGGAGAGCCGCCTGCTGGGGCGAAAGAGACCGCTCCTGACCGGCTTCAAGCTGACGGATCGCTGCAACTTGCGCTGTCGGGCCTGTCCGTTCTGGCAGCGTGAGGCCGACGACATGTCATTCGCGCAGGTGAAAGATGTTTTGCTCCGCCTATACCGCTCAGGTGTGCGCCTGATGATTCTGGAGGGCGGTGAGCCATTCCTGTGGCGTGACGGCGCGTATGGGCTGGAAGACGTCGTGGCCGCAAGCAAGAGGCTGTTTTTCTGCACCGGCGTGGTGACAAATGGCCTGATGCCCATAGAGACTCAGGCGGATGCCGTGTGGGTAAGCGTGGATGGGCTACGCGAGACCCACGATTACAACCGTGGGCCGACCTTCGATAAGGTGATCGCCAATATTCAAAGCAGCCGCCACCCACGGCTATTCGCCAACGTGACGATCAACTCTAAGAATAGGCCAGAGGTTCCCGAGCTGGTACGCTTCCTGGCCGACAAGGTCAAGGGCATCACTATCCAGTTCTATTATCCCTACCCCGGCACGGAAGACCTGGCCGTAGCGCCGGCGGACCGACGACAGGTCTTGGACGAACTGATCGCGCTGAAGCGCGCCGGGTATCCGGTGTCCGATTCGCCCTCTACGTTGAAAGCGCTGCGGGATAATACGTGGCGCTGTTTCCCGTGGCTCATCTCCAGCGTCGAGCCGGACGGCCAAATCACTTTTGGATGCTATCTGCTGAACCGGGCCGAGGTCAATTGCAAACAATGTGGGTTTGCTGCTCACACTGAGATTTCCATGGCTTACAACTGGAACCTGGCAGCTATTTATGCCGGGGCCAAGATCTTTGGATTCTGAACTTAGGGGGAGAACTCATTTCTTATGATGGCTGGCTTGAATTATACTGATTTGGTAATCGAACATTTCCAAAACCCCCGCAACGTGGGGACTCTAGAGAACCCGGACGGGGTAGGCAAAGTCGGCAGTCCTGTCTGCGGGGATATGATGGAATTCCAGATCAAAGTAGAGGGCGGCCGCATCGTAGATGTGCGTTATCGCACTTTCGGCTGCGGTGCAGCGATTGCGTCCAGCTCAATCGCCAGCGAAATGGTCAAAGGCATGACGCTGGAGGAAGCGGAAAGACTGACCAACGAGGACGTAGCCAGAGCATTAGGCGGACTGCCCGAACAAAAGATTCATTGCAGCAACCTGGCCGCCGACGCCCTCCACGCTGCAATTGAGGACTACCGCCAGCGGCACAGCAGCCGTGAAAGCTGAGATGGGCGTAAAAGGTCGTCCTGCCTCGGTTGCTGTCGCCATGAGCGGCGGCGTGGACAGCTCGGTGGCGGCCCTCTTGCTCAAAGAGCAGGGCTACAACGTCATGGGCGTGACCATGCGCCTGTGGACCGAACCTGCCGGGCAATCCGCCGCGGATGATGGTCCGATCGAAAGCGCGCGTTGCGTGTGCGCCGTGCTTGACATTCCCCACCAAGTCGTTGACCTTCGGGCCGAATTCAAGGCCGAGGTGGTTGATTATTTCGCCCAAACGTACTCGCACGGCCTTACTCCCAATCCCTGCGTAGCCTGCAACCGACGCATCAAATTCGGCCGATTGCTGGCGCATGTCATTGCCGCTGGCGCGGACGCAATGGCTACCGGGCATTACGTGAGGGCCGAATGGCGGGATGGACGCTATCGCCTGCTCAAAGCGCGCGATAAGCGAAAGGATCAATCGTATTTTCTCTATCGCCTGGGCCAACACGAGCTGGCACATCTGCTGTTCCCGTTGGGAGAACACACCAAAGCCGACGTTCGAGAATTGGCTCAGCGGCGGGGGTTGCCCGTCGCCGACAGGGCGGAGAGCCAGGAAACCTGTTTCATACCAGACAAAGACTACCGTCGCTTCCTCAAAGCATATATGCCCGAAAGTATCAGACCTGGCCCGATTGTGGACCGGCGCGGACGAGTGTTGGGACAACACAAAGGCCTGCCATTCTACACGATCGGACAGCGTTCGGGCCTGGGCATTATAGCTCCCGAACCGCTTTACGTATTGGCTCTCGTCCCAGAGGAGAACACGCTCGTTGTCGGCCCTCGCTCAGAGCTGGGCCGCTCTGAGCTTATCGCGGTCGAAGTCAGTTACATTGCCGGGCAGTCACCGACAGGCCCGCTGCCTATCACAGCCAAAATCAGGTATCAGGCCAGGTATGAAGAAGCCACTTTGACCCCGCTTGGCCACGATTCTGCCCGGGTGTCCTTCCGAGTGGACTTACGAGACATTACCCCTGGTCAGAGTGTCGTATTCTACGACGGCGAGGAAGTGCTCGGCGGCGGGATCATCTCAACCTTGCCGCAATCAGAACACCCGTCGTAATCGGCCTCAAGAACCGCACACAGTGATCCTGAAGACTTTTGTAACATAGACGCAGATGTGCTATAATTTTCTCAGTCAGGTGAGTGTTGCTGTCAGCTCACTCTGACCAAAGAGAGCTTGGTTCCATCTAGCCCCTCCGTATATGATCATGCCGGTCGGCGCAAGCTGTACAGGCAGAAAAGTCTCAAGTTGACCGTGATGAGCAGCGAAATTACAGGATTATAGTATTAAGGAGGACAGGTATGATGCACCACGACTTTCTGATAGCTAAAAGTGCTTCTTACGCTTCCAGTGCGTTGGGAATGGTTCAGGAGCGCGGCGCCCTTTCTCAAGAATTGGTCATACTCATCATTCTCGTCGTGATTGCCCTGGCCCTCATCCTGGTGTGTGGTCTGTTAGGGCGTCGCGAAACACAACCGACGGCAGGCGAAATACGCCCGACTGAGACAGAACCTTCAGCGGCAGCGAGAACCGAGGCGCCTGTCTGGGAGGCCGGGCCGGCCGCGGAAGCTGAGATGGTGGGCGTTGCCGAGCGAGGTGTGGCAGCCATTGAACAGGCACCAACTGAGCCTGCCGAACCAATTGCCGAGGTCGCCGCAACCATCGTCGCCGAAGAGCCCGTCATGCCAGCAGAGTCCATCATAGAAACCGCCGAGTCGCTTGCCGCGGAAGAGGCAACCATGCCTGCCGAGTCGTTTGCCGAGGTCGCTGAGGCCGTTGTGGTGGAAGAGACAGTGGTGCCTGCCGAATCAGTCACCGAGGTCGCTGAGGTCGAGGTCGTTGAGGTTGCGGAAGCGGCGGAGGCTGTCGCTGCGCCGCCGCGCCCAGATGACCTGAAAGTCATCGAAGGCATCGGCCCTAAAGTCGCCAGGCTTCTGAATGAAGCGGGCATTTTCACTTTCGCCCAATTGGCCGAGGCCGACCCCGTCCACCTCAAGCAGATACTGGAAGCAGCCAAATTGCAGATGATGGACCCTGCGTCTTGGCCCGATCAGGCCAGGCTGGCTGCCGCAGGAGATTGGGAAGCCTTGAAACAGATGCAGGAGAGTCTTAAGGGCGGGCGGCGTTAGGCCCCGAGGCATCAGATAAACGAGTCTTCCTCGGCCAGCCCCTTACTCTTTAATATCCGCCCGCCTTTGAGATAAAGGCGCGGGATACGGGGGGCCAGAATAGAAGTCACCTCGTTGACGTGCGTCCCAACGAGGTTGGCGATGTCCTCACTGATAATACGCTGGTCCCCCTGGCTGCCGATCAGCACAGCTTCATCGTAGAGCGCAGCTTCTGGGATGTGGGTTACGTCCACCATGAATTGATCCATGCACACCCGCCCTATGATGGGCGCCCGTTTGCCCCGCACCAATACGTATCCTTTGTTCGACAGCGCACGGCGATAGCCATCGCCATAACCCACCGGCACCACGGCGATGCGCGTTGGCGCGACAGTGACGTATGTGCGCCCATAGCTGACTGCGCTGCCAGTCGGATGCGTTGCCACTCGAACCAGATGGCTCTTAAGCGTCAGAGCCGGGCGCAAGGCTATCGCGCCGGCCAGTTCCTGGCCGATGAATGGGTCAAAGCCGTGCAATGAGGTGCCGCAGCGAACCAGGCTCAGATGCATCTCAGGGAATCTGATAGTAGCCGCAGAGTTGCAGAAATGCCAAATGGGAATTTCAAACCCTGCCTTTTTCAGCTCATCGCGCACGTGCATCAGTCGCTCAAACTGCATCCAGGTGTAAGCAACGTCGTCCGCAGAAGGTTCGTCGGCCACTGAGGGGTGTGAGTATACGCCCTCAATCACCAGGCGCGGCAGCCTGGATACGGCCCGGGCAAATTCGACAGCTTCGGCAGGGAAAACACCCAGCCGCCCCAGCCCGGTGTCTATTTTGATGTGAACATGCACCGTCTTCCCGTGTTTCTCGGCGGCTTGAGACAACGATTCTATCTGGGCCAGGTTCATCACCGTCGGCCGGAGGTCATAGCCGACCATGCGGTCTGCCTCTACAGGCATCGTGTGGCCCAAGACGAATACCGGGGCAGTGATGCCGGCCCTGCGCAGCTCGACACCCTCTATCGAACGATTGACGATGATCCAATCCGCGCCGCTCTCGAGCGCAACTTCGGAGACCTCAACCGCGCCATGGCCATAAGCATTGGCCTTGACCACCGCCCCTAATAGCACACCTGGTCCAACGTGGTTTTTCAACGCCCTGACATTCGCTGCCGTCGCGTCCAAATCAATCTCCGCCCAACTGAGAAAAGGTAACTCCATGGTTGTCTCCTCTACTCTTGTGTGTCCAAAGCGCGTTTCACCAGTTCCACAATGTCAAGGACTTTAAGGCGCGCGCCCTCTCGGCGAGCTGCCATGCTGAGCGTTCGCTCGCACTGCTGACAGGCGCTGACCAACACAGTGGCCCCTGTCTGCTGCGCCTCGGCCAGGCGATGGGCCGCCACAGCAGCCGACAGGTCCGGGTTCAGGGACTCCTGATTGCCACCGCCCCCACAACACAACGCATTGGCCCGGTTGTTGGTCATCTCGGAAAACTCGAGGCCCGGTATCGCCCGCAAGATGCGGCGTGGAGCATCGAATTGCTTGCTTTTGCGCCCCAGGTCACACGGGTCATGATAGGTTACGCGCTGCCTGACCTCACGCAGGGGCAGGCGGCCACTTTCCAGCAGCCCGGCCAGGTATTCGGTCGCGTGAACGATTTCAAATTCGCCGGCCGGGTAATGCTCCCGCCAGGTATGATAACAAGATGGACACGTCGCCACAATCTTTTTGACGCCTAGCTGCCGCACCGCGGCCAGGTTATGCTCGATCAAATCACCAATCTCCAGGCCCGCGGTCAGCAGCGGGTAGCCGCAGCACCATTCCTCACCGCCCAGCGTGGTATAGTCTACCTGCGCAGCTTCGAGTATCTCGACAAAGCTCTGCGGGATGGTGTATGCTCGCGGATACAGGCTGGACACACAGCCCACGTAAAACAGCACTTCGGCCTGGGGTTTGCAAACCAGCCCCCGCGGTTTGCACGCGAGATTATCCTGCCACAGCAAGCGATTGGAGTTGTCTTCACCGGAGATGTTGTGGCAGGCCTCTACGTGATGGCCCAGCCTGGCCAGTTCCATCGGGAAGTATTCGGTGTTCGCCAGAGCGCGCCGTGCCGCGCCGAATATCTCATAGGCACGCACGCCACCCGGACAATTCTGAAAACAGGAGCGACAGTCCATGCACGAGAATATGTATCGGCTCACCAGAGGTGACATCGGCAGCCTGCGTTGTACTACGGCCAACAGAAGCTGAACCTTACCTCGCGCCGTGGCCGACTCCCGCCGAAAAATGTCATAAGTGGGACATGCCGCCTGACAGAAGCCACATCGGGTACAACGCAACATCTCATCGTAGTATTCACTGAGCAGTTCGTCCACACAAGACTCCTATAGACAAGTGCACCAGGTTCTCTGCGAGGCAAAGCCGTTAACACGGCAAATACTTCTTGGGGAACCTGGCCACGACAGTATAGTTGGGGTCAACGACATTCCCGATTCGGGCCGAGCCTACCTGCGTCACAACCTGCAGGGCTTCCAGCCGGTCGAAACCATAGTCCTGCGCCAGCCAATCAATGAGTTCCACGTGGGCAATGCGAAAGGCGTCAATGAGAGGGCGCGCGCTGCCGGCCACCATAATGTAGTCCTGGTTCTCAAAGCGCGGCCATCGTATCGTTTTGCCTTTCTGCAAGTCTACTTCCACAGTGACATCAGCAGTAGTTTCGACAGCCGAACCGCCTGTCTCCCCATCGCCCTGGGCGGCATGGACATCGCCGAAGAACAAATAGGCCCCTCGTACAAATACTGGCAGGTACACGGTCGCGCCCACACAAGTTTCCGGACTGTCCATGTTGCCCCCGTGCTCAGCCGGCGCCATGGAGAAAATGAACTGGCCGTAACGCGGCGCGACACCGATACAGCCCAGAAAGGGATGTAGGGGAATCTCGATAGCGCGCAGACGGCTGCCCGGCAGATCCAGCCGACCAACAAGGCGTTCCAGGTCCAATTCCCAGCGGTAGAACTGTTCCGGCAGAGGCTCGTTCAGGCCGGTCGGGCCATTGATGCGCGACTCTGTGACCAGGCCGCCAAAACCCGGGTTCAAAGCCGACCACCCCCACTCTCGATTGAGGGCAATATCCAGGATACGCACGACAAGCGTGTCTCCTGGCTCTGCGCCTTCGACGTAGAACGGCCCAATTTGTGGATTGGAAAAACGCAATTCCGCCTCCAGGCTGGGCTGCCGCTGAGACATGGGGACTTCGCGGCCTGCGGAATCCCAGTTTCGGGCATCCACTGTCGCCGTGGTGATGCGGTCCCCTGGTTTCACGCGCAAAACAGGCGGATGCGGGCCGAAGGTATAGTAGACCATCTGTGGTTGGAAATGATGCGCTTGACCAGACATATTTCTCCTTAACCAATGGTTGAATAAAGGCAGGTCGAAACACGACGGTCCCTATTCTAGCACGATTCTGCCGACGCGCCAATCGGTGATAGCATAATTCTTGACAGTTCCCAAGAAATTCTGTACAATTATGTTAACACTGGTTGAAATGAGAACCGATCAACCGTTACACAGGGTAAGGAGATTTCACCATGGACATACGAGCACGGGCGGAGCCCCGCGCCCATCAATTGCCTTTGTTCCCGACGGGAAAAATCCCGCTGGATGCGCCGCGCCCGCCAGATGACCAGGGCGTACCCGAGTCAGTAGAAGGTCTGCGTTCCAGCTCAAACCTGGACGAAGCTACCGAGGCATTTCACAGGCACATGCGGCTGAAGGGTTTCACACAGCATACCATCAATTCGTTCTCCGGCGACCTCAGTCTGTTGAGCCGCTATCTGGGGGCCAACCGGCCGATTGGATCAATTTCCACCAAAGATTTGAAGAGCTTCTTGAGTTACCTGCGATTCGAGAGAGGCAAACCATGTAGCCCCAAATCGTATGCCCGCCGCCTGACCACGTTAAAGGTATTCTTCCAGTGGCTGGCCGAGTCGGAGGTGATAACTGCGGACCCAGCCGCGCCCATCGCCCATGAGGAAGTCAGCAGTCCGCTGCCCCAGATACTGTTCGATGAAGAGGTGGAGCGACTCGTCGAAGCGGGCCAACAGCTCCGCATGGCAGCCAAGCCAGATACCCGTCCCTTGCTGTTGTTTCAGCTCTTGCTGAGAACCGGCATCAAGAAGGGCGAGTGCATGGCTATTAAATTGTCCGACATAGATCTGTCCGACAGGAACGCAGGGGTTTTGTATGTCCGCTACGATAGTCCGCGTCGCCGACACAAGGAACGTAGGCTCAACCTGGGAGCTGGCTTCGCGCTGTGGTTGAACGAGTATCGGGCGCAGTATCACCCACAGATTCACCTGTTTGAATGCACGCCTCGCAACCTGGAATACGTGCTGCGAGACCTTGGACTGCGGGCGGGAGTGACTACGCCGGTCTCGTTCGAGACGTTGCGGATGACCTGCGCAGTCCGAGACTATCAGCGCGGCATGAACCCGGAGGCTCTGCGCCTGAAGCTTGGTTTGTCCAGAATTAGCTGGGAAGAGACCTCGAAAAAGATCGCCCGTCTGGCGGCGGAACCGCTTTGAGGCGAACCATCCGCCTATCGCTGCCTGATGGGCACGATGACTCGGTACAGGGCCTGATACTCCTCGTTCACGTTGAGGTACTCTCCGCTCCATCCACCCAGCGCGTAGAGGCTGACATCCACCGCCGCCAGTCCGAGATTGCGCCACTGGCCGACTATCGGCGTCTCGAAACTGGACCAGATGTTGCTCAGAGGGTCATAACGCTCGTTATAAGCGAGGTAGTTTTGCCAGCCCCCACCGACAACAAATAGCATATCTCCCACAGACGCGATACCCAGTCCGCCGCGTGGTAGATTCATCGGCGCACATTCGCGCCAGGGCGATTGATCGGTGCCTTCCAACACAGGGTCGTATTCTTCACAGAGCGCAAATTCCTGCTTGCCGTCGTACCCCCCAATGACATAAACTTTGTCTTTGACAGAGCCCGCCCCAGCAAACGCCCTGGCTGTTGACATCGAGGTCCCCTGGCTCCAGACATCCGCTTCTGTGTCATAGACGTAGACGCTGCTCAAATACTCGCTGCCGTCCCACCCACCAAACAAGTAGATGTTTTTGCCCACTGATGAAATGGCATAGGCACACAGTGGAACAGGAACAGGTGATTTTGATGTCCACACATCCTGCTTGACATCGTAAACTTCCAGCACATCAGTCACACTTCCATCGCTCAGCATTCCGCCAGGAACGAATATCAGGTCGCCCGCCACAGAGGCGCCTATGTTGCTTACCGCTGTTGGCTTTGCGGCGCCAAATTGCCAGTTGTTTCTCAGCGGGTCGTATGCTTCAACCACGTCGCTCGCCATTCCGCCCATATCGCCCCCGATGGCATACACCAGGTTGCCCACAGCAGCAACGGCCAGACGGGCACGCGGCGATGGCATACCGGCGCGGCTGCTCCATCTGGAAGTCGGCGAGGCTACTGCATTCATGCGAAAAGTGACCTGATCGCTGAAAGCATTGACGGGCACGCCTTCCTGTGGCACGGAACTGTGCAGCAATGAAGGCAGAAGGATGATTAAAAGCACCGAGAACGCCCAGAGGGGCAGGAAGACTTTCTTCCACGAAGGAAGTGGCAACGGTGCGACGGCCTCAGGTCTGGTCTCGACGGACACACCAACCTCAGCCAATTCGACGGCCGTCTGCAAACCATCGGCAGTCGCCTCAGCCGGCTGGGCAATCGAAATCGGAACTAAACCCTGGTGCACAGCCCACATGGTGGCCTCGGTCCGCGATTCCACACCGACTTTGGAGAAAATATTGCGCATGTGCACCTTAACGGTGTTCACGCTGATGCACAACCGCTTGGCAATCTGCTGGTTCGTGGCCCCAGTGGCCACCAAGATAAGGATTTCCCGCTCTCGTTCGCTCAGCGGGTTTGTCCCGTTAAGCATACCGGCTCCAAACTTTTGGTGGTTCCCTGTTCTATGTGACAACAGTATATCAAACCCAACCTGCTTTTCCAAAATCTCGATAGAAAGCATCCGAAATTTAAGGGGCATACGCATACGGCATCTTCCACAGCCACCGAATCGGGCTGGCCGTCATGCTGAGCCGAAGGCGAAGCATCTCGCGCTGGCAGGCGTTGAGATTCTTCGCTGCTCCTTCGCTGTTCCTTCGCTACGCTCAGGACTTCGGCTCAGGACTGCGGCTTAGCATAACGCGATTGGGGCCTCTGCTAACTCGCCTAAAATTCTGGATGCACCTGTGTCGTGCCGTGTCTTGCATCGCCGGTTGTTTTATGGTAGACTGTACGTATAAAAAGTTGACAATAGAGCATGACGTCTCACCAGTAAGGAGGTTGAGATGAAGCCCAAAATTGACAAGACTGGGTTCGGCTTTATTGTGATTGACGGCGAAAAGTTCGAGAAAGATGTGGTCATCGAACCGGACGGCAAGGTGCGAAAACGAAAAAAGAAGCTGTCCAAAGAGCGGTTCGGAACGTCTCACACCTTGTCTTTAGAAGAAGCCCAGGATGTCTATCATCAGGGGATCGAATGGCTGATTATCGGCACCGGACAGAATGATATGGTGCGGCTCTCTCCGGAAGCGGAGCAGTTTTTTCGGGAGAATAGCTGCCGGGTCGAGCTTTTGCCTACGCCTTCAGCCGCCAAAGCCTGGAATCAAGCCAAGGGACTCGGTGTAGGGCTTTTCCACGTCACCTGTTAAATCGTCTGTGGTTCAGAGTTTCGAAAAGTTACGGAGAAATAATATGGCAACCCTTCCGAATGGTCAAAAATTGCCGGGCAAATTGTTCGTTGTGGAGGGCATTGATGGTTCGGGCAAGAGCACGCAACTCGACTTGCTCAGAAAATGGCTGATTGGTGAAGGCTATTGTGTGGCGTTTAGCGAATGGAACTCGTCTCCCATAGTCGGAGAGACAACGCGGCTGGGCAAGAAGAAGAAAATGCTGACCCCCTTGACCTTCAGTCTCATACATGCCGCGGATTTCGCCGACCGCATGGAGCGACAGATGCTGCCCGCCCTCAAAGCCGGCACCGTGGTCTTAGCTGACCGCTACATCTACACTGCTTTCGCGCGTGATGCGGCTCGCGGCCTCGACCGCCAGTGGCTTAAAAGGCTGTACTCATTTGCCGTTCGCCCGACGGTGGCTTTCTACTTTGATGTACCCCTGGATGAGTCGTTGAAGCGCATCCTGGCGGGACGGCCGGCATTGAAGTACTATGAAGCTGGCATGGACATGCACTTTAGTGAAGACCCATACCAGAGTTTCGAAGTGTTTCAAGGCCTGATCCTCAACGAGTACAAGAGAATCGTAGAGGAAGAGAAGCTGACCGTGATTGACGCTACTCTGCCTCTGGTCGAGCAGCAGGACTTGGTGCGCGAGATTGCGTCACGTCACCTGAAAGGCGTGCTTCGCACAGAACCCAGCGCCTGGCGTTCGGCCCTGACCGGCGAAGCCCTATACGGCCGCTACATAGACGAAGTACTGCACAAGAAGGAGAGTTGAGCATGGCCCAGAGGAAATGCTACGGAATTGATTTGCTCGGCCTTTCGGATTTGGACTTGCCTGGCAAGCTGATTGTGCTGGAGGGGACAGATGGAGTCGGCCGTTCGACCCAAATTGCCTTGTTGCGCGAATGGCTGGAGGCCAACGGATATGCCGTAGCCTCCACTGGCCTCAAAAGGTCGGCCTTGGCCGGCAAGGGCCTTGACCTGGCACAAGAAGGCCATACCTTAGGCGTCATTACCAGCAATTTATTCTACGCCACTGATTTTGCCGATCGCCTGGAGAAGACAATCGTGCCGGCCCTTCGGGCCGGGTTCGTGGTACTGACCGATCGTTACATCTATTCGATGATAGCTCGTGCTGTGGTGCGCGGGGTCGATCCGGCCTGGATCCGCGATGTTTTTGGCTTTGCCCTGATACCAGACGCGGTTTTCTATCTAACCATTGACCTGCCTCATCTCATTCCCAGACTGCTTAGCGAACGAAGCTTCGACTACTGGGAATCAGGCATGGACTTCTTGCGCCATCGAGATTACTATGAGAGCTATATTGACTATCAGAGTCTCTTGTTGGCCGAGTTCGACAGCATGGCTAAAGAGTTCAACTTTCGTCGCATTGACGCAACGCAAAAAATACCTAAAGTATTTAACGCGATTAAGAAAGACATCGAGATATTGGTTAAAGACATGAAGCGCATGGAATTTGTGCAGCCTGCCGCCGCTGCGGCGCGCGAGCCTCGGAAAACCGGGGAATAGGGCTGATGCTGAGATTTGCCGTCTTGTCGCGCTCGAGTCTGGAATCGCGTCCACGCTGCCCGCAGACGAAGCAGCAGGAGGTCGCTGTGCGTCGCTGGCAATGACAGCGAGGAAGAGATGGTCTATTGAAGAGGTATACGAGCATATCGAGTTCGTATACCTCTGTTCATTTTTATTCGATGTAACGCCTATGAAGGGCAGAATCATGTCAATTCGCTTGAGATTGACCATCTGGTATGTGGGCCTCCTTGCCGGCTTGCTCATTGCTTTTGATGTGCTGGTCTATTCGGTCCTGTCGTTCGGGCTGTATGCCGAGGCGGAACGCAATGTACAAAGCCGGGCACAGGTGGTGACCTCGTTCATCCATGAGCAAAACGACCCCCTGTTCTTGCTTCTGTCAGGGATGGTCACTCTGCCGCCCATAGATGTTTTTTCCAGTCCTGATGTGTACGTGCAGATTGTCTGGCCCGACGGCACAATCGTGAGCCGCTCTGATAATCTGGGCGAGCAACAATTGCCGTTTACTCAGGCCAATATCGCCCGTGTGCTCAAAGGCGAGACCAGCCAGGAGGTCATCACGGTCGGTGCATCCCGGCTGTTGTTGCATAGCTCGCCCCTGACTGTAGGCAATCGCCATGTCGGCGTGGTTCAGGTCGGCCAATCTCTGAAAGAGATTGACCAGGCGTTGCGCTTCGCTGCCTATCTGCTGGCGACCAGTTCGGCCATTGCGGTCGGTGTGGCGGCTGTCATCGGTTTCTATGTCGCCCGCAGCGCGCTGCGGCCCATTGATCAGATGACGCAAACAGCTTTGCATATTTCTCGCACAAGCAACCTGCAACAACGCTTACAGGTAAACAGCCAGGATGAACTGGGTCACCTGGCTGCTACGTTCAATGAAATGCTATCCCGCCTGGAAGCGTTGTTCAAGACGCAAGAACGTTTTGTCGCCGACGTGTCTCACGAGTTGCGCACGCCGTTGACCACAATTCAAGGAAACCTGGATTTGCTCAAGCGCGGCGCGGTCAATGACGCTCAGTCTCGTCAGGAAGCCCTGGAGATAATCGAAGAGGAGACCAGGCGGATGTCAAAATTGGCGTCCGACCTGCTGCTGTTGGCCCAAGCCGATGCCGGCATCAAACTTGAACTCAAGCCAATCGAACTTGACACACTGTTGCTGGACGTGTATCGCCAGGCGCGGGTCATGGCCAATGGACAGGAGGTCAAGCTGGGACATGAGGATCAGGCCATTGTCTTGGGGGATGCTGACCGTCTCAGGCAATTGTTGCTGAATTTGGTGGACAATGCAATTAAGTATACACCCACCGGCGGAGAGATTATGCTGATGTTGTACCGCGAGCCAGAATGGACGAGAGTCGTCGTTCAGGATACCGGCGTCGGCATCCCGGCCAAAGACCTGCCGTTCATCTTTGACCGTTTCTATCGGACGGACAAGTCTCGTTCGGAAAGAAAGCCAGGAGCTGGCCTGGGACTGTCCATCGCTCGCTGGATAGCCGAAGCGCACGGCGGCAATCTGACGGTGGAAAGTCAGGAAGGTAAGGGCACTGCTTTCACTCTGTGGCTGAAAAGCTGTTGACTTTTCTTCACATTCAGGCTATTCTATAAGTCACGTCTGGCTTTCAGGAAAGGAACATTGCGTTGAGGATTCCACTGACCGAACCGCTTCTGGATGGTCGCGAGTTGGAATATGTGACCGAATGTATCAAGACCAACTGGGTATCTTCTCTCGGCTCATTCGTCACCCGCTTTGAGAACGAGTTTGCCGCCTTTTGTCAATGCGCGTATGGCGTCGCGGTGAGCAATGGCACAGTGGCTTTGCACCTGGCCCTGGCTGTTCTAGACATCGGCTTAGGCGATGAAGTGATTGTGCCCTCGTTTACCTTCGTCGCTACGGCCAACGCCGTGCGCTATACGGGTGCTACACCGGTCTTTGTGGACTCCGAGCCTCGCACCTGGAACCTTGACCCGGATGCCGTTGAGGCAGCCATCACTCCTCGGACTCGTGCCATCATTCCAGTCCATGTCTACGGCCATCCGGCAGATATGGGCCGTATCATGGACATCGCCCGTCGCCACAAGCTATGGGTGGTCGAAGACGCTGCCGAAGCGCACGGAGCTGAATATCGAGGCCAGCGAGTCGGCAGCCTGGGACATATCGGCTGCTTCAGTTTCTATGGAAACAAGATCATCACCACTGGCGAGGGTGGGATGCTGGTCACCAACAATGCGGCCCTGGCGCGAAGAGCTCAGTTTCTCAAAGATCACGCGATGGACCCGGAACGACGATATTGGCATCCCGAAATAGGCTTTAACTATCGGCTGACCAACGTTCAGGCTGCTCTGGGAGTGGCTCAATTGGAACGTATTGACCATCTTATTGAATTGCGCCGCAGCCATGCTCGCCAATATCAGAGCGAGCTGGCCGACGTGCCGGGTCTGACCCTGCAACCGGAAGAGCCGTGGGCGCGGAGCGTTTACTGGATGTATTCTATCTTGATCCAGGATGACTATGGGTACACGCGCGATGAGGTCATTGCCGGTCTCAAACGGAAAGGCGTGGATACCCGTCCCTTCTTCCATCCATCTCACGTGATGCCGCCCTATCGAACCGGGCAACACCTGCCTGTAGCAGAGGAATTGAGCCGGAAAGGACTGAATTTACCCTCCGGTCCTACACTGACAGAAGAGCAGATTCACTTTGTCTGTCAATTGCTGAAGGACAAGGCATTCTAGCCCAGAGGCGACCCTGACATGCTGCGGATTGTCATTCTGACATACGAGAGCCTCTATTCCAGCATGATGATCGCTCACCTGGCCGAATCGAGGCCTGGGCGCATTGCAGGCATCGTGTCATCGTCGTGCATCGTTCAGGGCAAGGGCCTGTTGGGCAGCCTGCGCCATGTGTTGCAGCGGGCTGGCCCGCAGTTTTTCCTGCGAAAATCGTTGGAGACGGTGCAATACAAAACGCTCGCCAGTCTGTGGCATCTCTTGGGCCGGCCGCGAAAGGTGTTCAAGATCAGGGAGCTGGCGCAAAAATACGGGCTTGCCCTGACCAAATCGGCTGATGTCAATTCTGCGCCGACCATTGCTTGGATTCGAGGTCTGCAACCGGACCTGATCATCTCCGTGTACCTGAACCAATGGATTGGCCCCGGATTGCTCGGCCTGGCTCCCAAAGGATGCATCAACATCCATCCCGCCTTGTTGCCGCGCCATCGGGGGCTTTTCCCTTACTTCTGGGTGCTGGCCAACGGCGAAAGCGAAACCGGCGTTAGCGTGCATATAGTCGAGCCAGAATTTGATACGGGTGATGTAATCGCTCAGGCGAGGATTGAAGTCTCCGCCTCCGATACGGTGCAATCGCTCTCCTACAAGAGCGCCCGGGTGGGAGGCGACCTGTTGGTGCAGGCCGTGGATGCCATTGAGGCAGACGCAGTGGTGCGCCTGCCCCAGGACCCTGCCCTGGCGTCCTATCACTCATGGCCGACCAGCGAGGCCTATCGGCGCTTCAAGCGGGCTGGCCGTCAGTTCGGCTCTGTCCGTGAGCTCATACAATATCTCTAATGACTAAAGACTCCGATTGGGAGGCTGCTTGAGAACTTCGATTATTCTACCGACCTACAACGAGCGGGACAATATTGTGGACTTGATCCACAGCATTTTGGAACATGTCGGCTCTGCTGGCCTGGACTACGAGATTGTGGTCGTTGATGACAGCAGCCCGGATGGCACGGCGATGGCTGTACGTGAGCGTTTCGGCGACAACCCACGGGTGCGCGTCATCGTCCGGACAGAGCGCGGTCTGGCTACGGCCATCAAGCACGGCATCCTGAATTCGTTCGGCGAAATCATTGTGGTTATGGATACCGATTTCAATCACGACCCCAAAATGATCCCGCAAATGGTCAAGTTCCTGGAATACTACGATATTATCATAGGCTCACGTTTCGTCATGGCTGGTGGGATGGAGGATAGGACGCGCTACTTCCTGAGTTTCCTGTATAACCTGTTTATCAGGTTGCTGTTCCGCACTCAGGTTCAAGATAACCTGAGCGGGTTCTTCTCAATCTACCGCGAGAAACTGATGGAGATGGACCTGGATCACATTTTCTACGGATATGGGGACTATTTTATTCGTCTCCTGATTACGGCCTGGCGCAAGAATTTGAACATGCTCGAAGTGCCGGTGTTCTATCGTCTACGCCTTCACGGACACAGCAAGACTCAGGCCATCCGAGTATTCTGGCAATACACTCGCTCGGTCTTGCGCCTGCGGCTTAAGGGCATTTAGCCGGGAGAGACGTTTGTGTGAGATGGAACTAATCGAATGATAGAACGCTGGAAGCGTCGCGTCACGCTGCTGACCTGCGAACATCATGATTTTGTCATGCTGCTGATCCTGTTCGTCGCCTTTCGGGTGATGACGGTGCTGTTCTTTCAACCTGGCGGCTACTTTCGCGCTTATTCCGATTTCACTTTTTACATGGGCTCGGCCAGCGTCACCAATGAGGGCTACTATCCGTTTATTGATTTCTGGTTGGAGTATCCACCGCTGTTCCCCTGGCTATTCACCGCGTTCTATCGCTTGAGTTTGTTGCTTCCCAAGCCCGAAGACCCCCGGTTGTGGTTCTACAGTCTGGTTGGTCTCACGCTCGTCCTTTTCGAGGCCGGGAATCTCATATTGGTCTATACCATTGGCCGCCGGGTCTACGACCACAGCAAAGCATTGCAGAAGGTCACGTTCTACGCCGCGCTCTTCTACCCGGTCTACGTTCTAACGGCCAACTTCGATACGATTCCACTGTTCTTCATGCTATTGGGGCTTAATCTCGTCCTGGCGGGTCGGGCTTTTGCCAGCGGTATTGCGTTGGGCGTTGGATTCTGTGTGAAATTGACGCCCATCATCATGCTGGCTGTTGGGGTCCGCGTCTTGAGCGGTGTCCCTGAGAAAATCAGGCATATCGTCGCGGCTGTCATCGCCATCGTTGCCCTATCACTTCCCTTCCTCATTTTAGATGCGAATCTGTATTTGATACCCTTTCGGGCTGCCTTGGGGCGCAGTTCCTGGGAGAACGTGTGGGCGTTGTTGGAGGGATTTTTTGGTTATGGGGAAGTGGGCGGCGACCGTTTTGATCGAGCAGTATCAGATTTTGCTCTCCATCCGAGCACATTGCCCTGGCTGTGGATCACGGTGTTTTTCGGCCTGGTCTACCTGTTTTTCTACACGCGGCCCGTTGATTACCGCAACAAGCGGAAAGTGCTCGGCCTTTCCACACTGACTCTGGCCCTGTTTATGCTCTACTCCAAGGGCTACAGCCCTCAGTTTCTGGTGTATGTATTGCCGCTTGTCGTGCTATATTGCCCTCCCCTGCGGGCGATTGCCTACGCTCTCTCTTTGACGACTCTCAATTTTCTGGAACATCCTGTGTTCCCGGCTTTGTTTCGCGGCGAGCATGATTTCTTCACGGGCATTATGGTCTTCCGTGCCCTGTTGTTCATGGGGCTGGCCGTTGAAGGCGCGTTGAGCTTCTTGCCGCAGCCTGAACGAATTGAGAAGCTGTGGCGGCGCGCCCTTCTCGGCTTGCTGGCCGTCTGGGCTCTGTGGCTGATGGTGTCCAGCGTCATGTTGGCGCACACTTTCTACGAGAAAAGATACCAGGCAGAGAGTTATCGCCCGGCCATTGAATACTTGCGGCAACAAGCAGAGTTGCACCCAAAGTCTGGCGTGCTGTTCACCGATTCTGACGCATACCGGCGGGTCTATCCATTCCTGCATCGCGATATGGCCCTCAGGGTGGTCAATACCGGACGCCCTCATTGGGCCGATGACCTGCACAAATGGTTGGAGGCTCGGCCGACGTTCTGGCTGTGGCGTGGCGATGTAACCGACCCCGACCTGGAAAGCTGGCTGGATGAACACACGCGGCTCGTGGCTCAACAGTCTTTTGACTGGGGTGCGCTCTTTCTGCTGTCGCTGAAGGAGTGATGGGGGCGCTTCCGAGATTTTTGGGAGGCAATCCGTAGGGCGGCTTTCCAAAGCCGCCGAAGTGGGGCGGCAGGTATGGAAACCTGCCCTACGCGACGTCACTGTTTCAGTTCGCCCAAAATCCCGGATGCACCCCCGGCAATGAGGCAAATTTGCTATTTTCCCGAAACTGTGCTACACTATAATTGAGCGCAGGGTAGCGGCTTGCTCCTGCGGCTTTTTTGTGTCCGGCGGTCAAGCGGATATTCATTTCGGGCATTGAAGCGGTCGTCCTTTGCCGGTACGGTTTTGGCGGCCAGGTTCGGTACGCCTGGCAGAGGTGACCGCTGTTGTATGCTGACCAACGGAAGCATGTTTGGCGACAACTTTGATATTGTCTGTCCATCGCCGAGGTGCGATTGAGGAGTTTTTCATTATGAATAATAAGCGAATGGAAAAAATTAGAAACATTGGCGTCATTGCCCATATTGACGCTGGCAAGACGACAACGACTGAGCGGATTCTTTATTATACGGGGCAGACCCATCGCATTGGCAGCGTAGATGAAGGCAGTACCGTGACCGATTTCATGCCGCAGGAACGTGAAAGGGGCATTACCATTCAGTCGGCGGCGATCACATGCTACTGGCGAGACTGCCAGATCAACTTGATTGACACACCTGGTCACATTGATTTTACGGCGGAGGTGCAACGGTCGCTGCGCGTGCTGGACGGCGGCGTGGTGGTGTTCGATGGCGTCGCCGGCGTGGAGCCGCAGTCTGAAACAGTATGGCGACAGGCCGATCGCTATGAGGTGCCGCGCCTGGGGTTCGTCAACAAAATGGACAGAATTGGGGCGAGCTTCACCCGGACTTTGCAGATGGTTCGAGACCGCCTGGGAGCGCGGCCAGTGGCCCTCCAGATTCCGATTGGCACAGAAGACCGATTCCGCGGCGTGGTGGACCTGGTCGAACAGAGGGCTATCACTTATGCTGACAACGAGGGGACACAGATGGTTGTCGGTGAGGTTCCGCCGGAGCTGCGTGACGAGGCGGAACGCGCTCGAACTGAACTGATCGAAGCGTTGGCCGACGTGAACGATGAAATTGCTGAGCTGTATCTGGAGGGTGAAGAGATCCCCACCGAACTGCTCCATGCGGCCCTGCGTCAGGCGACGATTGGCCGGCAGATCGTGCCTTTCTTGTGCGGCTCGTCATTAAGGAACAAAGGCACACAGCCGTTGCTGGACGCAGTGGTCAATTACCTGCCCGCACCGTCGGATATCCCGGCGATTGAGGGGACCGACCCTACCAGTGGTGAGAAGATAGTCTGCTCGCCTGACGAGGGTGAACCGACGGCGGCGTTGGTGTTCAAGATCAACACTGACCCGTATGTGGGCCGATTGTCCTACATACGGGTCTATTCCGGCGTGGTCCGGCGGGGCGACACGTTGTACAATCCGAATCGTGGCACCAAGGAGCGCATCGGACGACTGGTGCGTATGCACGCTGACCATCGTGAAGAGGTGGAGGAGATTCGAGCTGGAGACATCGGCGCCGTGTTGGGTTTGAAACAGGTCGCCACAGGCGAGACCCTTCATGGTGAGGCGCGTCCGGTCGTCTTGGAGAAAATCTCTTTCCCGACGCCGGTCGTTAAACTTTCGATAGAGCCGAAGTCGAAGGCTGATGAGGACAAGCTTACACTGGCGCTGCAGCGTCTCGCGGAGGAGGACCCAACCTTCCATGTCTCGCAGGACGAGCAAACTGGCGAGACAACCATCGCCGGTATGGGTGAGCTCCATCTGGAGGTCTTGGTGGACCGATTGGTGCGCGAGTTCAAGGTGATGGCCAACGTGGGACAGCCTCAAGTGGCTTATTGCGAGACAATCACCAGGCCAATTCGCGCTGAGTATCGGCTTGTGCGTCAGACAGGCGGACACGGCCAATTCGCCCATGTGGTGTTACAGCTCGAACCGCTGGAGTCGGGTGCTGGTTTCATATTTGAGGACCGCATCACCGGTGGCGCCATCCCGCGCAAGTTCATCCCGGCGGTCGAGGCTGGGGTGCGCGACGCGATGACCCGTGGTGTTTTGGCCGAGTTCCCCATGGTTGACATCAAGGCCACGCTTGTTGATGGAACGTATCATGAGGTGGATTCTTCCGATTATGCTTTCCGGGCTGCGGCCATGTTTGCCGTGCGTGAGAATGCTATGAAGGCCCAGCCCGTTCTGCTCGAGCCGATCATGCGGGTCGAAGTCACCGCGCCGGAAGAATATACGGGTGACATCATCGCCGAACTGAACATGCGACGGGCCAGTGTGACGGGCATGGAGCTGCGGCCGGGCAACGTACAGGTCATCACCGCGCATGTGCCGCTGGCTTCCATGTTCGGATATGCCGGCAGCCTGCGTTCTCGCACGCAAGGCAGGGGCGCGTTCAGCATGGAATTCGCCCACTACGCCCAGGTCACCGGCGATCTCGCCAAATTGAACATCCGTCGGGTGGCCTGAACGAACTCAGGCCTGGCGCGGCTTTAATCTGTTGGAAAGCCGTCGAGGAACCATTTCTCTTGACACCTCGAAGGCGAGGTCTCGTGAGTGGTTCCAGTATGCGGCGAGCATCCCCACAGGAACGACCCTGTGGGGATGCTATTTCTTAGCGCAAGTCAATCTGGCCCAAGTCTATGGAATGGGCTCGAGGATCGTCGCTGCGCCATAGGCGACTACCGTCCTGCCATCGCCATAAACCCAGCGTGAAGTTGTATTGGTCCGGCGGCAAGACGACCTGGTAACTGTCCCGATAGATTTTGCCCGGCTGCCAGCCGGATGTGCCGAGCGCATGGTCGAGACTGAAGAAGCCTGCCTGGGCGGCCTGACCAAATAAGTTGGCAGGATTGGCCGGTGTGGCGTGCACCCATACCGTGTAGTCTTCTGAGAAGGGCTGCAAGGCGCGGAACAAAAACTCCACTCGCACGTACTCGGGCGATACCCTGGTAAGACTGTAACCGATGAACTCAACTCGTTCATCGAATACAATGCTGGTCTTGTTGGGGATAAGTCCGTTCAACCGGCTTTCGAGCTGCGACCGGAGATTGGCATCCGGCAGACGGGCCTCTGCCTCGAGAAATACGGCCAGGTCTGTAGGGTCGGTAGGGAAGGCCCCTTTCTCATGGGCTCGGCGATATACTTGTTTGACCTCATTCCACATGTTGCGCTGCGCATAAGTCAGAGCCAGCCGGTAGAACTCTTCCCACGAATAGTCAGCGCGGTCTGAGGAGACCTGGACGAAATCAACTTCGATCGCGCCTGATTCATAGGCGCCTGGATCTTGGAGAATGCCCGGAATCAGTGAGTCCAGGGACTTTCGCCAACCCAGCGGCTGAAAATCTGCTGGCGGAGGCGGCACACGCAATTCAATGGTATTCGTTCCAGCCTGGGTCAGTGATTTGGGGATATACTGCCACGAACTGTGTAACAATCCCTTGCCGACAATCCAGGTGGTCAGGTATTTGCGCGGGGCGAACCACTTTTCGTTGACAACGTAGACTTCTACCCGCGTCTGTTCCAACTCAGCATTTCCTGTCCACGCGGCCAGGATGTTCAGCGCACGCGGTTCTCGCAAATTGAACTTCAGGCGAAGCGGCTTCTCCGGAGAGAGCACGCCCATATCGCCTCGCCCATCTGCCAACCCCCACCGTTGAATGAGGCCAATTTGTTGATCGGCACTGATCTCCAGCGTGGTCAAGGGGATGGAGCCCTTACCACCTTGCCCACGTATCTTTAGCGTCATGGGATATTGCCCGGCCAGTATCTCAGCCGGCAGGGGCAAATTCAAATCGGCTCGATAAGTTTTATTGGCCTCCCACAATCGGGTCGGGACGAACTCAAAGGGTTCAGTCAACGAAAAGTCCCCGTTCTGCAGCCTGATCGTCAGTGCATAGTCATGCTCAGAAGGTTGGGTTGGTTGCCAATATGTCCTCAAGCGAATAGTTTCTCCGGGCCGTACTCTCTCTCGCTCCAGGTCGTACCCCAGAAATTTCAGATTGCTGACAGGCGTGCTCACCATCGGGTATTTGGGTTTGGGCGGCTTGTCCAGAGCCTTAGGGGAAGATACTGGTTGAACCGATAATTCAGCCACCGGTATCCATTCTGACTCTGCCTCAATCTGTCCTTCGGTTGCAGGCCGCTTCAGAGACAGCGTGTATTCGGTCGAAGGGTACCCGGCCGGGATGGTGAAGAAATAGTCGGTGCGCACAATTTCGTCCGCTTGCCAATTTTCCGGCGGGTACATCCGGAGCTGGGGCGTGGCTTCTGGATCGAGCTGGTAAACGCGGTCCAGTTCGCTGCGCAGGGCTACCGCTGGCATGTATCCGGCGGGAGCAGGCTTGACCACCCGCCAATATAAAGTGACTTGGACGGGTATATCTACCCTGACCGGCCAATAGGCTTCGGCGGAATACAGGTACCGGTTCCAGGCGGACGGCTGCCCCCATGTCACCTCGGTTGGCATCGAGTATCCCAGCAGGGTCAGGTATTCGTCCCCAGATATTTCACCTGCTACCGACCTGGTTTCGGCGGGCAGTTGCCTGACCACAAGACTGCTTTCCTGGCGGCCCAGGTCAAAGAGCAAGAAGTGGCCGATAGCTTCGGCAGGGTAATTCCTGAACAGATGGCCTCGAAGCTCCAACGTCGTTTTTGGCGCCAGGCGAGTGTCCAGGACAAAGAAATCATAGCGGGCTTTCCTCATGTTCCACTCGAACAGAGGCAGTTCGGTCACATCGTGGCGCGCAGGTCGGTCAATATAGAATATCCACTGGTTAATGTAGTTGTCTTCGACGATGTCCATGATCTGACCATCTTCCGGCAACCTTCTGTTAATGTATTGAGCCACCGGAACATAATCGGCATCGCGAGGCCAGTAAAGATGACGTAGCGAAGTCGTCGCTTCCTCAAAAAAGGCGTAGAGGACGATCAGGGCCAGGGCAGCCAGGATATGCCAATGTCCGTAGAGGAATCTCTCAATCAGCAACACGACCGCCCAGGCTGAAGCGATGCAGAAAAAGGGAGTGAGATAGTAGGCGACGAAGTCGTGTTGATACGCATTCTGCGGGAACAGGACGAGATAAGTGACCCCGAAGCCAGCCAGCATCCCAACGAAAGCGTGGCGTTCCAGGTCGCGTTTGTACACGGCATCCCAGATGGCGAAGATGACCCACGCAACGCACAGCAACATAAGTGTAGGGGTATACAGTTCCCTGATGCGCTGAAATTCCAGGCGATACCATTCCGCCGGTGTGAAGACCCACGGGCCCCAGCCGCCAACTGTCCGAATGGCGAATCGGCTGGTCAAGATATCGAAAGAGCCGCTGAGCCAGCGAAGATATAGCGCCCACAGCAGGAAAAAGAGTGGCCCGGAAACCAATAGAGGGATAGCCAATGACCATCGTCCATTGCGCCGCCGCTCGGTCAGAATGTGATAGGTTGCCAGCCAGGGAGCGACAAAGTATCCTGGGAAATCTGACAGCATCGCCAAGATCAGGCTGGCAAATATGCCAATCAGGTGCTCCGCAGAGCGACTCTTTCTCCAGAGCGTGTAGAGATAGAATGCCAGAAGAGAGAAGAGCAGTGTGGGCGCTTCATGGTCAACCATTCGGCCATAGTAGGCGTCCATTGGGACCAGAACCATGAAGGCCGCTGCCAATGATGCGACCGACAATCCCCACAACCTCAAGACCAACATGAACAGAAGGCCAACGCTTGCACTGGAGCAGAGGATGGGGACGAGCGTAGCACTCCACTCAGACACACCGAACAAGTGATAGCTGATTGAGGTCAGCCAATAGACCATCGGCGGATGATCGTCGTAGGTGAACCGCTGAGGCCGTATTGGCCCGACATCTCTCACTGGTCCCAACCTGGTCTCTATGTAGCCGAGTCGGACATAATTTCGTGCGATGTTGCCGCTGCGGTATCCTGACCAGCCAATGTGGCCCTGCACCCATGGGTCTCGAATGCCATAGCTCCGTACTGCCGCCCCGAGCAACATGAAAACGGTCATTACAATGAGCAGGAACCATTTCGACCCGGTCACTCCGCGCCCTTGCTCAATCATGCGCACGCGACCTCAATCGGTATGCGAACTGTGAATGTCGAACCGCGTCCAACTTCAGAGGTGAGGTCAATTGTGCCACCATGTGCCTGGACGATGCTGTGGGCGATGCAGAGCCCTAAACCGGTGCCGCGGGTTTTACCATACGTGGCAAAGGGCAGGAATATTTTCTCTCGCAGTTCGGGTGGTATACCAGGTCCGGTGTCGGCCAGGATTATTTCTATCCATGGCCCCCGCTGACGTGAGGCAATCGTGAAAACATGCTCCTTGCCTTGTTCTTTGATCATTGCTTCCTTAGCGTTCTCCGCGATGTTGTACAGTGCTCGCCACAGTTTTCGGTCATCACAGATCATGGCCCCTTCGTATCGAATATCCAGGGCGACGCGAATATTTGACGCAGCAAAATCTTGGAGGATGAAATCTCGCAGACTTCCCAGAAACTGTGCGACGTTTACTTGTTCCAGCGCCAACACCTGTTGACCGTGGGCGTAATCCAGTATCTCCTGAGTCATACCAACAAAACTGTCTATGGAGCGGGAGATGGTCATGGAAAGGTCGAGCCGTTGTTCCGCGGTCAGATCGGACCTGCCGAGCAGTTCGGCGAGCCCCTTGACCGTGGTCAACGGTCCCTTGATATCGTGAATGATGCTGCTTGCCATTTGCCCGATAGCGGATAAGCGCTCGGTTTTGATCAGCTCCGCTTGAGTGGCGCGGAGCTCTTGTAGTGCGGCTGCCAATTCGCGGTTCTTTGCTTTCAAGTTCTCGTAGAGCTGAGCGATGTGGATGGCTACTGAGACCTGATTGGCCATCGCGTTCAGCAGACGAAGGTCAGATTCATCAAATGTGCGTTGGTTCGTGCGGGTGTCCAGATATATCGCCCCTATCAGTTCGTTTTGATAGATTAGGGGCGTGGCCAGCACAGAGCGGATTTGGAGAGCCACGATGCTGCTGGAAAACCTAGAGTCACCTTGGGCGTTGGTCGTGATCAATGGACGGCGACTCTGGAGAACATGCTGAATCAGTTGCCGGCTTGTGGTTTGGCTGTGAGCTTCGCCAGTTTGTTCAATTTCAGATGTGTCAATACCTCGCGCCAGGACAACTTCAAACCCGTCTTCATTGTCTTTGTGCAGAATAAGCAGCCCTCTTTCGGCTTGCAATAGATGTATCGCCCGGTCCAAGAGAGAGGTAAGCAACTCCTCCAGGTCCAGTATGGAAGCTAATTCCCTGCCAGTTTTGTACAGCATGGTCAATTGTATCTGGTCGCGGATGAGTTGTTGGGCTTCAAGACGAATTCCGTGCAGGAGTTCGTACATTTCATCCCTCCGCTGAGCCTGACCCTGACAGGCCAAAGCGACCAGAGCTTCTAGTCTGTCCAAAGATTTTAGCAGGTCTTGCTTCGGGACGTAGTTTTCAGGCACAAGCTCTGAATCAAAGGTGAACGTGTCCATGTGTTGTCTCCATTAGCTCTTGCACCAGCTTGACACGAACCGTCTACATTGTACAACAGTTTCTCGCTTCTGTCCACGTCACGCATCGAGGGGTGCGTCAGGGATTTTAGGCGAGTTAGCAGAAGACTCAACCACGTCATGCTGAGCCAAAGCCCTGAACGAAGTGAAGGGTCAGCGAAGCATCTCATTTCACGGTGTACAACGGGATGCTTCGCCTTCGGCTCAGCATGATGGCCAACCCGATTCGGTGGCTATAGAAGACGCCGTATGCGTATGCCTCCTTAAACTTCGGATGCACCCCATGACACAGGTATGCCTCCCAGAAATTTTGGCTGCGCCCGTACCACCACGATTGCATAACGAACCGAAGTATGGTACACTTTGGCTACTGAGCAAGGGATACAAACCTGGTCCGAATTTGAGCAGGACGCTTACTTGCACGACATCGTGGAACGTAATCTTGAGATCGCAATTCAGTGCTGCATCGACATCAGTAACCTATCATATCGAGAGACGCACAAGTATGACCGACCTGAGCTCACTGGGGATTCAATCTCTGTGGTTCAAAGAGGTGAACAAATCGTCGCGGAGGCTGCTGGGAGTATTCGCCCATCCTGACGACGAATCATTCGGGCCTGGCGCCACACTGGCCCGTTACGCTGACGAAGGCGTAGAAGTCCACGTACTGACCGTGACCGATGGCGCAGCCGGCGACCTGTTGACCTCACTCCCGGCTGGCGTGCAGACTCTGCAAGAACTGCGCAACCGGGAGCTGCAATGCGCCGTGCAAATCCTCGGTGCAACCGCCCTGCACACGCTGGGATACCGCGATTCTGGCATGTCAGGCTCGCCGGACAACCAAAACCCTGCCTGTCTCCTGCAGGCGGATAGAGACAAGGTTATCCGGCAACTGTGCGGCGCCATCCGTGCGCTCAGACCGCAAGTGGTCATCACCCATGACTCTACCGGCGTCTATTTTCACCCCGACCATATCAGAACTTGGGAGCTGACCACAGAAGCATTTCGACAGGCGGGCGACCCGGCGAAGTTTTCGGAGCTTGAATGGCCACCCTACCAACCCGACTTCTTGTACTACACCGCCGTGCCCAAGTCAAGGGTCAACAAGACTGTGCTCCTGGCACGGTTGACGTTCAAAGATCCCCATCGCTGGGGCAGGAACGGGGACATTGACTTGACCCGTCTGGGGGTTCCAGACAAAGAAATTGACGTTGAAATTGATGTCCGTCGTTACCTTGAGCTAAAAGCGCAGGCCGGCATCTGTCATCGCAGCCAGGGCGGCGCGGCTCACGCCCAAGGCTGGCTGGGCCGAATCTTCCAAAGGCGGATCAGCGGCCCAAGCAAGTGGGACTATTTCATTCAGGCTTACCCCGCGCCACGGGCAAACCAACACCGCAAGAAAGACCTCTTCGCTTGAAAACGGACTGCGACCGTCCCTTAACCTGACTCCAGTCAAAGCGAGAGGCGGGCATCCTGCCCGCCTCTCAATAAGTCTGCGTTGCCGCCCAAGCAGGCGCGCCTTTTACCCCCTTCCGCAAGACAGGTCTAAGCGGTCTCTTCCAGATTGTCGGGGGTCTTGGCCGCTTTTTCCGGATAAGTCAACAACAGAGGCGCCGATTTGCGGAGAATCGTGTCCGCGCTAATCACGCACTTGCGTATGTCCTTGCGCGATGGGATTTCGTACATGACATCGAGCAGCACTTCTTCGATGATCGTTCGCAAGCCGCGTGCGCCGGTTTTATGTCGCATCGCTTCGGCGGCCGCGACCTGCAAGGCATCCTCGGTGAAGACCAGTTCGACGTTGTCCATAGCGAACAAATATTGGTACTGCTTGACCAGGGCATTGCGCGGTTCGGTCAAAATACGCACCAAAGTCTGCTGATCCAGAGGATCAACGCTCACCGTGATCGGCAACCGTCCGACGAATTCGGGGATCATGCCATACTCTAGCAAGTCGTCAGGGGTGACAAGTTGCAACAGTTCGGCGGGCGACAGGTCTCTGGCCCGTCGTTCTTCTTGATCACGTGAGAAACCAACGCGCCCTTTGGCGCCAACACGATTGGCGATGATCTGATCCAGGTCATCGAACGCCCCGCCGCAAATGAACAGAATATGCGACGTATCAATCTGAATGAAGTCTTGATGAGGGTGCTTCCGACCTCCCTGAGGCGGCACATTTGCGATTGTGCCCTCCAAGATCTTGAGCAGAGCCTGTTGCACCCCTTCGCCTGATACGTCCCGCGTGATCGACGGATTATCGCCGCTCTTCCTCGCCGTCTTGTCAATCTCGTCGACATAGATAATGCCCTTCTCCGCGCGCGAGATGTCGTAATCTGCTGCCTGGATGAGGCGCAACAAGATATTCTCAACATCCTCGCCCACATAGCCAGCTTCAGTCAGAGCAGTCGCATCGGCGATACAGAACGGCACATCCAGGATACGAGCCAGTGTCTGAGCCAATAATGTCTTGCCGCAACCGGTTGGACCGATCAGCAGGATGTTGCTTTTCTGCAGCTCCACATCATCTTTTCTCATTTCAGAGCTGATACGCTTGTAATGATTGTAAACGGCAACTGACAGGACCTTCTTCGCCCTATCTTGGCCGATGACATACTGATTCAGGCGTTCGTAGATCTCTTGAGGGGAAAGAGTCGTCTCACCGAACATGGCGCGCGAATCAACCGGTGGCTCTTCCTCTCTCAGGATCTCTTTGCACAGGTCAACGCATTCATCGCAGATGAACACACCATCCGGCCCGGCAATCAGGCGATTGACCTGGTCCTGGCTTCGGCTACAAAACGAACAACGCTGCGTGCTTCCCCGACGTATACCGCGGCTGGTCATCGTTATCCACTCCCTTGGGCCTGCGCTTTGGCGCCGCTTTCTTCAGCCTTCTCCTTGCTTTCATCCGCACCCAGAACTTCGTCAACAATTCCATACTCGACCGCCGCTTTAGCATCCATGAAGTAGTCGCGGTCGAAATCCTTCGAAATCCTTTCCACACTTTGACCAGTGTGTTTGGCCAGAATTTCTTTCAACAGAGCTTGCATACGAAGCAACTCTCTGGCCTGGATTTCAACATCCGGAGCATACCCGCGCGCACCGCCACCTGCCGGATGCATGTGAATGGTAGCGTTCGGCAAGGCATAGCGTCTCCCTTTACGTCCCGCTGCCAGCAGCACGGTACCCATGCTGGCCGTCCAACCCACCGCGATGGTCGAAACCGGCGCTCTCACCAGTTGCATGGTATCGTAAATGGCCAGGCCTGGATATATTTCCCCACCTGGCGAGTTGATGTACAGGGATATTTCCCTCTCGGGGTCTTCCCGGTCGAGGAAGAGCAACTGGGCGACGATCAGATTGGCCACCTGGTCGTTGACGGGGGTGCCCAGGAAAATAATCCGCTCTTTCAGCAAGAGAGAGTAGATATCGTAAGCGCGCTCCCCGCGTCCGGTGCTCTCAATTACCATAGGAATTAAGGCTTGCATTTATAAGCATACCTCCTCAAAGACAAATAGGGTACAACTGAACTCACCCTAGACAGATTCACCGTCAGCGACTTCGACAACTTCTGTCGTGGATGGGTTATCCGCCGGCGGCGTTAGACTCTCACCAGTTTCAAGCGAGCTCTGAGTCGCCTGTCCACCGCTCTGTGGTTCTTCCAACTCAGGAGCTTTGCCTGTAGCGATTTCGACCAGGCGATCCATGGCTTTGCGGCTGATAACCTGTCGCGTCACCAGATCCTGGCCCTGTGGAGTCACCAGAAACTGCTGGATGGTCTCCGGGTCATCTCGGAAGAGGTCCAACAGCCGCTGTTCTTCCTGCTCCCTCTCTTCATCGGTCACGGTCAACCGTTCCAATTCTGCCAACTTGTCGAGGGCCAGTGACTGCTTGACCTGTTCCTCAGCCTGAGGCATCAGGTGAGCCCGCCACCAATCCATATCCTGACCGTTCATCTTCAGGTAATCTTCCAGGCTCATGCCCTCGTGGCTTCGGATAATGGTATCATGGTCTCTCGCCATCCGGTCGAGTTGTTCTTCCACCAGAACAAGAGGGAAAGTTATTTCAGATCTTTCAACCAGTTCTTTCAGCGCCTGGTTCTGGACTTTGCGGGCCATCATATTCTCCGCTTCTTGCGCCAGCTTGCGTCTGATGGCCTCACGCAGGTCAGACAACGAATCATAATCACCCACCAGGAGAGCGAATTCGTCGTTCAGCTCTGGCAGCACTTTCTCCTGGACTTCCTTCAGCGTCACCTCAATTTGAGCCGTTTGCCCCCTCAAGGCTTCCTTTTCCCAATCGGCCGGGTACGTAAGCTCGAATGATTTGGTCTGACCAGCTTCCATGCCTACCAAGGCTGCCATGAAACCAGGTATGGGCATCACCTGCTCTGGCTCGACCACAAAGGCCCGGTCATCGTCATCCAGCGACTCCGAGCCAATGGCGACCTTCAAATGGACAACGGCCATATCCCCGGCCATCACCGGCCGGTTTACAGGCTGCCATCCTGCGTTCTCCTGGCGCAATTGCTCGAGCACTTTGTCAATGTCTTCCTCACTGACGGTTATTTCCTCGGTTTCAACGCGGATGTTCCTGTAGTCTTTCAGGTCAATTTCGGGTGATAAGGGGACCAGGAAAGTCAGAACCATCGGCTCTAGAGAAACATTGTCAAGGTGGGCTTGAGCGTAGGGCTCAATCCCTTCCTGCTTCAAAGCCTCAGAAAACACTTCTGGCACCAATTCATCCAGGGCCTCTTCGTAAACGGCGCCCTTCCCTAACACGCGGACAACCACATCATAGGGCGCTTTGCCCTTGCGGAAACCGGGAATATTGACCTTTTCGGCCAAACGGCGGCCCGCCCGCCGCAAGTACTGTTCTACGCGAGCCTGTTCTACCTCAACTACTAGCTTGAGCTGACAATCGTTGGTTCTTTCTTTGCTGATATTCAATTTTCACACCTCTCCTTTCTCCAGAGCGTATTATAGCACAAGTCGCGCCATTGCGCTAGTTCAGGTAAGAGGGGGGGTGCATCCAGAATTTCAGGCGAGTGTAGTTTAGGGCCTTGTGCCCGTTCAGACGCCGCAAGGGGCTACGCTACTCCCGTCATGCTGAGCGCAGCGAAGCATCTCGCGCTGTACGATGCGAGCTGTCAACGGATTGTCCGGAACGGATTGAACGGATGAGGGCTGCTGTGCGACGAGGGTCAATCCGTTCAATCCGCTCCAATAATCCGTTGACAGCGCTCCCCCACGCCGCTGACGCGCCTCAACTGAGTAGGTCGGGTTTCCATACCCGACCTGCGGCTGACCGTCATTTTGAGCCGAAGCCCTTTCCTAAAATTTCGGATGCATCCGTAAGCGGGGGCGCATCCAGAATTTTAGGCGAGTTAGCAGAAGCCTCAACCGCGTCATGCTGAGCGCAGCGAAGCATCTCGCGCTGGCAGTGCGGGCTGTTAACCGATTCGGGGAACGGATTGAACGGATCAACTCTCGTCCCACAGCAGTGTCATCCGTTCAATCCGCTCCAGAAATGCAAGCGATTCTATTCCAGTCAGAAACAAGTCTCGATACGACTTCCTAATTCAACAAAGTCCTTCCCAGGATCATCCACCAGCGACAGGCGTTGCCCTGTAATGGGATCGTACATGCCTACCAACAGGCGATACACCCCGGTCGGCGCATTGGCCCGTATTGGAATTCGATATGGGTCCTCGATGATCTCGCCGACCACCCATGCCGTTGTCGGCAACGTCCCTTCCAATGGCGGGCTGTCCCACTGTCCTACCATATCGCCCGTCGGGCCAACCAGATGATTGAAAACAGTGTAAGAAGTCTCCATCGGCGACAAAGCACGCCAATAGAGGGTCACAGACAGGGGCTGCCCGGGCGAGACGCAGGTGGAAGGCAAGTCATACCCCAGCAGCTCGATGCGATTCGACAGGTTGACCTTTTGCGGATGTGCGATAAGCGGCACCTCGAATCTTTTCGGCCTTTCATTTATGTAAAGTTTAGTCAGGTCCGTAGGCGCGGAGAAACGGGACTGCCCATCCCCCAGGCGCAATCTGACCGTGTAAGCACCAGCAGGCAAATCGGAAGCCAGGGCAAAACGATAAACGTCGCGCACAATTTGTCCAGGTGTCCATTGATTGGTCGGAAAACGGCGGCCCACCAGGCCGTTCATCTCGTTCCAAACCCGACCTGAGTCATCTTCCAACCACAATGAGACTGTGTATTGGGATAGAACAGGCTGCACACATTGCCAGAACAACTGGACATCCAGCGTGTCGCCTGATCTGAGGTTCTCCGTGAGCAACCGATACCCTAAAAGGAGCATTCCCGAAAATTCGTAGCCGCTCTCGCCGCTCATCCCCAATACAGCCGGAAGGGGTGCGTATGCAGGCGGGCCAACGAGAATATCGCCCAAATTCAGCTTACCGCCTGCCTGCCGATCTACGCCAGGCGGAACAGCGACGACGCTTCCGTCTGCCTCGCGATACAACCACATCTGTATCGTGTATTGGCCCGGCGGCGTGCCAGGCCAGAGCAGCAAGCCCAAATGGTCGGCGACAGTCTCCCCCGGCCGCCAGCCCGAGGTCGGGCGGAAATTGCCCAAGGGGGCACTGTTCGTCTGTCCCCACACCTGCCCCGTCTCATCTACGGCTCGCACGCTGACCATGAAATCCTCCGCAATTTCGCGCGTCGCCTGCCACACGAATTCGAGCTGCACAATCTGTGCACATCCGGCCGCCTGAACCTGAACTCGATACGACCTCAGCGCCATACCATTGTCAAACTCTATCGGCGCGTCAAAGGTGTGCGCCAGAACAGGCCCAGTTGCCGAAGGCATGGAGTAGTAGCGCACCACCAACTGCCCGGTCCATTCGGTAAAAGTCCGGTAAGTATGGTATGTGAGCCATTTTTCGATACGTTCATCGGGGTCAAAAGGGACGGGCAGGTTTTGCACCACCCACAGGCCAGCGTGTTTCGCCGCGACCTCAGTGAGCAATGCTTCATCAGCCTGCTCAGGGGTATAATGGGGCAGATTGCCGCGATAGTAATACCAGAAGGTCGGCGAGCTGACCGGCGGGTTGGCCAACAACGCATCGTTAGGGGCTGAGAACGCCTCCAGGTAGGCAATGCCCGGCCGAATATCGGAACGGGCATACGCCGGATTCTCAAGATAGTTATAGAGGCTGACAGAGCTGGCGCCGAGCACGATTGCGCCAGCCAGGACGCCTATGTACCTGCGCTGACCCCACAATTCCGACACACCGAGGCCGATGAGCAGGACGTAAGCCGGCAAGGCCATCATGAAGTATTTGGCCCAATGTGGCCGGCTGGTGGGAAACGCGGTCAAGAACGAGAGCACAATCGGCAACAGCGCATACAACAGCACGAATAGGATGGGAAACGGGAAACGGCCGGCTTCCTCACCAGACGAAGGCGCGTTTCTTCTGGCTCCACGTCGTGATGCAAACAGAACTAGGCCCGCCAAAGCCACAAGCGACACCGTTGAAGCCAGCGGTATGCCCCAACCCGTTGGGATGAAATCACCAACGGTGAAAGAGACCCATGCCTGCTTGAAAGTCTCGGCTAATGACAGGCTGCCGCGGCTGGAAAGCCCCTCCTGCCATATCCACAACAGGGAAGCTATCGGCGCGTCGGTCTGGACGCCGCCGATTTGACGCGCCCCAGCGAAGCTTTTGACATCACCCCACACGCCGAGCAGCAGCAGGGCCCACGGTGAAAACAGCAACGCGACACCCAGGCCGGCCAGGACAAAACGCCGCAATCCTCGCCGCAGCTTCCACCAATAGAACAGAAGAAAAACGCCTTCCACGACCAGCACCCACACGCTCAGAAAATGGGTGTACAACATGGCCGCCGAAGCACACACAAAAGCAATCCACATCCAGGCGTTGACCTGAACACCGCAACGCAGAATTCTCACAGAAGCATACACAGAGAGCAATGAAGTGAACACCATCCAGCTATAGGCGCGCGACTCTTGGGCAAAATACACCATGAAAGGCGAAAAGGCCATGACCAACGCCGCCGCCAACCCGGCTCGACGGTCAAACAGTTGCTTGCCCACATGATAGGTCAGTGGAATTGACAGCACGCCGGCTATCAGCGAGGCGTAGCGCACGGCGAATTCAGACCTTCCCATGAACATCATGCACAGGCTCAGTACGTAGTAATAGAGTGGCGGGAAAGTGTCCCTGAGAGTGGCTATCGCCACGTGACGGATGTCACTGGCGATAATCAGCGCGGAGAAGGCTTCGTCATCCCATAGCGGCCGGAAGCCCAGGCGATATGCCCTCAGCACAAAGCCTATCAGCGTGATCAACCACAATGTGATAAGACAGTGGCCGCCCACCCCGGTTATCCTCTTGCCAAACCTGCCCAACATTCAGCACCTCACACGGTCACGGAGAACCCGTAACCGCGTATTCCAGACTGGTCAAGCGGACGTGGTCACCCTGGCCCGGCAGCACGGTTAGACGCACCCCGCTCGAAGCATCGTACAGGCCCACCAGCAGGGAATATTCGCCCGGCGGCCAATCGTTGCCTATCTGGAGTTCATATCGGTCTGTTATGATTTCCCCATCTAACCAACCGGTAGTCGGTAACGTCCCTCCGGCGGGAACGCTATCCCGCTGCGCGCGAATCTGGCCCTGCGGGTCAACCAGGTGGACAAACACGGTATACGACGTTTCCATAGTCCGCAGGGCTTTCCAGTACAGCGTCAGAGATAAAGAGACATCCGGCTCCAGGCGCAGCGGGTCGAGGTCATAGCCCACCAGCTCGATGCAGTCAGCAAATCGCCGACCCACCGGGAAACTGAACGTCGGCGCACTGAACTGGCGTGGACGCTCCAGCACTTCAATTTCCGCCAGCGGAAACCACTCGCCCGCAGACAGCGGCAGCCATCCGTGTCGCAATCCAAGCAGGCGGCCATCCGCGGCCGACAGGCCGAGGCGCAAGATGTACCGTCCGCCCCGCAGCTCAGCCGGTGCATTGACAGCAAGCCAATCGCGGACAAGCGCGCCTGCTTTCCAGTGTGAAAATGGATAACGATGAGCAGCGGACGGAAGTGAGCTCTGCTTCCGGACAATGCCATTGGCATCCAGCCACTGTACCCAGAACTCAACGTCACCTGGCGGCGTCTTCGCCACTTGCCAAAGCATCTCGCCGGTCACCCCCTCTCCAACCCTTACC
>DAOTYC010000051.1:0-10036 GCA_034435095.1 Anaerolineae bacterium | reverse complement strand
GGCAATTACGTGGACAATAGTGAGATAATCCCTCTTGATGTAGTTCTTTATCCCATTTTTGCGTCGCTGGGACTGCATCTGCGCAATCGAATTATCTGGCACTTTGGGCATGGATTGCACGCCTCCAAGCGTTTTTCTGGCCGCTACGAGGTAATTCTTTGGTTCACCAAAACAAACGATTACACTTTCAACCTGGACGCGGTGCGCGTCCCACAGAAGTATCCACAAAAAAAATACTTCAAGGGCCCTAAGAGAGGCCAGCTCTCGGGCAACCCCTTGGGCAAAAACCCTTCTGACGTCTGGGAAATCCCGAACGTGAAGGCGAATCATGTGGAAAAGACCGCTCACCCGTGTCAATTTCCTGTGGAGCTGATCGAACGCCTCGTTCTGTCCATGACCAATGAGGGCGATTGGGTGCTCGATCCATTCATGGGTGCAGGATCGACGGCTATCGCTGCGCTGATGCACGAGAGAAAGGTCATTGGAGCTGAACTGATGCCCGAGTATGTCAAATTGGCTCGGGAACGCATCCGACAGGCCTGTCAGGGTACTCTTCGCATTCGGCCAATGACACGAACCGTCTATGACCCTGATAATCCGAAGTCGAGCACGCCCCCTCAAATCGTGCAATTAGGCCTGGTACCGAGCCAACCCGCCTTGCTGGAAGTGCCAACAGCTTACGAGACAACGGAGGACTGCCCATGAGGATTGTGTACGAGTATTCTCACGATGACTCTGAGCGATCCTGAATCTAAACAATGAACTCAGGTCGAAAGTGGTATAACTTGCCTATCCTCGTTCTCGTCCTTTACACCCTGCTGGCGCTGGCTTTGACCTGGCCGCTGGCGGCGCATCTCGCCACACACGCCATCGGCAGCGCGGTGTGGGCCTTTGATGAGTATACTTTTGTCTGGAACCTGTGGTGGTTCAAGTTCAGCCTGCTCGATTTGGGACAGACGCCGCTGCATACCGACTACATTTTCTATCCACTGGGCATTGACCTGGTATCGTATACGCTCAACCTGTTCAATGGGATGCTTGGCCTGCCGCTTCAGTTGGCGCTGCCATTGCCGCTGGCCTCGAACCTGGTCATCTTGTTCACGTACATCATGAGCGGCTACGGCGGCTACCTGTTGGCCGGCTATCTGTTGGCCGCCGAGGTGAGGATGCGAACGAAGGGCGCCAGCCTCCGCCTGCCGTTGCAGGCAGCCGCGTTCGTCGCCGGGGCGGCCTATGCCTTCGCTGCAGCGCGGATGGTCTACGCCGCGCTGGGACACTACAACGTGCTGACCGCGCAGTGGTTTCCCTTCTATGCCCTGTTCCTGCTCAAGACATGGCGTGAGCCCGGTTGGCGCAACCCCATCCTGGCTGGCCTGTGGACGACGCTCATTCTGCTGGCCGAACCTTTCTTCGGCGTGTTCTGGCTGTTCCTGACCGCGTTGCTGAGCGCGTTCGAAGTGCTGCGCCCCGCTACTAAGAAACTATCCGGTCATGGCGAGCGCAGCGAAGCAATCTCCGGGTTGGGGCTTGAGATTGCTTCGTCGCCCTGCGGGCTCCTCGCAAGGACACCCGGCGGCGTTTCTCCCCCAGTGAGCGGCGTGCCCACACGCCGTGGAGGAGTTCAAAAGGTCAAGATGGCTCTAGCGTTTACCCGGTGTCTGAAAGAAGGCACGCCTCTCCTGCGGCTGGCGGCAATGGGTCTGACCGCGTTGATCCTGTGGTCGCCGGTGCTGGCCGCCATGGTACAGGCCTTCGGCCGCGGCGAGTTCGAACTGTCGGGCTGGGGGCACGGCGCGCGACTGTCCGCCGATGTAGTCGGCTGGTTCACGCCGACCGCGCTGCATCCCCTATTTGGGGTGAAGGACTGGCCGGCGCACCTGCGGGCTGTGGTCGAAGGCAAGACCATGTTCCAGGACGTGAACACTGTCTTCCTGGGGTTCGGCATCCTGCTGTTGGCCGCCATCGGCGCGTTGAGCGCGTGGCGGCGGGCCAGGGTCTGGGTCTGGGGCGCGGTGATTTTCGCCATCTTCACCTTGGGCCCTCTGTTGCAGATCAGAGGACAGTTTCTCTTCCCGCTGGACAACCTGCTGCGTGAGCAGGGCATCCCACAAGATGTGACCTTCCCACTGCCCTTTGCCCTGCTGCACTACATCCCGTTCCTCAAGGCCAACCGTGTGCCCAACCGCTTCAGCGTGATTCTGGGCCTGGCCCTGGCCATGCTGGTCGGCTATGGCGCGTTCGCCTTGCTTAGGGCGCTGAGCGGCCGCCGGCATCCGCGCGCGACTTCCCCCGCCAGGGCCCGGATGTCAGCGTGGCAGAAAACAGCGGTGGCGGGCGCTGGTGGCCTGTTGCTCGCCGTGGTGCTCTTTGACCAACTGGCGGTGCCGTTGCCCCTGACCGATGCGCGCATTCCACGGCCGTATCAGGCCATCGCCGCGGAAACGGACGATTTCGCCATCATGACCATCCCCTTCGGCTGGCGTGATAGTTTCGGGACAAAAGGTTCGGAGCGGACACAGGTGCAGTACTATCAGGCGTATCACCACAAGCGGCTGCTCACCGGCAACACGTCGCGCGCCCCACAGTTCAAATTCGACTACTATCTGCGCATTCCTTTGTTCCGCGCGTTGACCGCCGTCGAGCTGTACAATCCGGTCGATGAGGAGACCCTGACCCGCGCGCGCGAACAGGCTGGCGAGCTGATGGCGCTCTACGATGTGCGTTACCTGGTCGTGCACGATCCGGTGCCGTTGCGCTACCCGGAGATTGACACCACGGCGGACGCGCTGGACCTGGCCCGCGAGGTGATGCCCCTGGCCGCCGAACCGGTGGCCGTGGGAGACGGCGTCAGCGTCTACCGGGTCATGCAGCCGCCAATACCCGATGTACTACGGGTGGATTTCGGCCAATGGCAGGCGGCGCCCTATCGGGGCGAGGGCTGGGACGACGACGAGGAGGTCTTTGCGGCGACCGCCAACTGGGCCGTGGGCGACGAAGCGCAGGTCTTCTTGCCGGTTCGCGGCGGGGGTAATCGTCGCCTGTCCATGCAAATTGCGCCGTTCGCCTATCCGGGCGCAGCGCCGCAGATATTGACGTTACGGCTCAACGGCCAGCCGCTGGCGGGGACATTCTCCCTGACCGAAGGCTGGCAGACCGTTGAGACAATTTTGCCCGAGAGTGACCTGCGCCCCGGTTTGAACGTCCTCACGCTGAGCTTCGCCCACGCCACCCCGCCCGCCTCCGTGCTGGATGGCGTGGACGATACGCGCCCGCTGGCTGCCGCGGTGGACTGGCTGACCCTCTCGCGCTGAAGACCTAGATCAGCATATAGCGCAGCAGTTCACGCAGATTGTAGGCCGTCTGCCACAGGTCCAATTCCCAATGCTTGGGGCTGTGGAGTTCGGGCGACCACCAGCCGTCGTAGCCGGTCGCCAGCACGGCGTCCACCCACTCCTTGAGGGGAATGTGCCCGCCGCCGGGCCAGACCTCACGTTGCTTGTGGCTGATCGGTTGTCCGTTAGTCGGCAGCGAATCGCAGAAGTGAACGCCGTTGATGACGTTCTTGTCCAGTTTGGCGATGTGGTCCGGCGTGCTGCCGGTAATCCAGATATGCCAGAAGTCAATGACGAGGCCGATGTTGTCCTGTCCGGCGGCGTCGAGGACCTCCAGGCCCTGCTGCAATGAGTGCAAGGGCGCCCAACTGATCGGCTCCAGGTAGAAACGCACGCCATACCTGGCGCCGAGCTCGCCAATGGCCCTGAGGTTCTTGGCCGTCAGGTCGCGCATTTCCGGCCACGGCCGCCCGGCCAGGCCCTTGTAGCCGGTCTCCTGGTGCGGTCCGGTCAGAAGCTGGATGTTCGGACAGCCCAATTTGTGGGCGATGATGCACTTTCTCTCCGTCTCTTCCATCAGCGCGGCGTATTCGTTTGGCTCCTGCCGTTCGATGTCGGGCACATAGCCCATCGCAATGACCGGAAAGCCATCGAGCTGTTCGATCAGATAGTCCAGCGTCAGGCCGCGCTCCAGATAGCGTTCGATATGCACGTGGGCGATCTCGACTGCATCGTAGCCCGTGTCCTTGCAGACCTGAATATGAGTGAGCAAATTGCAGTTGGTAATGGTCTCCCCATGCAAAGCGATGATCATGTCTCTCCCCCTTATTGAGCGTAATTGAAATGAATCTCTGTGCGTGTGATTATAAGCGCACTCAGCGGCGCTTCGTGTCCAGCAACTCTTTCGCCGCTCGCACGATGTCATCGGGCGTCAGGCCGTATTTGCCCAGCAGCTCGGGGTTGCCGGCCGTCTCGGCAAATGTATCGCGGATGCCGACCCGACGCATCAGGGTGGGACGATGCTCACCGAGCACTTCGGCGACTGCCGCACCCAGGCCGCCACAGATGTTGTGGTCTTCAGCAGTAACCACCAGGCCCGTTTTTTCCGCAGCCGCGACGATGCCCTCCACATCAATTGGCTTGATGGTGGAGACATTCACGATATGAGCCGAAATGCCCTCGTCCGCCAGCTTCTGCGAAGCCAGCAAAGCCTGGGCGGTCATGATGCTCGTGCTGATGATGGTCACATCCGAACCTTCGCACAGCACGGTGGACTTGCCAATCACAAACTGGTTTTCGGGCATGAACACCGGCCACGGGTCACGGCCCACGCGCAGATAGACCGGCCCATCATACTCGATCATGGCCCGCACCGCGGCGCGCATCTCATTGGCATCTGCCGGGCTGAGGATGACGATGTTCGGCAACCCGCGCAGCGCGGAGATGTCTTCGATGGCCTGGTGCGTCTTGCCCGTCTTGCCGGCCAGGATGCCGATGTACGCCCCGGCCATCTTGACGTTCAGCCGCGGCTGCGCCACCACCACACGGATCTGGTCCAGCACCCGGGTGCTGGCAAAGCAGGCAAACGTGGCCGTCACCGGGATAAAGCCCAGCGTTGACAGGCCGGCAGCCATGCCAATCATGTTTTGTTCGGCAATGCCTATCTGGAAAAACCGTTCAGGGAAAGCCTGCTGGAACATATCAACGCGCGAAGACGGCGCCAGGTCGGCATCCAACACCACGATGTTGTCATTCTGTCGCCCCAATTCGACCAGGGTCTCGCCGAAGGCGACCCGTGCAGCAACCATCTCCGTCATGAGAGTTCTCCTTTGCAAGCCAGCAAGATTTCTTCTATTGCCTGCTGATACTCGGCGTCGTTGGGCGGTTTGGCGTGCCAGATGGCCTGATCCTCCATGAAAGATACACCCTTGCCTTTGGTCGTGTGGGCGATGATGGCCGTCGGGCGGCCTCTGGTCTGTTGGGCCTCGGCTATCGCCGACAGAATCTGGGCCACGCTGTGCCCGTCAATCTCAATGACATGCCAGTTGAACGCCTGCCACTTGGCGCCCAATGGGTCAACCGGCATGGCCCTGTCGGTGAAATCGGTGAGCTGGAGACGGTTCTTGTCAACGATGACCGTCAGGTTGTCGAGCGCAAAGCGTGGCGCGGCCATGGCCGCTTCCCAAACCTGTCCTTCCTGGCACTCGCCATCGCCCAGGATGGCGTAGACGCGGAACGACCGGCCCCTGAGCTTGGCGCCGAGGGCAATCCCCAGCGCTGGCGAAAGCCCCTGACCCAAAGAGCCCGACGACATGTCCACACCCGGTGTGTGCATATCGGGATGGCCCTGCAAAATGGAATCCAGTTGGCCGTAGGTGGCCAGGGTCTCTTTGGGGAAGAACCCGACCTCGGCCAGCGCCGCGTAATAAATCGGCGCCGCATGGCCCTTGGACAGGATCAACCTGTCGCGGTCCTCCCAGTGTGGGTTCTGAGGGTCTATGCGGAGCACATGAAAGTACATGCAGCTCATGATCTCCGCCAGGGAGAGCGACCCGCCCGGATGCCCACACTGGCCCTGGTGGGTCAAATCCAGGACCATCTGCCGGAGCTTGTGCGCCCGGTTAGTCAGACGGTCAAGTGTGGCCTGCTCAATCGCAGTCATTCGAATAGAGCTCCTTTCATTACAAATCTGAAAATAACAACTGCCATTCAACCAGCGACATCTTCGCGGTCTGGGTTATAGCCCATCTGGCGCGAGATTTTCAACGCGGTCTGTTGCACCGTTTGCACGAGGAAGTCAAAACGCTCGGTATTGAATCGCTGCACAATGCCGGCGATGCTGACCGCGGCGATGGCTTTGCCAGTGTAATCGCGCACGACGGCACCCACGGCGGCCACGCCCGGCGTGATGTCCTCCCAGCTACGGCCATAGCCTCGCTGCCGGGTGCGCTCCAGCTCCACCAACAGCTCCTGGGGATCGGTTACCGATAATTCGGTAAACTTGGGCATCCCCTTTTCACGCACGATACGGAGCACCTCTTCGTCCGGCAGTTCGGCCAGCAGAGCACGCTGTGCGCCGCCCAGATGCAGCGGCAAGCGGCCGCCCACGTTCAGGGCCAGCACCCGCACCGGGTACGTCCCTTCGACGCGCTCAATACACAGCGCTTCATCCCGGTCGCGGATGATTAAGAAGGCCGTCTCGCCCGTCGTCTCGGCCAGCTCCACCAGGTAGGGCAGGGCCTGCCGCCTCAGGTTCATCCGGTTTTGCACGATGAGACCCAGCTCGAACAGCCGCATCCCCAGCATGTATCGGCTGCGGTCTGGCGTGCGTTCGATGAAGCCTATCTCTTCCAGGGTCGCCAACAGGCGATAACAGGTGCTCTTGCTCAGGCGCGTCGCATCGGTCAGCTCCTTGAGGGAGAGCTCCTGCTTGTTGTGGCTGAAAACGTCCAAGATAGACGCCGCCCGCGTCAAGGACTGAACATTGAATGACCTTTTGTCTTGTAAGTCGCTCAACTTTCTCTCCTTTTGGATGGCCGTAGCCATCCGCGGTCAGAATTGGCCGCCATGCTGAAAAGCGAACCATCGTTCCATGACATGACCCGAAAAAAAGAGACGCCCGCCATTCTGACGACGATTATAGCACAGTTCTGACAGCTTGGCAACCGGGCCCAGGCGGTGGGGCTTCCGTCTCGATTGACAAACCTTACACAATGTGCTAAAATCAAAATACATCGTTCCTCACCAAATGGCGACTCATTTTTTCGGCTTGAAACATGTTCAAGCGGTTCTCATATAGATTTAGTTTTCAATAGTGGACTGGCTATAACGTGCTAGAGACTGCCCATTGACGTGCGGGCTGGCCCATGGTGGGCTATCGAACGAAGTCGAAACCCGTTAAGGGCCGGCTGCCCTGGGCACATGGCAGGTGAGCCATGCCTGCTGAGTTATAGGGAAGGAGGTGGTGAAACACTTCATAACCTGGGAACGGCTATTACCGATCGGTTGGCGTTTTCTGTGGTTTGTTGTCCCTATGAGCCAGTGGGCCAAGAGCCCACCCATGCATTTCAGGAGGTCTGGAAAATGAAAAAGTGGTCTGTTTTGCTTACTGTTGTGGTCATGCTTACGTTCCTCATTGGGCCCAGCTATGCGGCTGAACCCGAAACCATCAAACTGGGCGTGCTGTGCCCGCTGACCGGCGTCATCTCGGCTTACGGCCAGGAGCAGAAGAATGCGGTCGAAATGGCGGTGGACGAAATCAACGCCGCCGGCGGCATCTTGGGCAAGCAGGTCACAATCCAGTTGGAGGACGATGAAAAGAAGCCCGAGCTGGCGGCCAGCATGACCCAGAAGCTGATCAACGACGGCGTTGATGTCATCATCGGCGGTATGTCCAGCTCGGAGACAATGGCCGGCGGGCCCATCGCCAACGACAAAGAAGTGATTATGATCTCCCCGTGGTCAACCAACCCGCTGGCGGCTGAGGGCGACTGGGTGTTCCGCGCCTGCTTCTCTGACACTTTCCAGGGGGCTAAACAGGCGGAGTTCATGGTAAAAGGTCTAGGTTGTAAGAAACCGGCACAGTTGTTGGATGTGGGTGATGATGGCTCTAAAGGCCAAGGAGAGGTTATTGCTGCCACATTGGAGAAACTCGGCGTGCCGCTCATCACCGTTGAGAGCTATCAGACTGGCGACCGCGATTTCAAGGCGCAACTGACCAAGATCAAGGCCATGGGACCTGATTGCCTGAACACCCCCAACTACTATGGCGAGGTCGCCCTTATCCGCGTTCAGATGAAGGAACTGGGCATGGACATCCCGCACGTCGGCGGCGACGGTGTGGACTCTCAGGACTTTTTCAAGATCGCCGGGCCAGCGGCCAAGGGTATGATGATCACCACCCACTACTCGCCTGAAGACCCGCGCCCGGTCGTCCAGGAATTCCGCAAGAAGTACGAAGAGAAATTCGGCGCCATCCCATCCAGCACGGCTGCGCTGTCCTATGATGCAGTGTATCTCTACAAGCTGGCCGTCGAGACGGCGGGCAAATGGGATAAGTACGCCATTCGTGATGCCCTGGCAGGTCTGAAAAACGTAACGACTTTGGTCACAGCACCAAACTTTAGTATGGATGAGACCGGCACCGGAATCAAGTCGGTGACGATTATGCGGGCTGGCGATAATGCTTGGGAATTCATGACGTACGTGGAGCCAACGGTAGAAGAGCCAACCGCCGAACCGACTGCCCAAACGCAGTAGTTTGAATGGTTTGGCCTTTGAGGTAAGGTAAGGACCGAGTTTACAGATACAGGCAGGCGGTCTGGCTTTCGTCAACCGCCTGCCTTGACTGCATGGGTATCTTACCCGCTATCCTTGGCATTGGGAGATTGGTATGGAAACAGTGATTGGGCAGCAGCTCATCAATGCCCTCCAGTTGGGGAGCGCGTACGCGCTTCTGGCGGTGGGCTATACGATGGTATACGGCGTGTTGCGACTGATCAATTTTGCGCACGCCGATGTGTTCATGATCGGCGCTTATATCGGGTTTTTCATTTTTACTTCCTTGGGGCTGGCTTCCGGTGTAACAGCGTTTATCATCTGTGTAGTGGGCGCCATGATCGGCGCTGCCATTCTGGCCGTGAGCATCGAACGGGTGGCGTATCGCCCACTGCGCAATGCGCCGCGTCTATCGGCCATGATCACGGCCATTGGCGTCTCGCTTTTCCTGGAGCACGGCTCACGCGCCTCGCCGATCATCGGGCCACAGTTTCGCCCTTACCCGTTTATTGTCCCACCGGAGTCAATCGAAATCGGAGGAGTCTACATCCCCACCAAAGTCGGCATTGCGCTGATCACTTCGATCATCCTGATGATTATTTTGAGCTACATCGTCAGCCGCACGATGATCGGCAAGGCGATGCGCGCCAGCTCTTACGACAAGGAAGCCACCCAGCTCATGGGCATCAGCCTGAACCGCATCATCGTCTACACCTTCGCTATCGGCGCGGCAGAAGCGGGCGCGGCTGGTGTGATGTGGGCCATGGTCTATCCCATGATTGACCCCTACATGGGCATGATCCCCGGTATTAAAGCCTTTGTGTCGGCGGTGGTCGGTGGCATCGGCAGCGTGCCCGGCGCGTTGATCGGTGGATTCATTTTGGGTGCAGTGGAGACGGCAACCGCAGCCTTTTTGCCATCCATGTATCGAGATGCCATCGCTTTCTCCATTCTGGCCGTGGTGTTGATCTTCCGCCCAACGGGGCTGTTCGGCATCGGGGTGCTGGAGAAGGTCTAGACAAAATGGTGGGCGCGCCAGGGGCATAGGCGACCGGTGGATGCGCTTGATCTCCACGCCTACATGTAGCCTCGACTAATCTGTGGTTAAAGGTAAAGGGGACTTTTTGAGCATGAGTGTGACTACGAAAGCGAGAGCCAGCAGGGGAAGTCTCTTAGGTTTCACTGCCAGAGGGCTGGGCTTCTGGGGCGCCTGGGCGGTCTTCATTCTCGCGCCTTTGATCGTGGTGCCGGTGCTTTATTCCAACCAGACTCTCCACTCTTACTACTACGATGTTCTGATACGGACCGGTATCGCCATCATCATGTCCGTCAGCCTGAACATTATCAACGGGCATCTGGGTCAGTTTTCCATCGGACACGCCGGCTTCATGGGACTGGGAGCGTATGTCTCGGGCGTGCTGATCGCG
>DAOTYC010000050.1:0-9095 GCA_034435095.1 Anaerolineae bacterium | reverse complement strand
TCAGCTTCACAGGCGGCGCGAGATGCTTCGCTTCGCTCAGCATGACGGGAGAGGACGGTGTTTCTTCCCACATGAGCGGCGCGACCAGGCGCCGTGGGAGAGCTCAGAATGACGGGACAGAGTAGTTTCTCAGTAGCGAAGCGAAGGACCTCACTGTGCATCGTGAGCAATTCCATCTCTTCAACCTGGCCCGTCGAGTCCGATGACGGTTTGACAAAAGGGGGCGCAATTAACTTGCGCCCCTGCTCTCATCTGTTGCGCCAGCCTCTGCCTTCAAACGGGCGATCATGTAGCCGGTCCATCATTCGACGGAACGGCCTCATCTCGCCACGAAGCCCGAAGTCCCCGCCACCGAACTCACGCCACATCCTGCCCTGTCTCAAGGCTGCGCGCGCGCCGATAAGATCCGCCTGTTCTTGCGTCAGGAGGCCATCGGCCACTGCCTGCTGAAGCCACTCTTGCAGCGCGTCCTGCCGGGCCTTGCGCATGGCTTCCTGGATGTCGGCAACGTGCACGTTCTGGGCCTTGGCGATCTCGTAAAGTGACTTTTCCTTCAAGGCGGCAGCCAGTTCGTCCACCGACATGTTCAGCGTTTGGGCCAATGTCGCGCGCAACTGCTCAGCGTAGGACTGCAACTTGTCGAAGCCGTCAAACAGCAGCCTGCTTCCCAAGTCGCCGAGATTCCAGCGCCCCATTTTCTCCGTCAGCAGATCAGCCTGTTTCTGGGTCAGTTTGCCCTCTTCAACCAGTTTTTGCAGCTCCTGCTCACGGGCATTTTGCACCGCAGCCTGGATGTCGGCCATGTGCACGTTCTTCTCCTTGGCGATTTCAGCGAGAGTCTTATCCTTGAGCGCGTCGCGCAGTTCATCTACGGTCATGCCCAAAGCCGCTGCTATCACATCATCGGCCTCTCCGCGCAAGCCCATCAGCCCGCGTACCCCTGGCCCGAACAGACCACCGAAACCGAGCGGCCCATCCCCCTCTGGCCCCCAGGGCTCACCGCCTCGCGGGCCTGGCCCGAACAGTCCGCCCATAGCCAGCGGGCCATGCGACCAACCTTGTTGTGCACCGGGCCCCGGCGGTGTCAGTTCATTTTCAGACCAGGGCGCCGGCCCCACCGCTGGCGCGGCGGCGAAGGCGCCGCTGCTTAACGTAGCGGCCGCCAGTACGGCGACCAGAACACCAACACTTCCCAATCTCAACCACTTATTTTTCATTATCTGCTCTCCTTTCACAATCTCATTGTACTCAGAGTGTTTGTAGCACCAGTATTGGTCTGCTCACTTTCTATTGTATCAGTGCATTGTGGAATTTTTATGGAGAAGTAAGGGAAAATTCGTGGAATATGCAATCTACGCGATGCAAAACTTTAACCTCCCTTTAATCTCATTTTAAGATAAAGTTGTACACTGGTATAATGGGTTGCTTCTTTGCGGACATATATCCGTTATCACCAGAGGAGGGAGGCATGATTGAAATCGTCGAACTTACCAAAGCATACGGGCCTATTCAGGCTCTGGCAGGGGTTTCGTTCCGGGTTGAACCCGGCGAAATTGTCGGACTGCTGGGACCGAACGGCGCGGGCAAATCAACCACCATCAAAATCCTCACCGGCTATTTGCAGCCGGATGAAGGAATAGTGAAAGTTGATGGGCTCGATGTATTGGAACACACCCGAGAAGTCCAATCTCGCATTGGCTATTTGCCGGAGACGGCACCACTTTATCCGGAATTATCGGTTCAATCGTACCTCAAAATGATGGCTGACCTGCGCGGCATCCCACCCGCAGAGCAACTGGCCCGCATCTCTGAGGCTGTGTACGACACTGCGCTGGAGGACCATCTGACACGGCCCATCGGCCAACTGAGTAAGGGCTATCGGCAGCGGGTCAATCTGGCCCAGGCCATCATCCATCGGCCGAAATTGCTCATCCTGGACGAGCCCACCGTCGGCCTCGACCCCACTCAAATCGTCGAGATCCGCAATCTCATCAAACGGCTGGCACAGCACAGCACGGTGCTGTTTTCATCGCACATTTTGTCCGAAGTCGAGGCGCTGTGCGACCGTGTGATCATCCTGATCAACGGCACAGTCCGCGCCGACGCCCGCTTAGCCGACCTGGCGGCGACCGCCGGCGTGGTGTTGGTGCTCCAGGAAGACGTGGATGGCGTCCGTGCAGCATTGGGCGGCCTGCCTGGTGTGGAACTGGTCGAGGCACGGCGTGCCCCGGATGGTTATCCAGCCTTCTACGCGCGCGGCAAAGATGGTAGCGACCTCTCCCCGGCCATCTTTGAGCTGGCCAAGACGAAGGGCTGGCCCGTGCGCGAGCTGCGCCGTGAGACGCGCACGCTGGAATCGGTGTTCAATCAATTGGCAACGGCGGCATAATAGCTGAAAAACAGCTTGTATACGGGAGGAGCCTTTCACATCATGAGACAAATGTGGTCTATTGTGCGCAAGGAGCTTGACAGTTACTTTGGCTCGCCGATGGCGCTTATCTTTGTAGGCGTTTTTCTGGGTGCCACTCTGTTCACATTCTTCTGGGTGGATGCCTTCTTCGCGCGGGGCGTGGCCGACCTGCGGCCCATGTTCCGGCGGATGCCAGTGTTGCTTATCTTCCTGGTCGCCGCCCTGACCATGCGGCAGTGGAGCGAAGAGCAGCGCAGTGGCACGCTGGAAGTGCTGCTTACTTTGCCGGCGAGGACGGCATACCTGGCCCTGGGCAAATTCGTCGCCGCGCTGATCCTGGTCACCGTTGCTCTGGCACTGACCCTGTTCCTGCCCATCAGCGTGGCCCTGATGGGCGAACTGGATTGGGGCCCAGTGCTCGGCGGCTATCTGGCAGCCATCCTGCTGGCCGCAGCCTACATCGCAATCGGGCTGTTCGTCTCATCGCGGACCGACAACCAGATCGTAGCCCTGATCCTGACCATCCTCATCGGCGGATTCTTCTACCTCATCGGCTCGCCGAGCATCACCGGTTTCACCAGCGACAACGTGGCGGCCGTGCTACGCGCCATTGGCTCAGGCAGCCGCTTCGAGAGCATCGAGCGCGGCGTCATTGACCTCCGCGACCTGGCCTACTACCTGTCATTGACCGTGCTGTTCCTGACCCTCAACGTGGTCTCGTTGATCAGCAAGGGGTGGAGTCACAGCGTGCGCACGCAGCCCTACCGGCGCGCCGTAACCATGGTGACATGGCTGATTGTCCTGAACCTGGTGTTTTTCAACTTGTGGCTGGCTCCCCTGACCATGGCCCGCGCCGACCTGACGGCCCGGCAGGAATATAGCCTGTCCTCGGCCACGCGAGAGATCCTGCAGAACTTGCAGGAGCCGCTGCTCATCCGCGCCTATTTCAGCGAGCTGACCCATCCCCTGCTGGCCCCGCTGGTGCCGCGCATCACCGACATGCTGGAAGAATACCGCATTGCCTCCAATGGCAGGGTGCAGATCGAAATTGTGGATCCCCTGCAGGACCCGGAGAGAGAGGTAGAGGCCAATCAGACATACGGCATCAACCCGACGCCCCTGCAAGCTGCCGACCGTTACGGCGCGTCGGTGGTCAACGCCTACTTCGACCTGCTGGTGCGTTACGGCGACCAGTTCGAGACGCTCAATTTCGTTGACCTCATCGAGATTCAGCCCTATCCCGGCGGCGACCTTGATGTGCGGCTGCGCAATCTGGAGTACGACCTGACGCGCGCCATCAAGAAGACGGTCTACGGCTTTCAGAGCATTGACAACGTGTTGGCTTCGCTGCCCGAACCGGCCAGGTTGACCCTCTACGTCACGCCCAACACTCTGCCGCAGTGGGCCCGGGGCGTACCGGAGACGATAACGAAAGTTGCGAAGGATATTGAGAGCAAGAGCATCGGCAAGTTTTCGTTCGAAATGGTCAACCCAGACGACCCCAACAGCCCGGTCACCCGCCAGACGCTCGCCCAGCAATATGGCATGACGCCCATTCCGGTCGGCCTGTTCTCGGATACGACCTACTATCTGCACATGATTCTACAAGCCGGCGGCAAACAGCAGTTGCTTTTCCCCTCCGGTGACTTCAGCGAGGCTTCGGTGCGCACGTCAATTGAATCGGCCATCAAGCGGGCTGCGCCAGGCTTTCTCAAGGTGGTAGGCATTTGGACGCCGCCCAACATACCCACACAGAACATGTTCGGCCAAACTCAGCCTTCTTTCAAACGATATACCGAAGTCGCTGCCCAGCTCCGGCGCGATTACACCGTGCGGCCGATGAACTTGTCCGATGGCAAAGTGCCGCCCGACACCGATGTCCTGTTGGTCATCGCCCCGCAGATGATGGACGACAAGCAACGCTACGCCGTTGACCAATTCCTGATGCGCGGCGGATCGGTGGTCGTGGCCGCCGGCAACTACGTTCTAAATCCGGACCAGTTCACCGGCCAACTGGGCGTACAGGCTGTCACGGGCGGCATGAAAGAGATGCTGGCGCACTATGGCATCCAGGTCAAAGACGAGATGGTGCTCGATTTGCAAAACGAACCGTTCCCCGTTCAAACGACGCGCAGCGTCGGCGGTTTCCAGGTGCGAGAAATCCAGGCCATTAACTACCCGTTCTTTGTGGATGTACGCCAGGATGGCATGGACCGCGGCAGTCCTATCCTGGCGAACCTGCCGGCGGTGACGCTGAACTGGGCCTCACCGGTCGAGACCGACGCAGAAGCGAACAAAGACCGTCAGGTGACGGTGTTGTTGCGTTCCAGCCCTGACTCATGGACGACTACGGACATCAATGTCACGCCAGACCTCGAGCGGTACCCTCAAATAGGCTTCCCATTGGGCTCAGAACGCAAGTCCTACCCACTGGCCGTGTCGGTGCAGGGCAGCTTTGAGAGCTTTTTCAAGGGGAAACCTTCACCGCTGAGCGAGCAGCCAGCCAGTGATGGGGAGGCTCCGGCAGAAAAGCCGGAAGAGACGGTCGGCACCATCGAACGTTCACCAGCCAACACGCGGCTGATAGTCGTTGGCAGCGCGGAATTCCTCAACGACATCGTGTTTGATCTGTCCGCCCACGTCAGCGGCGACCGCTACCTCAACAGCCTCAAGTTCGTGCAGAACGCCGTTGACTGGTCGGTAGAAGATGAGGAGTTGCTGACCATTCGCGCGCGCGGGTCATCGGCCAACATTCTGAAGCCGATGACACAGCAACAACAATCGCTGTGGGAGGGCGCGAATTATGTGGTCGCCCTGTTGGGTCTGGTCGCCATCGGTGTCATCTGGCGCGAGCGACGCCGCAACGAGCAACCCATCGCCCTGCTGCCGAGAGAAGAGATTGGGCCTGCCCGGCCCTGAAGGACCCGACAGGTCTCGAGAAAAGACAGAACGGAGAGAACGATCATGAAGAAACTCATCATTGTCCTGAGCATTTTGCTGGTTGGGCAGGTGGCGCTGAGCATCGCCCTGCTGTGGCCCAAGTCTTCGGCTATGCCGGCCAGCGCGCCGCTGTGGTCGGATTTCAAAGCAGACGAAGTTAAGTCGCTGACCGTCAGCGATAAGAACGGTAACACCGTCACCATCGCCAGGAAGGACGACGGTTGGGTGCTGCCCAAGATAGACGACTACCCGGCCCAGGCTGACAAGGTGACGCCCGTGTTGGAGAAACTGGGCAAACTGAAGACGAACCGCTTGGTCGCTCGGACAGAGGGCAGCCATCGCCGTCTCCAGGTGGCCGCCGATGACTTCAACCGATTGCTGGACGTTGAAATGAAGGATGGCAGCCATCGTAAGCTGTATGTCGGGAGTTCCGCTGCCGCCGGAGCGACGCATTTCCGCGACGCTGACCACGGTGAGGTCTACCTGACCGCTGATTTGAACTCTTGGGAGGTTAACCCTCAGGTGGGAAGCTGGATTGATACCCTTTATTTCACCGCCACACAGACGGCCACAGTCTCGCTCAAACTGGAGAACGCCAACGGCGTGTTCGATTTCAAGCGTGAGGGCGACAAATGGACACTGATTGGGCTGGCAGAGGACGAGGTGTTCAACGACAGCGCATTCAACAGCCTGCTGAACCAGGCGACATCCCTGCGGATGAAAGAGCCGTTGGGAAAGGAAGCCAAGCCGGACTATGGCATGGATACACCCCTGGCGACGCTGACCCTGACGACCGAGCTAGAGGGTGCCAGCACGACGTACACCGTGACCATCGGCGCAAAGGATGCAGAAGGCAACTACGTCGCCCGGGCGTCCACATCGCCCTATCACGTGCGGTTGAGTGGCTACGTAGGCGACGCCTTCGCCAATAAGAAGCGGGAGGATTTCATCAGCCCGCCGGCCACGTCCGCAGCTTCAGTCGAATCCGAACTGCTCTCCGCCGCCGAGCAGTTGGAGGCAACGGCGACGCCGGTCAGCGCAGAGACGCCGCCTCCAACGCCCGAACCTCTGCCTTCGCCCGAAGCGACGGCAGAAGCAACGGCAGAGGCGACGACAATCCCGCCAACGGCTGAGGTGAGCCAGACAGCGACGCCTGCCGCTAAGCCGTAGGACAACATTTGTGGCGTGACAAGTGACAAGATTCAAAATTGGCTTAACCTGTTGTCTGTTGCTGGCGCTGGCGTGGCTGGCAATGCCTGTCCGACCGACCAGCGCGTCTGCGCCGCGGTCCGCCTGGCAGCCAGTGGGCCAAACAGACATTCCTACCCATGCAACGGTCTTATCTGTAGCCATCGCTCCACACGACTCGTGCCTGGTATATGCTGGGACATACGACGACGTCGGCGTCTATCGCAGCGTGGATTGTGGTCTGACCTGGGCCGCAGTCGGGCCTGGCCGCGGCGTGTATGACTTGTACATACCCGCCGCCAATCCGGAACGCATCATCGTCGCGTCGCTCGATGGCGTGTGGCTGTCCGATGACCGCGGTGCGACGTGGCGGCACAGATTGGCCGACCAGGTCATCTATGCGCTGGCGGCTGATGATCAGGGCCAGCTCTATTGCGGACGGGCGGACGGCCGGGTCTGGGTGAGCACAGATTGGGGCGAGAGCTGGGCTTTCCTGGCACAGGCCAGCGAGTCGGCGGTCTTGTCCCTTTGGGTAGATGGTGGGACGATATACGCCGGCACCGCCGGGCAAGGCCTCACACTGAGCCGCGACGGCGGAAGGACCTGGCAGTCCATTTCCGCACTGGCAGGTGGCTACGTCTCAGCGCTCCTGGCCGACGGGCAAGGCCACCTCTTCGCCCGGACGCGACGCGCCCTGTGGCGGACTTCAGATGGCGGGAGCACATGGGAGGAGGCCGACTCCGGCCTGAAGGGGCGGGTTGATGCTCTGGCTCTTGGCCCGCATGGCGCGCTCTTCGCGGGGACGGGCGGGCGAGGGTTGTATCGCAGTGCCGACGCCGGCCAGAGTTGGCAGCGCTTCGGCGAGGGCATTCTGGAATGGGCGGCCATCTTCGACCTGGCCTTCGCCGATGACATCGCCTATGCCGGCACATGGGACGGAATCTACCGCAGCATGGACGGCGGCCACTCCTGGCAGCAAGCCAACAAGGGACTGGGCCTGCCGTGGGCCAACGCCTTGCTGGCCGACGGCCAGCGACTGTATCTGGCGACGTTTGATGGCATCTATCTATCGGATGACGGGGGCGATTCCTGGCAGCCAGCCTCGTCCAATGCGGACCTGTATGGCGTTGACCTGAACTGCCTGGCGCAGGACGACAGCGGTCGCCTGTACAGCGGCGCGGCCAGTGGGCTGTACCACTCAGAGGACAGCGGTGCGAGCTGGCGCATGTTTCCGGCGACGGGAGGGCTCAACATTCGCGGTATCCTGCCTCTGAGGGACGATGCCCTCCTGGTACGGGTTGCCTTTGCCCGCCTGTACGCCAGCGCGGACGGCGGGCAGACGTGGTATGTCCGCGACCGCGGATTTGACCCGCATACCGAAGTGACTTCATTCGCCGCCAGCCCTCGCGGTCTTTACGCCGGCGCGGACGATGGCCTGTTCTTCTCGGCTGATGGTGGTGAGACCTGGTCGCGCATGGCTGCCGAATTGCGCGGCCAGAGTGTGCTGGCTCTCCACGTGGATTCCCCATCGGGCTTCTTATACGCCGGGACGACACGTGGCCTATATCGCAGTACGGACGGCGGACGGTCGTGGGAAGCGACCGGCCTGCGCCACGTTACCGTTACGGCAGTTCTTCGGCAGGGCCATGCGTTGTACGCTGGGACGAAATATCGTGGAGCTTTCCGCAGTGAAGATGACGGCAGCTCCTGGCAGCGATTGAGCGATGGCCTGACAAGGGGAGCCAGTATCAAGGCTCTCGCTACCCAGCAGGGCTACCTCTACGCTGTGACTACAGTTGGCCTCTATCGGAGAGCTTTGCCATGAAGTGCCAACGTGTGATGATCGTTTTGCTGTGCTGCGCGGCCATGTGTTGTGTTGTCGGGGGCACGAACGTCTCGCCTGCCATCCAGAGCCGGCCCGCGGCCGAATCCCACCTGGAGTATGGCATTCACACCCTACGGGCCGACGGCGAACTCCTGCAGATGGTGCACGACGCAGGGGCACGCTGGGTGGTAGAGCTGTTCAGTTGGCGCGAGATTGCGCAGTGGCGTGGCGAATATGATTGGGAATATCCCGACGCAGTTGTGCGCGGCGCAGAGTTTTACGGCTTGAAAGTGGCAGCTCGCCTCGACCAGCAGCCAGCTTGGGCCCGCCGTGCGCCGGCCGAAAACGGTCCGCCCGACGACTTGAACGATTATGCCGATTTTGTTGAAGCAGTGGCGGCGCGCTATCGCGGACGTGTGGCGGCCTATATCATTTGGAACGAGCCGAACCTGGCTTTCGAGTGGGGCGGCGCGCCGCCCAACCCCGCGGCCTATGTTGACATGCTGCGAGTTGCCTACCAGCGGGCCAAGAGAGCCGACCCCGATTGCCTGGTCGTCAGTGCGGGCCTGGCGCCCACCAATCACCACGACCCTACGGCGATGGACGACCGGCTGTATCTCGAAGGCATGTACCAGGCCGGCGCAGCAGCATATTTCGACGTGCTTGGCGCACACCCTTACGGCTTCGCCTACGACCCCTACGCGCCATACGAGGTTGGCGACGGCCTGAATT
>DAOTYC010000049.1:0-9941 GCA_034435095.1 Anaerolineae bacterium | reverse complement strand
GGGCCCACTCGTGGTGAGGTCTGTCAGGGACCGGGGACCTGGCAGACCTCAGATGAGCAGTCGCTACTTCACCTGAAGGGTCACTTTGACCGAGTTGTTGTCCTCGCTGCTCTCGTTGATGGTCTTGTCCACATCGGCGATGGCCGTCGTGCCGTAGTTCTTCTTGGCCGGAGCGGACGGGAACTGCCAGGTGCAGCGGTGGGACGCCCCCTTGTCCAGTTTGGGCACGTTGCAGCGGAAGCTCAGGCCGCCGGCGGGCGCCGTGCGCCACTCGGCCACCGAAGCGGCCGCTGTGCCCGCGCCCTGGTTGACTACCTCGAACTCCACCTGGAACTCTTTGCCGTGCGTGACCGGGTTGGGGATTATCTTCAGGTTTCTGACGACCAGATCGGGCGGGCCCTGGACGTCCGGATGGTCTGAGGCCATCACAGCCAGGCTTTCGGCGCCGACGAGTTTGTTGTTGTTTTCGTTCTCTTCGTCAATCAGGCTGGCCGAGTCGGCCGTGGCGTAGTGCGAGTAGTTGCCCGGATTGGCTGGCGCGGCGACGCCGGTGATGTCGATGTGATGGGACGCGCCGGGCCCCAGGGCTGGCACATCGCGTACGATGGCCTGTTGACCACTCGCGCCGGAATGCCACAGAGCCTTAGAGGCAGGCGCCGCAGCGCCCTGGTTGACGACATCGAAGGAAACCGTGAGCTTCTGACCAGGGATGGCTTTGCTGGGCACGACGCGCAGGTTCTTGATCAGCAGATCCGGCCTGGTGACTCCCTGAGCATCCGGGTGATCCGACGAGACGGCGACAATCTCCATGGTAAGCGACACATCGTTGTTGGCTTCGTCTGGCTCGGCGACCACATTGTTGGCGTCTATCGTGACCTCAGTGGGCACCTGGCCTGGGCCGGCGTTGGTTGTCCGGGTGCACGAGAAGGCGTCGCCCTGGCCGTTTGAAACCGGGCCTAACTCCCACCCGCAGTCTTCCACCCCGAGGCTGGCGTGGAAGTGCCAGCGCACCCTGACAGACGTCGTCGTGGCACCGAGGCCGATGTTTTTCACGGTCACGACTGCCTTGAAGGGCTGCCCCTTGATCACTGGCGATGGCTCGAAATGTGCGCTTACGATAGCCAGGTCAGGTTGTGGGCTGGCCGGAGCAGCTCGCGCGACGGCCGTTCCCGTTACGGAGTTGTCGCTCTCGTTCGATTCATTGGGCACGTCGTTGGCGGGATCAGCCACCACTCGCCAGGTGTAATTCCCTGGCGCGCTATAGGTGTACTGGCAGGTGAACTGCTGCTGCCCGCCAGCGGGCAGGCCGGTGTCCAGCAGTTTGTGGCAACCGACGGTGTCCGCCGCCCCCGTCGGATACCATTCGGCCGCGAACAGGCTGGCCGGCTTATTCCCAGAGTTCATGACGGTGATCTGTGCCTGGGCTTTCAGCGGGTTCTGCGCGTCAGGGAAGGTGACGGCGACGTTTCCGATCACCAGGTTGGGCGCTGAGACGCTTCCCTGATCGGCGGCCGCGCTCTGCCGCTCGATGTGCACCTGGCCGCCCCCGGTGTTGTTTGTCTCATCCGATTCGGCGACTTCATTGTCCGGGTCTACTCTCACCCCCCAGTGCATGTCGCCCGACTGGGGATAGGTGTAGCTGAAGGTAAACTCCGCCCGACGGCCGACTTCCAGGGGAGCTCCGTCGGCGGCATAGCCGACCACGTCTGAGTTGCGATGTGGGAACCAGCGCACGGTGTACGCCGGCGAGGTGACATCCCCGATGTTGACAATGACGATGCGCCCCCGAACGAAGTTGGGTTGGGCGGCATCTGGGACCCATACCGTCGCATCCTGCACAATGAGGTCAGGCAGACCGGCAGTGCCTCCCCCTTCGGGTGGCGGTGGGGGTTGCTCGCCCTCGGGCGGCTGCCCGCTTTCGGGCGGCGCCGGCGGCGCCTCTTCTTGAATCTCGCCCTGTGGGGTGATGGTCAGGCTCCTTTCCACGCTGCCCTGGGCGTTCTGCGCCCGCAGGGTGAAAGTGCCCGCCTCACAGGTCTGGCCTGAACCGGGGGCGGTGATGCCCTGCCCGTTCAGGTAAGCTGATTCAGCGTTGTGCAGGTCCCAATGCAGGTAATAGCAGCCCGGCTCTCCCTGCACCGGCTCGGCATAGAAGTAGTCTATGACGGGCAGACCCCCTGCCGGCTGCGCCCCGCCGCCGGGAGGCTCCTGAATGGGCGCAGATGGCTCTTCGACGGCAGGCGGAGCTTCAGGCTCCTCCTCGCCCATCCATTCGCCGCCAGGTGGGCTGGTGGGCTGCACCAAGGGCGCGGGCTCCTCTTCGGCGGCCCAACCGCCGCCAGGTGGGCTGGTAGGCTGCACCAAGGGCGCGGCCTCTTCTTCCGGCAGCCACTCGCCGAGGGACTGCCAGCTTTCGCCGGCAGCGGGAGGCTGGGCAGGCGGCGGCAGGGTCGCCGGCAGCGATTGTGACGCGGAAGGCCCGGCCGGGTCGCTGCGCAAACGGACGGCGGCGACGTTGTCCACGGCGACACGACCATCGTTGGTGACACCAATGCCAATGGTGCCGCGCTGAATCGGTGTGGGGTCAACGTAATCCATCTGCAGTGTCTTGCCGACATAGACCTGCAGATGGCCGCCGTAGCCCCCGATAGCCAGCGCCTGGCCGGTCTTGAGCGGCGGCGCGGCAGTCTGCTGCAATAGCGTGAAATTGCCTTTGGGAGACTCTTTCAGCAGGGCAAGGCTTTTCTCCGTGTAATAGAGCCAGTACCTTCCGTCGCGAGAGGCGCGGAAGGCCAGGCCGACGCCACCGGACTCCAGCCGCACGCCGGCGCGGAAGTAGTAGTCTGTCCAGCCAAGCCCCGCTGGCACCCAGGCTGCCTGGCCCGAACCGGTAGCGACAAGCACAGAGTTGCTATCGGCCTTCTGAACGAGCCAGGTTGTTGTGGACTGCCAACCCTCCAGGTTGCCATCCTCGAAGTCGTCCTGGAAGAGGATTTCACCATCGGAGACTCCTGCGGGCATAGAAAAAGGGGATTGATCCTGAATCTCGCTGCCGGCTTTGGCCACTCCCTGTAACCTGGCAGCGCTTCGTTCACAGCCACTTCCCGAAAGCAGACAGCACAACACCGTAACGACAACCAGCAGCCGTTTCATGTCTCTCTCCTCTCTGGGACTGCGTCCCAATCAATGGGCGGCACATACCCCCATTGTCACTATTCTATTGTCCGCATCCACCTGGAAGAGCGTGCAGTGGTGAGATTATGTGTGAGTGGGAGGGGGAGTAGTATGCTCTTCTTTAAACATGATGATACATCCTTTGGCTGGAAAATGCAAATGCCTCTTATCAATGGGGTGCATCCGAGATTTTAGGCGAGTTAGCAAAAGCCTCAACCGCGTCATTCTGAGCTCCCCCACGGCGCGTGGGCGCGCCGCTCATCGGGGAAGAAACGCCGCCCCCTCCCGTCATGCTGAGCCGAAGGCGAAGCATCTCGCGCTGGCAGGCGTTGAGATTCTTCGGCGCTGTCGCGCCTCAGAATGACGGCCAAGCCCATTGGCAGCTATGGGAAACGCCGTATGCGTCTGCTTCCTGAGAATTCGGGTGCATCTGGTCAGGGCCAGATTTGACCCCTGACATCGGTCTGTTATAATGTCGTGTGGGCCGATGGTCAATCAGTGCGAGCAAGCAAAGGAGAACGGAAAAATGGTGCAAATCAGACTGGTCCTCGTGTTGATTCTGCTGATGACGTTTGGGGCGTACATGCCCGGCACAGTGTGGGCTGGGCCAGAACTGCCGGGCGGGCCGGTTCCCGTGTCCGAAGAAGCCGCCAACCGGTTGGATGAAAAGATCATCGCCGCCTACGAGCAAGCCTACGCCGATCCCAACCATGAATTCACCCTGCGCGCCACCGATGAGGAAGTCACCTCGTGGTTCGTCTATCGAGTCGCCGTCATACCAGAGAATAACATCAAGGCCCCCCAGATACGCTTTACCGGGGGCAAGATCCATTCCGCGGTGACCATGGTCGGGGTGTTGCCTTTCGAGCTGAGGATCAAGCTGGTGGCGACGTTCCAGGTCGTCGCTGGGCAGGTGCACTTCCAGGTAGAAAGCAGCTCGGCCGGTTTCTTGCCCGTCCCCAAAGAAATCACCAACCTGCTGCCCCAATCGGATATGGTCAACGACATGCTCACAGAGTTCGGAATAGAATTGAGCAGCGTGAAAATCTCGGAAGGTGAAATGGCCGTCAGCGGCCGTCTGCTGGAGACAGCGATGCAGACAGCCGGCTGAGTGGGCTATGGAAACGTATCTCAGGGTTCGGTTTGGGCCGGCTTCTTAATCGCCATGTGCGGGTGCGTCTCCAGCTTGAAGCCCAGCCGTTCGTAGAAAGGCACCACTTCTTCCCGGCAGCCCAGCATCACTTCTTCGATATGGGCAAAACGCGCGATGATGTGGCGCATCATCGCGCTGCCGATGCCCTGACCCCGCCATTCACTGTCCACCACCACGTCATCAACCAGTGCGCGATACACGTTATCGGTCAGCACTCGTGCGAATCCCACCAACCGTTCGCCTTGCCAGACGGTCAGATAAGCGAAGCTGTTGCGCAGCATCACCCCGATGGCCTCTTCAGAACGGCCACGAGCCCAATGGGTCTGCTCCAGCAGGTTGCGCACCTGAGCAGGCGTTACCGGAGCATCAAACACGTAAGACAATCCTTCGGCCATGGTTCGCCTCCGCGAAAAGAGTTTGGGCACATTACGGCCTGAATCGAACAAGACTCTAACTGGTATTGTACCCTCTAATTCAACATTTGCATATTTGATACCATGATGGTATAATAGCGAACGTAAGAATGAACCGTAGTCGCCGGCAAAGAGAGTGGGAACTTCCCACTTTTCTTTTTGTAGCGACTCTGAAGACAGGCGGAACGGAACTTTCAGATGGCAGGTTAGACGCGGTTTTGCATTTGTGTGCAGGAGGATTCAAAGCAAGCGATTATGAGGAGCGAATTTATCACGGCCATCAACCAGGTTTGTGCCGAGCGAAATTTGTCTCAGCACGTGGTGATTGAAGCGGTTGAGGCGGCGTTGGTGTCGGCCTATAAACGCGACTTCGGCTCGTCGGAGAACATTCGGACAAAATTGGACCCTCACACGGGACGTGTGCAGGTGTTTGCCGAGAAGGAGATCGTCGAGTCCGTTCGAGACCCTAAAACGCAGATAACCCTGGAAGAAGCGCGCCAAATCCGTCCCACTGCCGAGATTGGAGAAACGGTTTCGGTTGAAATAACTCCGAAAGATTTCGGGCGAATCGCTGCTCAAACGGCGAAGCAAGTCATCTTACAGCGTATCCGCGAAGCGGAACGGGATGTGCTCTACGACGCATACGCAGACCGCGAAGGAGAACTGATCACCGGCACGGTGCAGAGCATTGACCACCAGGGCATTGTGCTGAATCTGGGCAAGGCAGAGGCCGCTTTGCCCCGCTCCGAACAGATTCCGGGCGAACACATGCACCAGAACCAACGGGTCAAGGCGTATGTGGTCGAGGTCAACAAAACCAACAAGGGGCCGCAAATTGTGGTGTCCAGGACCCATCGTCACATGTTGCGGCGGCTGTTGGAAACGGAAGTGCCAGAGATTTTCAATGGCACGGTGGAAATCAAGCAGATTGCCCGAGAGCCCGGGTCGCGCTCCAAAGTAGCGGTAGCGGCGACTCAGGAAGGCGTCGACCCGGTAGGCTCGTGTGTCGGTATGCGCGGCGTCCGAATCCAGAATATCGTCAATGAGCTGAACGGCGAAAAGATTGACGTGGTGGAATGGAGTCCCGACCCGGCGACGTTCATCGCCAACGCCCTCAGCCCGGCCAAGGTGATGAACGTCACGTTGCGCGAGGAGCCAGATGGCAGCAAGACGGCCGTGGTCGTCGTCCCCGACCGCCAATTGTCGCTGGCTATCGGCAAAGAAGGGCAGAACGCCCGGCTGGCGGCGAAACTGACCGGCTGGCGGATAGACATCAAGAGTGCATCGGAAGCTGCTGAGGAGATGTTGACCGCGACCAGCAGCGTCAAGGCGCCGGCTCAGCCGGCGCTTTCGGCAGAGGAGATTCTCGCCAAAGCCGAAGCGATTCTGAAGGCAAAGTCTGAGTCTGAGCCGATAGAGGCTGAGGTGACAGAGCTTCTGGATGTCCTGCCCCTGACAGAGGAAGAAGCCATGGTCCTGGCTGAAGAAGCGCAGCGGAGCGCGGGCGAGTGGCAGCCGACGGAAGCTGTCGCTGAACCAGAGCAAGCCGGGATTCCGGCCGCCGTCGCCACTGAGCTCGAAGGAGAACCGACGGTCGGTGAGCAGGTCGAACCACCCGCTGAAGCCGAATTGGCTTATCAGGAAGAGGCAATTGAGGAAACGTACTACGGCGGTGAAGAACTGTTTTATGAAGAAGGGGAGGAAATCACACCTGCCAAGAAAAAGAAAGCCCGTAAACGGAAACTGGTTTTCGATGAGGACAGCGGCCGTCTGATAGCCAAGAAGGTCCGCAAACCGGGGCGCATCCGCGACTGGGGAGACTACACAGAGGACGAATAACGTACCAGGCCTGGACTGAACAGCCATGAAGCGGAAACATGTGCCCCAACGCACCTGCGTCGCGTGTCGGCAGGTTAGAAACAAGAGAGAATTGGTGCGGGTTGTTCGCACTCCGGAATTGCGTGTCGAAATAGATGAGACCGGCAAGAAATCCGGCCGCGGCGCCTATGTGTGTCGCACGGCTGCCTGCTGGCGGTTGGCTTTGGACAAAGGGGCTCTCGGTCGTGCGCTGAACACCAGCCTGACCAGCGGGCAGGTGGACGAACTCCGGCGTTTCATGGCCTCTCTGCCGGAAGGCCCGGAGGACCAGCCATGAACCGCGATACAGCACGCGGAGCAACGCGGACAAAACGCATGAGCAAAGGAGAAGAAGGACTCTCAAAAAAGGGAACAAAGGGCATGATGTGTGTTGTGGCGTCGCCTATAGCGCGCCAGTCCGGCCGCGGACGGTGGGAGACCGGCCATGCGTGAGCAACGGCTCTCGGAGAGTTGGGGTGAGGGTATAGCCATGAGAAGATAATCTCCGTCTTTTGGGCTCTGCACCAGATTTCTCCCCCCATTTTACTCCTCTCCGTGAAAACCTATAGCCTTAGCCAGGTTCGACTGGCGGCCATATCTCCCCTGTTCTTGCCGGAGAGCTGCCTGATCAGTTCATACTTGCCCGTTCATAGTGATTGGGACGCCCCTCTCGCTGTGAGGGATGCGGCCTGCGGCGCGTGCGCGCTAACCATTGTAACGTGAGAGGACAGGTTTTTTGTCAGTTTGTCAGGGAGATGCGAGAGAGGGGGATACCAGTCTATGACTGATGAAAAAGACGAAAAGAGACCCATAAAGAGAGAAGGACAAAGGCGCAACGGTAAGGGGAAACCTGCCGAACGTGACGGCGCTGCCTCGGAAAAAGCCGTTGGCAAAGGCTCATCGTCCATGCCGCCCAAACGGACCGCCAACAAACCCGGCATGGAACCGGGCGCGCAATCCGCCGAGAGAAGGTTGGCTCGCCCGGCCACGCAGCCGTCGGCTGGAGGAAAACGACCGAATGCGCCGAACTCGCGACCTGTGGCTGGTCGAACCAAACCGGCCGGCGTATCCGTTCCGCCAGCCGCCAGCAAACGGCCGGCAGCGGCCAGCGGCGCCGCCTCGCCGCATCAGGCCGTCGCCGACAAAGCGCCGCTTCGGCCCGCGCCGGCCCAGAAGCCAGTGCCAACCGGGCCGATTGAGCTGCCCAGCTCGTTGACCGTCCGAGAACTGGCCGAGAAACTGGCGATCAGCCCGATAGACATCATCAAAGAATTGATGGCCAACGGCATTATGGCGAATATCAATCAACCGATCGATTACGATACTGCCGCCATCGTCGCGGGAGAATTGGGTTTTGAGACGGTCGAGCACAAGGAAGTGCAGGAAGAACCAATCCCGGAGGCTGCGCCGAGAACAATGTGGCAGCGCATCTGTGAAAACGAACCGCCGGAGAAGCTCAAGCCGCGCCCGCCAGTGGTGACGGTCATGGGACACGTGGACCACGGCAAGACTTCCCTGCTGGATGCCATCCGGCACACCCACGTCGCTGCCGATGAGGTGGGCGGCATTACCCAGCGCATCGGCGCGTATCAGGTCGAAGTGCAAGGCAAGAAAATTACCTTCCTGGACACGCCAGGCCATGAGGCGTTCACTGCAATGCGCGCCCGCGGTGCGCATGTTACCGACCTGGCGGTGCTGGTTGTCGCCGCCGATGACGGCGTGATGCCTCAGACGAAGGAGGCCATTGAACACGCGCGGGCTGCCGGCGTGCCCATTATCGTCGCGCTGAATAAGGTGGACAAACCGAACGCCAACCCAGACCTGGTCAAACAGCAGTTGGCTGACCTGGGTCTGCAATGCGAAGAGTGGGGCGGCGACGTGATCGTCGTACCGATGTCGGCTAAGAAGAATGTCGGGATCGAGGAATTGTTGGAAAACATCCTGCTGGTGGCCGAAGTCAATAACCTGCGCGCCAACCCCGACTGTCCGGCCATTGGGACCGTTATCGAAGGCCAGATGGACAAGACACGCGGCCCGGTAGGTACCGTCCTGGTGCAAAACGGCACCCTCAGAGTCGGAGACATCGTGACCGTGGGGCGCATGTACGGCCGCATCAGGGCCATGTTGAACGATATGGGGAAGCCGGTCAAGGAAGCGACCCCCTCGATGCCGGTCAAGATCTTGGGTTTGCCTGAAGTTCCAGTCGCCGGTGACATCCTGGAGGTCGTGGACAGCGAACAGACGGCCCGACACATCGTCGAAAGCCGCCGGGCATCGGAACGCGAGCAGCAGGCGGCGCAACAAACCGTGCACAGGCCAGTCAGCCTCGATGATGTCTTCGCCCAGATGCAGGCCGGCAAAGTCAAGGAGCTCAATATCGTGCTGAAAGCCGACGCACAGGGGTCGATCGAGCCAATCACCCAATCGCTGGAAAAAATCGAATACGAGAATTTGAAAGTCAAATTCATCAGCGTGGGCACTGGCAACGTGAGCGAATCAGATGTGTCTCTGGCTCTGGCCTCCAATGCCATCGTCATCGCCTTCTCGGTGGATGTTGATCCGGCAGCGCGACGGATGGCTGACATGGAGAATGTTGAAATCCGGTATTATGATGTCATTTACCAGTTGATCGAGGATGTGGACAAGGCCTTGCGCGGCATGTTGGAGCCAATTTATGAGGATGTGGTAACCGGTCGCGCCGAGGTTCGCGCCGTATTCCGCATCCCGCGCAAAGGCGCGGTGGCCGGCGTGCAGGTGCTCGATGGCAAAGTGCAGCGCAACGCCTCTGTGCGCGTGCGTCGTGGCGCTGAAGTGGTCTATCAGGGCAAGGTCTCGTCCTTGAAACGATTTACCGAAGATGTCACCGAGGTCAACGCCGGTTTCGAGTGTGGTGTGGGCATCGAAGGGTTCAACGATTTCATCGAGGGAGACATCCTGGAATTCTACAAAAAGGAGAGGGTGAGATAGGCCGTTCGCCTGAGCTCCCCGCGGCGCGTGGTCGCGCTGCTCATGGGGGAAGAAACACTGCCCGATTTCGTCATGCTGAGCCGAAGGCGAAGCATCTCGCGCTGGCAGGCGTTGAGATTTTTCGCTGCCCCTTCACTGCGTTCAGGGCTTTGGCTCAGAATGACGGGACAGGGTAGTTTCTTAGTAGGAAGCAACGTAGCATAGCCCCTTGTGGGCGTCACGGGCACAAGGCCCTATGCTACGCCTGCCAACCCGGATATTACTTCGCTGCGCTCGCAACGATCAGTTGGTTTCTGGGTGGCACGGGGCCGATATTCTCCAGGGCGAGTTTCCCATACCGGCCACACAGGAGGTGCAGTAAGAGATGGTGAGTTATC
>DAOTYC010000048.1:0-18811 GCA_034435095.1 Anaerolineae bacterium | reverse complement strand
CCCCCGCCGCCTGCCCTCTCCGGCAAACTGGCCTACGCGGTGTACGACGTGGGCCGGCGGGTGTACGACGTGTACATCGCCAACGCGGATGGCAGCAATCGCCAGCGGATCATCGCCGAGGCTGGCTCGCCCGACCTCAGCCCCGACGGCCGACAGATTGCCTACCGTTCGTGGAATGACAGGTCGCGTGGCATCTTTGCCCGTGCGCTGGACGGTTCAGGCGAGCGCGTTTTGACCGAGCACACCTTCCTGGAAGACACGTCGCCCGTTTGGGCGCCGGCCTCCGATGTGCTGGCCTTCGCCTCGCGGCGGGAATCGGACCGCCGCCCTCGCATCTACCTGGCCAGCGCGGGCGGCAAGAACGACTGGGTGATCAGAATCGGCGCGGAGGCGGCGTATGGCGAAGCGCCGAATTGGCTGCCTGATGGCCGCATCATTTTCAACCATTGTCTGGGCAACAACTGCGGCCTGGTGATCATCAACACCGACGGCAGCGGCGCGGTATTGGTCAGCAATGACCCGTCCGACACCAATCCCGATGTCTCGCCCGATGGGTCGCGCTTCGCGTTCATGTCCAGGCGAGATGGCAACTGGGAAATCTACACTGCCCCCATTCAAGGCGGCAATCCAACGCGCCTGACGACCGACCCGGCCAACGATGGGCTGCCGGTCTGGTCGCCGGATGGACGCAGCATCGCTTTCGCTTCCGACCGGGGCGGCATCTGGGCCATCTGGGTGATGAACGCCGATGGCTCCAATCAGCGGCAGCTTTTTGTCACAGAGGGCCCGCTCGATGGGCGCGTCCGCGAGGAGCCGGACTATGCCTCGCGCGGCTGGATTGACGAGAACATCTCCTGGGTGCCGTAGCCCGGCGCACTGCCAGCCGTCGGGTATAGAAACTAAACGTGTAGAGAGAATGCGTAGGGCGGCTTTCCATAGCCGCCGAGACAATAAGGGCGGCAGGTATGGAAACCTGCCCTACGCGACGTCACTGTTTCAGTTCGCCTAAAATTCTGGATGCACCCTCAAGCTGCGGCCTCTTGACCTTTTGGCTGTTGCGTGATACCATAGCGCGGCATTAGTACGGCTTTGTTTGAGGAAAAGACAACGATCCATGGTTTTCTGCGCTAATCACGCCCGTCTTGTTGTGGCGGCGTTCGTTTTGGCCGCGCTCGCAGGAGCTTGCGACCTCTCCTGGCCGACTCCCGCGCCTACCCCGACGGCCGTTCCGACCGTAACTACGGCAGCCTCCCCGATGGCGATCAGCCATGCGCCGGCAACGTCCACTCCACCCCCGCTGACGCCGACGGCTGCGCCCACGGCCACGCCTGCCGTGAGCCGCGATGGGCTATACACCATCGGCCTGGGCTGTCCCGGTGGCAACGCTTACAGCCCGATAGCGGTGGCGGAAGATGCCAAACTCGAGCGCATCTACGTCTACAACAGCTTCAACGACGAGGACGGGCAGGATACGCTGTCGGTCGTTGACGCTCGCTCGGCGACGATGCTCGGGACGGTGCGTCTGGGAGGCGCGCAACACATTCCATCGCTGGCCAGCCAGTTGTGGGTGGATGAGGTCACCCATCGCATTTACGCGCTCAACGGCGACAGCAAGGCCCTGCTGATCCTGGATGGCGAGAGCCTCGACATCCTGTTCATTGTCCATGGCGCCACAAGGGTCGCCCTGGCGCCGTCGAAAGGCCGCGTCTATTTGATCAACCAGACAGGTCAAATCAAGAGCCTGTCGGCTGCCGATTACAGCCCGCTGAACAGTTTGAACTGGAGCGGAGGTTTCGAGCCCACCCATCTTGCCCACAATCCGGCCAACGACGGCCTTTACCTGGGCCGCTGGGATTTCTCGCAGCGGGGCGCGATAGTCGTGCTGGACGGCGAGACCCTCGAACAGCGCGCGCAGATACCGCTGACCTCTCCTCCCCATGACCTCCAGGTTGACGCGCAGAAGAACCTGATCTACGTAGCGACCGACAACGGCATTGCCATTATTGACGGGCAGGCGAACGCGGTCATCCAGAACCTGAACCTGGGCATCGCCAGTTTCAACCCCAGCCGCAGTCTGGCCCTCGACGGCAAGGGGAAACGGCTCTATCTCAGCCACAACCGTGGGCTGTCGTTGGCCGCCGGTGGCGAGCTCATCATCATTGACACCGAAGCGCGCACGGTGGTCAACCGCATCCGCACTGCCTACCAATGGCAGCATCTGTTGTATTCCCCGCAACATGACCTGTTGTACGCTGCGCCGGCTCAGAATGAGTCGCTTTTGTGGGTCAGCCCCGATGGTCAGATCCTGAAGCGGGTGATGCTTGGCGTCCAATTGCTGGACATCCAGCCCGACCCGGTCAGCGGAGAACTGTGGGCGGTTGACTCGGCCGGCGCAGTGTACGCGCTGACGCCTCCGCCAGGCATGTCAATTGCCCGCCAACGTGCCGACGTTATCGGCGCGCCCGATGGCGCGACCGGCAAAGCCGAATTGGCCGTGACCAGCACCGGCCTCTACGTGACCGACCGCCCGCGTGGCAGGACCATCTCCCTGGACAAAGAGAGCCTGGAAGTGCGGCAGAAATTTCCCGCGGCCGGCCCTCTGGCAGTTGATGAGCCGGGCCAGCGGCTGTTCATCGTCGAAGGCAACGTGCACATCTACGGGCTGGGAACGGCCAAGCCACTCCAGCAGATCATCCTGCCCGTCGGCGACGATGACGTGCCGTCAGCCGTTGGCATCCTGTACGAGCCGACCAAAGATGGCCTCTACCTCAAGCTGCGCAGTGGGCTCAACAGTTCGGTTAACTACCGCACGCTGTGGCAGCTCTACAGCGGCAAAACCAGGAAGTATCTCGCCGCGTTCAATCCCGACAAGCGCGACGTAACCGGTGTCGCCATTGCCCCGCAGGCCAACCGCCTGTACCTCAGCTATGCCGGGGCATCCGACTGGGATGGAGGGTTGGTCGTCTACGACCTGGGTGGCGTCGAGCTGGAACGTGTCCGCGGTTTGAACGGCCAGTTGGCCCTCAGCTCGGATGGCCGCTTTTTGTTTATGCTGCGTCCGAGTGGGCTGTGGGTGCTCAATAGCCAGACCCTCGACGCAGTGGCGCTCTGGCCGCTGAGCGAAACGTATCGGCAGATGGTCATCAATCACGACAATAGCTGGCTCTACTTGAGAGACAGGTGTAGAGTGGCCGCCCTGTCTGTCGGTGAATTGCTGAAGAAAGGAATCCAGCCGCGCAAAAAGCTGCCGGAGAGCATCGGTCTGCCCGCTTCAACGTATCGGTCGCCGCAGTACGAGACCGATGGGCTGATCTATGCGCTCGTCCCCAGCGAGGGCGTCTACATTTCCGATGACAGGGGGCAGACCTGGCGGTTGAGCAGCCAGGGGCTGAAAGACCTTTACGTGACCGAATTGACCTTTTCTGGCAAGTTTGCGACCGATGGGATCATCTCAGTTAAGACAGCCAGCCGTAATACGTATCGCTCCGGCGACCGTGGTCAGACCTGGCGCAAAACGACGACCTGGACGCCGGCCATCGCCTTCGTCTCGACGCGGGGCGGCCCGGCAGGCGTCTACCTGATCAGCAGAGACGGCGCGCAGGCTCGCCGCGTCACGGCGGAAGGCATCAACGCCCGCAACCCACACTGGGCGCCAGAAGACAACTGGCTGTGCTTCGATTCGGACCACGAGGGCAACGCAGAGGTCTACGTCATTCAGCCCGATGGCTACGGCCTGGCCCGCCTGACGGACGACCCGGCGGAAGACACCGACCCGGTCTGGTCGCCCATCGGCGACCGCATTGCCTTTGTCTCGACTCGCGACGGCAACCCGGAGATCTACCTGATGGAAGCCGATGGGGCCAATCCTATCCGGCTGACCGACAACCCGGCCAACGACCGCCAGCCGGCCTGGTCGCCCGATGGGACACGCCTGGCCTTCACCTCAGACCGCGATGGACAGGATGACATCTACATCCTGACCTGGGCGAGTGGTGAAGTCGTTCGCCTGACGGCGGAGCCGGCCCAAGACTCACAGCCGGCCTGGTCGCCCGACGGGCAGTGGATTGCGTTCGTCTCCGACCGGCATGGAGACCCCGACATCTTCCGCGTGCGGCCGGATGGGAGCGAACTGACGCAGGTTACACGGGCGTCCGCGGCGGAGCAATCGCCGGCCTGGGCGCCGGACAGCCGCACGCTGGCCATCGCCTCCGACCGCAGCGGCGTGTTCCAGCTCTACGAACTGAACCTCAACGGCGGCGGGTGGCGCCGGCTGACGATGGATGGCTACACCAATACCTCACCGGCGTGGGCGCACAGGCCCTGACCATCCGCTGCCCCGTTCAGCGCGGCGCAAACCCGCCTTGCGCCACCATCGTCGCCCACCGTGGAAGGCCATAGCACCGCTTTTGTTATTCCAGCATCGGGATTTTAATGCCCGCCTTCCTGGCGAACGAGATGGCCTGCGGATAACCGGCATCGGCGTGGCGCACCACTCCCATGCCAGGGTCAACCGTCAGCACGCGCTCCAGTCGCCGCGCGGCGGCTGATGTGCCATCGGCGACGATCACCTGGCCAGCGTGCTGGCTGTAACCGATGCCCACGCCGCCGCCGTGATGGAAGCTCACCCACGTCGCGCCGCACGCGGTGTTGATCAGCGCGTTCAGAATGGCCCAGTCGGAGATGGCGTCCGAGCCATCCAGCATTCCCTCGGTCTCGCGGTTGGGGCTGGCGACCGAGCCGCTGTCCAGGTGGTCGCGCCCGATGACGATGGGCGCGCTGACCCGGCCCGCGGCCACCAGCTCATTGAACCGCAGCCCGGCGCGGGCGCGCTCGCCATAGCCCAGCCAGCAGATGCGGGCCGGCAGCCCCTGGAATTCGACCTTTTCCTGCGCCATACGGATCCAGCGGCGCAGGTGTTCGTCCTCCGGGAACAGCTCCAGCACGGCCTCATCGGTCGCGTAGATGTCTTGCGGGTCGCCCGACAGCGCCACCCAGCGGAACGGCCCTTTGCCCTCGCAAAACAGCGGACGGATGAAGGCCGGCACGAAGCCCGGATAGCTGAAGGCGTCCTTCACGCCCCAATCGAAGGCGCGCTGGCGCAGGTTGTTGCCATAGTCAAAAGCGATGCTGCCCCTGGCCTTGAACTCCAGAATGGCCTGCACATGGGCGGCGATAGAATCCATCACCCGCGATTGGTAGGCCTGCGGGTCGCTGCGGCGCAACGCGGCCGCTTCCTCCAGCGATAGGCCGCGCGGGATGTAGCCGTACAGCACGTCGTGCGCCGACGTCTGATCGGTGACCACATCCGGCGTCACGCCGCGGGCAACCAGCTCGGGCAGCACTTCCGCCGCGTTGCCGATGAGGGCGATGGATTTGGGCGTCTCGTTCCGCAGAGCTTCCTCGGCCCAGGTCATGGCCTCTTCCAGGTCATCGGTCACCACGTCAACCTGACGCAGCTCCAGGCGGCGGTTGGCCCGCCAGCGGTCCACTTCGACGATGACGCCGACGCCCTCGTTCATGGTCACGGCCAGCGGCTGCGCGCCGCCCATCTCGCCCAGGCCGGCGGTCAGCACCAGCCTGCCCTTCAGGCTGGGCCAGCCCTGTTGCTTCGCCAGGGCGGCCAGCGTCTCGTAGGTGCCCTGCAGGATGCCCTGCGTGCCGATGTAAATCCAACTGCCGGCGGTCATCTGGCCGTACATGATCAGGCCCTGCGCCTCCCACCGGTCGAAATTCTCCTGCGTGGCCCACGCTGGCACAATATTGGAGTTAGCCAGCAGGACGCGCGGTGCATCCTCATAGGTGCGGAACACGGCCACTGGCTTGCCGCTCTGCACCAGCAGAGTCTCATCCGGCTCCAGGTCGCGCAAGGAGCGCAGAATGGCGTCAAAGCAATCCCAGTTGCGGGCCGCCTTGCCCCGCCCGCCGTAGACGATGAGGTTCTGCGGGTCGCCAGCGACCTGGGGGTCGAGATTGTTCTGAATCATGCGATAGGCGGCCTCGATCAGCCAGTTCTTGCAAGAGATTTGCCTGCCGCGCGGTGCACGCACAACTCGTGGTCCAGACATTGGAAGGCTCCTTTCCTCTTACATCCCAGCCTATGAAATCCTGCGGCAACAGCGACGGCATGGGCAGGTCGGCCATGCTGACCAGGCCGGCTGGGGCGGCCATGCGGCTGCCCATGGCGCCCAATCCCACTGTATGACTCTCACCTTGCGCATGGTGGCTTCTCCCGGAAGTACTGCTCAACGATCAGGCGCGACCAACTCTCGTATTCCTCCGCGCGCGCGACCAGTTCGCTGACGGAGGCGAAGCCGGCCTGGATGTGCACACGTTTCTCACGCGGCTCCACGCGCGGGCTGTCCAGCCAGTACTCGTAGATCACGCCGAAGTGCACCCGCCCGACTTCGGTGCGGTCGTCGTTCAGCAGTGCGATGAGGCGCGGCGGGTGGGAATACTCCACCCTGAACTCTTCGGCCAGCTCGCGGTCGCGCGCCCAGTCGAGGATGGACGTGACGTCGGACAGCAGAGGCAACTCATCGCTGCGATTGATGTGACCGCCAACGCCGATGGAGAACAGGCCCTGCAGCCGCTTCTCCCCGGCCCAACCCGACCGCTTGTAACGGAACACCTGGTCGCCATACCGCAGGATACAGTAGGGGATGAGCTGTTTATACGACGGGTCCTGTTCGGCCCGCTCGCGGGCGACGAACTCTGCCCGAGCGAGGATATCCGGTAGCAGGTGCCCGGCGGGCATCAAGCCAACGGCCGGCAGGTCGGGGAAGTGTTCGCGTTTGAAAGCCAGGACTTCTTCGGGCATGGCTCACCTCACGGCGACCGCGCGACTAATGCTTTTCAGCGGCAGAGTTCAGACATCTCTCGATGTCGGCGATGGCCTGGTCGGTACTGCGGAACAGCACGCCGCACATCCCACAGGCGCGCGCCGCCTCGATGTTGGCCGGCATATCGTCCACGAAGATCGCTTCGTCCAGGGCTACGCCGAGCCGTTCCGCCGCCCGGCGGTAGATCCGTGGGTCAGGCTTGGCGATGCCTTCCTCCGCCGAGACGATGATCTCGTCCACCTTGTCGCCCAGGCCGCAATGCTCGATGAAAAATTGCCGCGCATCGGGCCAGGCATTGCTCAGGATGGCGGTCCGATAGCGGGGGCGCAACGTCTGAATGTACTCCACCAGGTGTGTATCCAGCCGGTCTCCTGCCCAAAAATCACGCTGGAGCTGACGCAATTCCTCGTCGTTCAGGCCGAATTTGTGGGCCACCGCGGCCCAAACCTCCCCGGTTGATGCCCGGCCAATAGCAGCGCGCCGCGACACCTCGGCGTCGAACACCTCAGACTCTAGTGCACCTGGCGCCAGCGATAGTCGCTGTTCCCACCTGGCGCGTCCAGACGTGTCTTCGGTGCGGTACAACACCCCGCCGAAATCGAAAATCAGTGCGCGAATTGGCATCTCATTATAACCTCCGTGATCGTTTTCGCCCGGCAAAGCAGGGACATTATACACCACTCCGACGACAAGCGACAAGTGTAGTCGCTTGACTTCATCGCCCGACGGTGCTAATCTTATCCCGAAAATGACGGTCAGGGCAGTGTAGGGGATCATGCGGCCAATCATCATCGGCGTCGCCGGCGGGTCAGGCTCCGGCAAGACCACCGTGGTACAAGAGATCATTCGCGGCTTGCAGGACGCGGATGTCGTTGTCATTCAGCATGATGCCTACTATCGCGATCAAAGTCACCTGTCGTTGGAGGAGCGCGCTGCGCTGAACTTCGACCATCCCGACGCGCTGGAGACCGACCTGTTGGTCGCTCACCTGCGGGAGCTGGTGCAGGGACGGCCCGTGCAGGTGCCCGTGTATAATTTCGCCACCCATTGCCGGGAGAAGACGACGGTCACCGTGTACCCCCGCAAAGTCATCATTCTCGAAGGCATCCTGATCCTGAGCGACCCTGCCCTGCGCGACATGATGGACATCAAGGTCTACGTTGATACCGATGCCGACATCCGGTTCATCCGCCGTTTGCAGCGAGACGTGGCCGAAAGACAGCGCACGGTCGAGTCGGTCATCGGCCAGTACCTGGCAACGGTCAAACCCATGCACGAGGAATTCGTAGAGCCGAGCAAGCGCTATGCCCACGTTATTATCCCTGAAGGGGGATTCAACCAGGTGGCGGTTGATATGCTGATGACCAAGATCAAAAGCATCATCGCCCAGCAGTCCGCTCCCTCCGGGGGATAGGGGAGCCACGATGCCCGCTTAGAGTGTACCGGCTTCCTCCTTTGCCCACTACCAGAAGTTGAAGTATGATCGGCTGGCGGATGCCAAACGGCGCAAACGCGGCTTGCGCATCCCAAAACGAAGATTCGCCATGATTATGGTAATGAAGGGGTCAACCAGCAGCGTATGAGACAGAACACAGGACCGAACACAAATGACTACAGGCCCTCGCCCGACTTTTGGAGTCGGCGGCGGGTAGCGGTGACCGGTGGCTCAGGTTTTCTGGGCTCCTATGTGCTGCAGAAGCTGGCGGCGTGTTCGTGCGGCAACGTTTTCGTCCCGCGCAAAGCAGACTATGATCTACGGGAGATGGTGAACATCCGCCGCATGTACGATGACGCCCGCCCAGACATCGTCATCCATCTGGCGGGGGTGGTGGGCGGCATCGGCGCCAACCGCGAGCGGCCCGGCGAGTTCTTCTACGATAACCTGATCATGGGCATTCAGCTCATGGAGGAGGGGCGGCGGCGCGGCATCGAGAAATTTGTCGCCATCGGCACCATCTGCGCCTATCCCAAGTTCACGCCTGTGCCGTTCAAAGAGGACGACCTGTGGAATGGCTATCCGGAGGAGACCAACGCGCCGTATGGGTTGGCCAAGAAGATGCTGTTGGTGCAGAGCCAGGCCTATCGCCAGCAGTACGGCTTCAACAGCATTTTTCTGTTGCCGGTCAATCTGTACGGCCCACGCGACAACTTCGACCCCAACTCGTCGCACGTCATTCCCGCGCTGATACGCAAGTGTGTGGAGGCGCGCGACCGCGGCGATCAGCACATCGTGGTGTGGGGCGATGGCTCGCCCACCCGTGAGTTCCTGTACGCCGGCGACGCCGCCGAAGGCATCCTGCTGGCAGCCGAGCGTTACAACGACAGCCAACCGGTCAACCTGGGCAGCGGTTTTGAAATCAGCATCAAGGACCTGGCCCATTTGATTGCCAGGCTCACCGGTTTTGCCGGCGATTTGGTCTGGGATACCAGCAAGCCAAACGGCCAGCCCAGACGATGCCTGGACACCACCAGAGCCAGGAGTCTGTTCGGCTTTCAGGCCCATACCCCTTTTGAAGCAGGGTTGCAAGAGACCATTCAGTGGTACGAGTCTCACAGAAAACAATGACACCCAAGGAGGATAACCTGAGTGGATGCTAACATCCCGTTTGTGGATTTGCGAGTTCAGTACCATTCATTGAAACCAGCGATGGACGCGGCGATTCAGGATGTGTTGGAACGCAGCGCGTTTATCCTGGGGCCAGACTTGAAGGATTTCGAGCAGAACTTTGCGGCCTACATTGGCGTCAGGCACGCTGTTGGCGTCGCGTCTGGCACCGACGCGCTGAGTTTGGCGCTGCGGGCGTTGGGCATCGGGCCGGGCGATGAGGTGATCACCGCGGCCAACACCTATATCGCCACGTGCGAGGCCATCAGCCACGTCGGCGCCACGCCAAAGCTGGTGGATGTGCAGCCCGATACCTACACCCTCGACCCGGCCCAACTGGCACGTGCTCTGACGCCGGCCACGCGGGCCATTATTCCGGTGCATCTCTACGGCCAGCCAGCAGATATGGTGCCCATTCTGAAATTTGCGCGCGCACATGGCCTATACGTCGTCGAGGATTGCGCCCAGTCCCACGGCGCGCGGTACAACGGCCGCAAAACAGGCACATTTGGGCACATCGCCTGCTTCAGTTTCTATCCTGGCAAGAACCTGGGCGCGTATGGCGACGGCGGGGCAGTGTTGACCGATGACGACGAAATCGCCGGGCGGGTGCGGATGTTGCGCAACCACGGCCAGCAGAGGAAGTACGAGCACCTGATCATCGGCTATTGCGCCCGCCTGGACAACTTGCAGGCGGCGATTCTGAATGTCAAGCTGCCCCATCTGGACGACTGGAACGCACGGCGGCGCAGCCGGGCCGCCCTGTATGACCGCTTGCTGGCCGATGTGCCTCACATCGTTGCGCCGAGGGTGGCGGCGGGCAACGAGCCGGTGTATCACCTGTACGTGGTGCGTGTGACCGATGGACGGCGCGATGCATTGCAGGCATTCCTGGAAGAGAAGGGCATCTCCACGGGCCTGCATTATCCGACGCCGGTCCACCTGCAACGCTCGTACAGCGGCCTGGGCTACCGCGCCGGCGATTTTCCGGTGAGCGAGCAACTGGCCAGCCAGGGCCTGTCTCTGCCGATGTTCGCCGAGCTGACCGATGAGCAGGTCCACTTTGTGGCGGACCAGATCAAGGCTTTCATGGGTGGCAAGGGCAGGCTATGACCGGGCACATCTCGCACCAGTCGCCGCGGCGGGTGCTCATCACCGGCGGCGCGGGTTTCATCGGCTCGCACCTGGCCGAAGCGCTGCTCGACCGTGGCGATAGCGTCACGGTCATAGACAACCTGTCCACCGGCCGATTCGAGAACATCGCCCACCTGGTCGGTCGGCCTGGGTTCCGCTTCGCCATCGAGGACATCACCAAAGAAGTCGTCCTGGACCGGCTGGCGAGCGAGTGCGACGTGGTGTTTCATCTGGCGGCGGCGGTCGGCGTGCAGCTCATCGTCGAGGACCCGGTGCATACCATCGAGACCAACGTGATGGGCAGCGAGGCCGTCTTGAAGGCCGCGCTGCGCTATCGGGCCAAAGTGCTTCTGGCGTCAACCTCTGAGGTATACGGCAAAGGCGCGCACGCCCCTTTCCGCGAGGATGACGATGTGGTCTTGGGGCCAACCAGCCGCAGTCGCTGGGCTTACGCCGCTTCCAAAATGGTGGATGAGTTTCTGAGCCTGGCCTATCACCGCCAAAAAGGCCTGCCGGTGGTCATCTTTCGCCTGTTCAACACGGTCGGGCCGCGCCAGACCGGCCGCTACGGCATGGTCGTGCCGCGGTTTGTGGGTCAGGCGCTCGACGGGCAGCCCCTGACGGTATACGGCGACGGGCAGCAGACGCGCTGTTTCCTGCACGTGGCCGACGCTGTGTCCGCCCTGCTGGCGTTGCTTGACTGCCCCGAAGCAGTTGGGCAGGTCATCAACGTCGGCTCGGTGGAAGAGGTCACGGTGCTCGACCTGGCGCGGCTCGTGTTGCGCGCCGTCGGGCTGCCAGAGGACCATTTGACGTTTGTGTCGTATGATGATGCCTACGCCGAAGGGTTTGAGGACATGGCGCGTCGCGTGCCCGATATTTCCAGGATGGCCGGGCTCACTGGCTGGCAGCCCCTCCGTTCCCTGGACAGGACCGTGCGCGATGTGATCGCCTATGAGAGCGCCTGCCGGGCGGCCCGCAAGCAGTGAAAGGGGTGAGCGCATCCGATGAACCGGGCGAAGGATTGGTTGGCGCAGGCTGAGCGAGACCTGCTGCAGGCGCGGTCTTCAGCGGCGGAAAACCGTCATGAATGGGCCTGTTTTGCCGCGCAACAGGCTGCCGAGAAGGCGGTCAAGGCCCTGCACCTGGCGTTGGGTCAGGAGGCCTGGGGACATGTGGTGGCCCGCCTATTGCGAGATTTGCCTGTGAGGGCTCCTGAGGACCTGATAGAGAAAGGCAAAGTGTTGGACAATTTCTATGTCCCCACCCGCTACGCCAACAGTCATCCAGAGGGCGCGCCTTTCGAGCATTACGGGCCGCTTCAGAGCCGGGAGGCGATTCGATATGCCAGTGAGATCGTTGAATTCGTCCGTGCTCGTATGGCCCAATCGCGATCAGGTTGACCAGGCTGTCCGCACCTGGGCGGTGGAGATGGCCAGGCAACATCCCGAAACGCAGCGAATAGCTTACTATGGCTCTTACGCCCGCGGCGATTGGGGCGTCGGCAGCGATGTTGACCTGTTGGCCGTGGTCGAGGACACAGCCGAGCCTTTCGAGCGACGCGCGCTCGGTTGGGACCTGAGTGGCCTGCCCGTCCCGGCTGACCTGCTCATATACACTGAACAGGAATGGCAGCGTTTGCTTGATGAAGGCGGGGCTTTTGCGCGGATGCTTGTCCGAGAGGCAGTGTGGGTCTATGAAGGCCGTTGACCTGGCGAGGAGGGACATGTCTCAATGACACAGGACGACTACAGGCGCAGCCTGTTGCACAAATTGGAACGGAAAGAAGCCCATGTAGGCGTCATCGGACTGGGCTATGTCGGCTTGCCGCTGGCCGTGGCTTTCGCTTCTGCCGGTTATCGGGTGACCGGGCTGGATGTTGACGAGGCGAAAGCGGCCAAGGTCCAGGCTGGCCAGAGCTACATCGGCGACGTATCCGATAGCGCGCTGAAGGACCTGGTCGCTGCCGGAAAACTTCGGGCGACGACGCAGCACAGCGTTCTGGCCGAGCTGGACGCGGCGGTTATCTGCGTGCCGACGCCGCTCAACAAAACCGGCGACCCCAATCTGTCGTTCATCATCAGCACGGCCGAGACGATTGCCCGTTTCCTGCACCCGGGCCTGTTGGTCGTGCTGGAGAGCACCACCTATCCCGGCACGACGCGCGAGATCATCCTGCCCAAGTTGCTCGAAAACGGCATGGGCCTGAAAGTGGGCGAGGATTTCTTTCTGGCTTTCTCGCCAGAACGGGTTGACCCAGGCCGCACCGACTGGACCATTTTCAACACGCCGAAGGTCGTCGGTGGGGTCACCCCGGCGTGTCGCGAGGTGGCCGTGGCTCTGTACAGCGGCGCGATACAGAAAGTCGTGCCGGTGTCTTCGCCTGAGGCAGCAGAGATGACCAAGCTGCTGGAAAATACCTTCCGTGCCATCAATATCGGCCTGGTGAACGAAGTGTTGTTGATGTGCGATAAGCTGGGGCTGGATGTGTGGGAAGTCATCGAGGCGGCGGCAACCAAGCCTTTCGGCTTCATGAAATTCACACCCGGCCCAGGCCTGGGCGGACACTGCATACCCATCGATCCGTTGTACTTAAGCTGGAAGCTCAAGACCCTGAAATATACGGCCCGCTTCATTGACCTGGCGACCGAGATCAATACCGGTATGCCAGCTTACTGGGTCGGCAAAGTGCAGGACGCGCTAAACGAAGCCGGCAAGCCAGTGAAGGGCAGCCACGTGCTCGTCTTGGGCGTGGCCTTCAAGAAAAATGTGGACGACCTGCGCGAGTCGCCGGCGTTGGACATCATTCACCTGCTCGTCCAGAAGGGCGCGTTGGTCAGTTACCACGACCCGCACATCCCATCGTTCAGCTACGAGTGCATCAGCATGTCGTCGGTGCCCGACCTGGACGCAGCCCTTCGGCGAGCCGACTGCGTGGTCATCGTCACCGACCACGACGCCTACGACTGGGACTGGGTTCGCGAACGGGTCACGCTGTGCGTGGACACGCGCCACGCGCTGAAGTGAGGGCCTGGCATGGAGGACTCATTGGCCGGCCAGGCAGCCACCCTCGTTGGCGAGCACGACAACTCGCAAGGCGGCGGGCACTTTTGTGAAATACTGTCCCGGTGGTATAATTCCCAAACATGGAATTGTCCTTGTGCCTGGCGACCGGTGAAGCGGGTTAGGCAGAAGAACTGAGAGGTGGGATCTATGCAGTCACTGGACGAACTGGTTAATCGCTTGCCGACCGAACTCCAACAAGAGGTGTTCGATTTCGTTGAATTCCTCATCAAGTGTCGGGCGGGCAGACTGGAAAAAGAAATCAAACAAGACTGGGTATACGTCCTCAAGAGTTATCGGGAGCAGTACAAGTTACTCACTTACCCGGCACGGTTGGTTGCGGCCGATAAATTGGATGAGTTGACAGGTCTGGTTTCGGCTGGGGGCGATGCCTTGCACGATAGCGAAGTGCTATATGATTCGGATAGCCATTGACACGTCTGTCTTGGTGGGTCTTCTGGACCGAAAAGATATGTGGCATAAGCAGTCTGTGGCCTTGAAAGAGGCATTGAAACAGCAGGGTGCAGAAGTAGCGATATTCGACTGTGTTTTGGCCGAAGCGATCAGCATCGTTGTCAGACGCATTCACGAACAGCGCCGAGATGTCAATCTAGATGCTCTCTTGCGGCAGTTAGAAGACAGCTACCCTGCAAGCGATATCGTCTGGATCTTGCCTGATGTCCCTGTCTTGTATGATCAAGTCATCGATCTGATCAGAATTTCTTCTGGCAGACTCAACTTTAATGACGCTTTGATAGCTCTCGCGTGTCGTTACCGGAAAATTCCCATGATTGCAAGCTATGACGAAGACTTTGAGCATGTGGAGTGGCTCAGACGAGTCAGTCAGCCCGAAAACCTCAACTGAGTCCAAAGATCCCCGATGCACTCCCTGGTAGACTTCCACTCGTAGGGTTCGTCAAATTCATAAGCTGCGCCAGGGCGACGGCAATCTGCGCGCCGACCCTGGCGTTGTTCTTCACCAGGGCCACGTTGGCGGCCAGGCTTCGTCCGGCGGTCTCTTTTTCGATGGCGGACAGCACAAAGGGCGTCACGGCCTTGCCGCTGACGCCGGCACGCTGAGCTTGTTCCAGAGCTCTGGCGACGGCTGAGCGCGTGACTTCTTCGGGCAGTTCGTCCTCCGCCGGAATCGGATTGCCGACCAACATCCCACGACGAATGCCCAGGGCGAGCTGGGCGGCGAAGGCCGAGGCGATCTCTTCGACGCTCTGCGCCGTCCATTCCATCTTGTGTCCGCTGCTCCGGGTGTAAAACAGGGGAAAGTACTCAGACTGGTAGACGATTACCGGCACACTGTGCGTCTCCAGGTATTCCAGAGTGGCGGCAACATCCATGAACGCTTTGGTGCCGGCGCAGATTGTCAGACAAGGATAGCGGGCAATAGCCTGCAGGTCGGCGGAGATGTCGAAGGTGACGCCGGCGTTGGGGGCTACCGCGCCGATGCCACCGGTGACGAAGACACGTATGCCGGCCGCTGCGGCAATGGCCAGGCTGGCGCCAACCGTGGTGGCGGCGTTTCGCTGCCGGGCAACGGCCAGCGGGATGTCGCGTTCCACTATCTTCAGGATGTCGTTGCCAGTGGCAAAGAACTCAATCTGCTGAGGCGTCAGGCCCACAACAACCTTGCCGTCCAGCACGCCAATTGTCGCCGGCGTCGCGCCGTTGGCCCGCACGATGTCCTCAACGGCCAGGGCCGTCTCCAGATTGACCGGATAAGGCATCCCATGGGCAACGATGGTGGTTTCCAATGCGACGACCGGGCGGCCGCCTTCAAGCGCGTCGCGCACAGCGGGATTGAAATAGAGTGCATCGGTTCTCATCGTCTCTCATCTCCTTACTTATGTAAAGCAAGGGCATCCTTCACCGCCTTTGTGAAGCAGAGGCCGTCAGCACAGCGCAGGCCAGCCCCTTGTCCCCGCGCGCCAGGAGGTACTCGTAGACTTCGGGCAGGCCGGGCGCGCCGGCATGTCCGCCGCGGCACGCTATCACGTGGGCGGCGGCCACATGTCCGAGCCGGGCGGCATCCATCGGGTCGAGTCCATGCAGCAGACCGGTCAGAAAGCCGCCGCAAAAGGCGTCGCCTGCGCCGATGGTGTCAACCACCGCGGCGGGCGGATAGGCGGGCGCGCGGGCGCTGCCGTGCGGGGAGGTCAACAGACATCCTTCGCTTCCCAGCTTGATCACAACGGTGCCGGGGCCGAGTCGCCGAATGGCTGCCGCGGCACGCTCGGGGACACTCTCGCCGGTCATCAGCCTGGCCTCCTGGCTGTTTGGCAGGATGATGTCAATGTCGGCCAGGACCGGACTCAGCTTGTTTCGGAAGTCTTGGGCCGAGTGAAACGATGGGTCCAGTGAGATCGTCGCCCCGGCCTGCTTTCCCAGATCAATGAGGCGGAGCGCGGTTTGGCGCGAGGTCTCATCCTGAAAGCTGTAGCCGGACAGGTGCAGGAAATCGCCCGGCTGAATCAGGTCCGGCGCAAGCGGACCGTAGGGGACTGACATCGCCGCCCCACGGAACGAATAGAAGGTGCGTTCGCCGTCCGGGTGAACCATCACCGCGATCACTGCGGTTGGCCCGGCCGTGCGGCGAAGGTGCTGGACGCCCACGCCATTATCCTGCAGGTCGTCAATCAACATCTGCGCCAGAGGGTCGGAGCCGGTCACGCCGATGAACTCGACGGGCACGCCGAGGCGGGCAGCCACCACAGCGCAGTTGGCCGCCGAGCCGCCCGGCCGGATGTAGATCTCCGTATCGGTGGCGTCTCCGCCCCCCGCTGGAGTGCTCCGCGCCAAAATGGTCACGTCCACGGCGATGTCGCCATACACGATCAGTCTGGGCTTTCGGTCGCTGTCGGGCATACAGGTCACCTCCAGCGGGGATTATAGCACATTGTGCGCGCGTTCGCACTTGTCCTCTCAACTGTGGCAGGGCCAGTACACCGCCCTGTCCTGTGAGTTCCGCACCCGGCGTCAGGTTCAGTACCTTCGGGAATGAAAGTGGTCTGCAGATGAGAGAAGCGTACCGAATCAGTAACATTTTTGCATGAACGTGCGAGATTGACTTGTGAACTAATCCTCACTACAATGCACACATGTACGCGGGTTAAGTTGAGGGAGGTGATCTTTATGAGCGAAAAACCGAAACTGGAGGATGCGCTGCGGTCACTGCCGCCCGCGGCTCGAAATGAATTATTAGAATTTCTCAGGTATCTTCAACATAAGTATAGCCTCGACCGACCTGGAGCGGTAGTTCAGTTAGGCGGCTTGTGGAGCGATATTGATTTTGATGTCGACAACGATGACGTGCGAGCACTTCGTCAGAAGATAAGCCTGCAGCTGGCTAACAAGGTCTGATGTGATGGATTACTTGGTGGTAAGGTTTTGTCGCTTCCTGTCGTTGCTTCTGGAGACTCGACTAAAGTCCTGTATAGGCCCCCTCTGAACCGCTTTTCCCCAGGTAAGAACCGCGCGACCCGCCTCGTCTTGGTTGGTGACAGATGTAACATGAAAGGGGATTCATCATGGGAAAAGTCACAAAGACCGAGGCGGAGTGGCGCGCCCAACTGACGCCCGAACAGTATCGCGTGGTGCGACAGAAGGGCACCGAGCCGCCGTTCTCCGGCAGATACCACGATTTCAAAGGCCAAGGCCAGTTCAACTGCGTCGCCTGCGGCGCACCTCTGTTCCATTCGGAGACCAAGTTCAATTCGGGCACGGGCTGGCCCAGCTTCTGGGCCCCGGTCAGCCCCGAGAGCGTGGAGACGCACGCCGATTTCAGCTACGGCATGGTGCGCACCGAGGTAACCTGCGCGCGCTGCGGCGCCCATCTGGGCCATGTCTTCGACGACGGTCCCGCGCCGACCGGCCTGCGCTATTGCATCAACTCGGTCGCGCTGCGCTTCGAGGGCGAAGAACATCAATAACACGCAAAATCTAACAAATCTCTAACATTGCTCTAATGTCCTTCTAACATAGTCCTCATATAATCGGGCGTGAAAACAGTGAGAGAACAAAACTGATTCAACTCAGCTTCGTCTGATCTGAAAGGAGGGTTGTGCTATGTCTAGTCTGGTACGTTTTGAGCCTTTTCGTGATTTCATCTCCTTGAGGGATGCCATGGATCGGCTGTTCGAGGACAGCTTCATCAGCCCGCGGTCTGCTTTCCTGGCGCCATTCACCGGCGGGGCTATGCCGCTCGATATCTACGAGACTGACCAGGAAGTGGTGGTCAAGGCCAGTATGCCGGGCGTCAGACCCGAGGATGTTGACGTGTCGGTGGTGGGCGATAGCCTGACCATTAAAGGCGAGGTCAAGTCCGAGGGTGAGGTTGAGGATAGCTGCTACTACTGCCGTGAGCGTCGGCAGGTCAACTTCCAGCGGACGGTTACCCTGCCGTCGGTGATTGTGCCGGAGAAGGCCGAGGCCAAGATGGAGAACGGCGTCCTGACCCTGACTCTGCCCAAAGCGGAGGAAGTGAAACCCAAGAGCATCAAAGTCAAAGCTTCGAAATGACGGGATTGCGCGCGGGTGAGGTGGCCAGCCCGCCTTACCCGCCTCTTCTCCAAGCCGTGAAATCACGGATGAGCACCCATAAGATAGCCCAGTCTTATTGTTGCCCATCCGTTGTTTCATAAAAACCAATCTACCAAACTATAAATATCTAAAGCTAGTGTGGAGGTGTTAGTAATGGCAGACATCAAACTGAAACCTTTGGGTGACCGGGTCGTCATTGAACCGGTAGAGCAGGATGAGAAGACGGCGAGTGGGATCATACTCCCGGAGACGGCCAAGGAAAAGCCACAACAGGGCAAGATTCTGGCCGTGGGCCCCGGCAGGTTAGATGACGAGGGCAAGCGAATCCCAATGGACGTCAAAGTCGGGGACATGGTGCTCTTCCCCAAATATGGCGGCACCGAGGTTAAGTTGAGCGGAGACCATAAGGTCATTGTCATGAAAGAGTCCGAAATTCTGGCGATTATCGAATCCTGAGTTTGGTAAGTGAGGAAGGGAACAATGGCAAAGCAACTTGTATTTTCGGAAGAAGCGCGACGCGACCTGAAGATCGGTATTGACACTCTGGCGGAAGCGGTCAAGACGACGCTGGGGCCGAAGGGCCGCAACGTAGCGTTGGACAAGAAATGGGGCGCGCCGA
>DAOTYC010000047.1:0-19711 GCA_034435095.1 Anaerolineae bacterium | reverse complement strand
ACCCTTCTGACCACAGCCGTCTCTCTCTTGGCAGCTCCGGCAACTAAGTCCATTGCCTCACCAGGCAATCCCCCGGACCTCAAACGAAACGTCCATTGGTCCCTCTCTGGACTGTTCGGACTGGTTTGCATCAACAGCATTGACATCCTTGGGGAGCACTATCGTTTCGCCACAATCTTCGGCCGCGCTTCAGATGTTCTGAGGCTGTTGTGGTTGATTTTGCTGGGTTGTTCCCTCTATCTGATTATACGGGGACGGCCGAAACAAGGGGCCAATGAAATCGAAACCCGTTATCGAAGCCTCTTTGACGCTTCTCCTGTGCCGCTTTGGGAGGAAGACTTTTCCGAAATCAAACGCTACATTGACGGTCTGAAAGCAGATGGAGTCTCGGATTTCAGGGAGTACTTTGCTCAGCACCCTGACGCAGTGAGGCGTTGCGCGAGCATGGTCAGAGTTTTGGATGTGAATGAGGCCACACTGGCTTTGCTCAAAGTTTCCAGCAAACAACAGTTGCCGGACAGATTCGACCATATTTTCACTGAAGAGTCATGGGACGCATTCCGTGAAACGCTGATTGCTTTAGCAGAAGGACGCACCAGGTCTGAGACACTATCCTTGTTGCGCACCGTGAACGGCGACCTCTTGATCACAGAGTTAAGGCTGTCGGTAGCCGCTGGTCATGAAAAGACCTGGGACAGGATGTTCGTATCTGCCGTTGACATCACTCAACAGGTGCAAACCGAACAGGCCCTGCGTGAGTCGGAGAAGAAATACAGAGACCTGGTGGACAATACACTGGTTGGCATCTATATCAGTCAGAACCATGTCATCAAATTCTGCAACTACGGCTTTGCCAGGCTGTTTGGCTACCAAAGCCCCGAAGGGCTGATTGATCGGCACTTCAGCGAATTGGTCGCGCCCGAGAGTTGGGAAACGGTGGACAATTACGCCAAGCTGAGGGAGGCTGGCGTTCTACATACCATCCATTATGAATTTAGAGCGGTCAAAGCAGATGGCTCTCTCTTTGACGTGGAGTTGGTGGGCAGCTCGATTTTGTATCAGGGGAAACCGGCGGTCCATGGCATGGTGATTGACATCACTGAGCGCAAACGAGCTGAACGCTTGCTAAGGGCGCTGAACCAAACTGCGCGGGTTGTGGACAAGGCGTTGACGCCAAGTGAAGTTTTCGCCGCAGTGGCAGAAGAGCTTCGCAAACTCGGTATCCGATGTGTGATCTTCTTGACAGATGAGACCGCCAGCAGATTATCTCCTCAGTACCTGAGCTTCGCATCTGATGCGGTTGAGGCTGTTGAGAAACTGGTGGGCGTCAAGAGAGAAGGCTTCTCTTTTCCGATTGCTAAAGTAGACCTGTATCGGAAAGTGGTTTGGGAAAGGAAAACGGTCTTCATAGAAGATGTAGAAGAACCCCTGTGGCAGCTATTGCCGAGGTTTACCAAACACTTTGCCCGGCAGATAGTTAGAATGCTCAAGATGACCAAGGCTATCGTTGCTCCATTTGTGGTGGAAGACAAAGTCATTGGCGCTCTCTACGTTCAGGCCAGCGACTTGGCCGAAGATGACACGTCAGTCGTCACCGCCTTCGCTCATCAGGTTGCTTCTGCCTGGCGCAAAGCTCAGCTATTCGAGCAAGCTCAACAGGAGATTGCTGAACGTAAGCGAGTAGAAGAAGAAATCCGCCAGAACAGCCGTGAATTGGCTCTACTCAACCGTATCATCTCAACCTCAGCCATGACCACCGATGCAAGAACCCTGCTGGAAATTGCTTGCCGAGAACTGCTTCAGTTTTTTGAAGTCCCCCACGGCCTGGTCACTCTTCTTGACCGGGACCAGGGCAAGCTGGAGATGATCGCCGAGTGTTGTGGCGATGGTTGGGATCTCATATCCAAGCCTGGCACAAGGATGTGGGATGAGCTGCTGTTTATTTACCTCTCCGGCCGCAAAGAACCGGTAATCATCTCAGATGCGTATCGGGACACAGCCACACTCGCGCTCGACCTGGCGGCTGAGCAAACAGAACCGCCACTCCCTCAGAATGTCCCCCTGCCAGCCCTGCTGAAAAAGCGGGGAATTCGGTCACTGCTCAGTCTTCCCCTTACCGTGGAGGGGAATGTCGTGGGGAATCTGATTCTAGAGTCAAATAATGTTCGCGCATTCGCGGGCAAAGACCTCAACCTGGCCATAAGTGCAACCGAGCAGGTTGCCGGAGCGCTTGCGCGAATCTGGCTGGATGAAGACCACCGTCGCCTGAGCGTAGCCATTGAGCAAGCTATCGAAAGTGTTATGGTCACCGACGCCAAGGGGAACATCGTATATGTCAACCCAGCATTTGAACGACTGACCGGTTACAGGAAAGCCGAAATCATCGGGCAAAACGTCCGTGTGCTGAGCAGCGGCAAGCACGGCGAGGATTTCTACGAAGGCCTGCGAGCAACCACCAGCGCTGGGAAGATATGGCATGGGCGCATCGTCAACAAGAGCAAGGAAGACACTTTGTTTACCGTGGACGCCGTTGTTACTCCCGTCACGGATGAGGATGGCCTCATTGTGAATTATGTCCACCTCCTGCACGACGTAACCCGCGAGCTCAAGCTAGAAGAACAGTATTACCAGGCCCAAAAGATGGAGGCAATTGGGCTACTGGCTGGCGGCGTTGCCCACGATTTCAACAACTTGCTGACCGCAATTTCTGGTTTTGCTGAGATGTTGCGCTTCAGATTATCGCCCGGCGATCCGGCCAGAGACTGGGCCGAAAAAATCTTAGAAGCCGGGCAACGCGCCACCGATTTGACCCGCCAATTACTCGCGTTCAGCCGAAAGCAAATCATCCAGGCCAAAGTGCTGAACCTTAACGACGTAGTAAGGAACATGGAAAAGATGCTGCGTCGCATTATCGGCGAAGACATCAACCTGCAGACCATCCTGGAGCCTGAGCTATGGTCTATTGAAGCCGACCCTACTCAAATGGAACAAGTGATCTTGAACCTGGTGGTCAACGCTCGCGATGCCATGCCGAATGGCGGAGACTTGACCATTGAGACGGCCAACGTAATTCTAGATGAGGAGTATGTAGCCAACCATCTGGAAGCAAAAGCAGGCGAACATGTACGGTTGACCGTCAGAGATACGGGAATTGGCATGAGCCAGGAGGTCAAGTCGCGCATTTTTGAACCGTTCTTCACGACCAAAGAGATAGGCAAAGGCACTGGCCTCGGTCTTGCTACCGTCTATGGAATCGTACAACAGCATGGCGGTCACATCTGGGTCTACAGCGAAGAGGGCATGGGCAGCGTGTTTCGTTTGTATTTGCCTCGAGTTAAGAAAGCAGCGCCAGCCCTGCAAAAGCTGCTGCCGGTTATTACCGATTTGCCGCGAGGGACGGAAACGATTCTATTGGTAGAGGATGCGATGGCTGTGCAAGAGCTGGCAGCGATTGTTCTGAAGAATCAGGGGTTCACCGTACTCACAGCATCCAGTGGACAGGAAGCGTTACGGCTGGCCGAGGAGTATCAAGGAGAGATTCACCTGTTGTTCACCGACCTGGTCATGCCGGGCATGAGCGGCAAAGAGCTGGCCGACAAACTGGTAGAACTGAGGCCCAAAATCAAGGTCCTTTTCACTTCAGGCTATGCTGATCGAGCGATTGCGCGTCACAATCTGTTGGAACAGCAAACAGCGTTCATCGAGAAGCCATTTTCACCTCACGCGCTGGTCCGCAAGGTGCGAGAAGTCCTCGATGCCTAGAGCCTGCTTCAGCGCGCTTTTCAACGCTCAGCCCATCGAACGAAGCAAGGATACGGGCTACTCGATCCAGCCGACAACGGTAGGACACGACAAGGCCGTCGGCGTAGGCGTTGCCGATTGGTTCGAGTGAGAGCCTGCCAGCGGAGAAGGTGTGTCAGACACGAACCCAGAAGGTGGTTCATCTGTGTTTGTGGGAGAGGTTGCCACTCTGGTTGGCGTCGGAGTGGCCGGCCGCGGAGCGCGGGTGAGATGGACCACAGAATGGTCTGGCGCAACGCGCGATAACATCGGACGATCCTGGACTGTCAGCAGAGCAGCGCCGAAAACGCTGACAATGACCAACAGAACAATGACGATTTCCCACCACCCATCGGAGATTTCGGAGTGATTCGCCCCGTTCGTTCTCACTTACCTGTCCTCGCGAAATGAGTATTCTCTGTCATACGCCACCCCACCGTTCGGCGCATAAGTAGTGCCAGGTTGAGCAGGAAGCGCGAAGACGAATTTGGTGCCCTCTCCCTCTCTGCTCTCCAGCCAGATTTTCCCCCCGTGGGCTTCTACCAGTCCTCGGGCTACGACCAGCCCAATTCCGTGATCACACGGCCCCTTGATCGGACCCCGTTCGAGTATCTCAGCGCAGTTGAACACGTTGGCCTGGTTCTCCGGCGCGATTCTCGCACCAGAATCTTCAATTGATACGGCTACGAATGGCCCCGTCATCAGATGTTCCCTATCATCTTTCTTACGCATTTCGGCGACAACCAATATCTCACTTCGGGGAGGCGAACGTCTGATGGCATTGTCAAGCAAATTGTTCAGAATCTGCTCCAGCTTAGAGCTGTCGGCTCTGATGGCGGGCAGCGACGAAGGCACGTTAACCCTGAGGCGAATCTGCTTCTCTTCCGCTTGGGGTTTCGACTGTAAGACGGCTTGGTCAATCAGCGAACCGATGCTGACCTCTGTGGTCTCGATTCCGAATGAGTCAGAATCGAGCGAAATAAGCAGGCTAAGATTGTTCATGGTTTGGCCCAATCGCTCAGTGTTCGATTTAATACGGCGAAGGAATTTGACCTGCGGTTCTGACAACGCACCGAGCGAGCCACTCAACAAAGAATCAACGTAGCCTTCCAACAACTTGAGCGTTAGTCGCAAGTCCTGTTGAATGACCGTCAGAACCAAACGATCATTGTCGCTCCGACTTCGTAAAAGGGTCTCCAGTTGGGTCAGTCGCTCGGTGCGTTTGCCCAGCTCTGCTTCTTGATGTTGAATGGTCTCTTCCAGCTTCTGTACACGTTCGCGCAGTTGTTCTGTTTCGAATCTTGCCTCAGCCAGTTCGGACTGGAGATGCTCAATGAGGTCCACATCAGGCTCCGGGGACCCTTTGTAGAGCTCCTGGCTCATCAATTGCAGTTCACGTTGAGCCTTCTCCAGTTCGGCCTGGAGATGCTCTACATAATCCATGTCTGCTCTGGTCACCTGATCGACAAGTTGACGACCCAAACTTTCTTGCCGGGCTTGTTCGAGTTCAGTTTGCAGTCGTTCCACGAATTCGGGATCCACCCCAAAGGTGCGCTCGGCTATCTGCCGGGTCGCCTGTTCCAACCTGAGTTCCTGCTCGTGGAGCTGCTGGTAAGCTCCCTGCAGCTCCTCACGTGTCAACTTCAACTCCTGGTACGCTTGTTCTAGTTCGGTCTCTAACCTTTTGGTACGCTCAGCATCCACCCGCCCGACCAGTTGTTGCCAATCTCGGCGCGCCTGTTCCAATTCTTGTCTCGTAGATGATAGCTCTTGTCTGGCCTTCTCGAGTTCTGCCTCCAACTGCTCGATCAATTCGATGTCAGTCTCTCTTGAAGGCGCGACAGGCAGGCTGCGGGCTTCCGCCAACGCCGCCTGCAATTGGCTGATCTCCTGCCGTAAGGCGACAACCAATTCTTTGTCAATCTCAGAAGCATACTCGCGAGCTTCGCGTCGAGCTCTCTCAAATTCAAGCTGCGCCTGGACGAGGTCTGGCGACTGTTGGTCAGAACGCTGATCCACACTCACGCCGCCAGAGACAATCGCTTCCTGCGCTGGTTCCGTCTTAGCGACGGGCTGCGCTCCGGTCTGCGCCTGCGCCTCGAGCTCACGCAGCCTGGTCAGTGTTGTCTCGTGCAGCAAGGCATTGGCGAGCGCCAGTGCAATGGTGTCTGCCAGGGTCAAGATCTGTTGGTTGTTTCTGAAACCAGCAAGCTGTGACAGCGAATGGTCAGCAATCACCAACGCGCCGATCGAGGCGCCTTCGGCGACCAGGGGTTGGACTATGAAAGAGTAGTCTCCCGACACGCCAATCTGTTCCAGAAAGTCAGTCCATTCCTCAGCGTCATCATCGTCCGCTTCAACGATAATCTGTTTTTGCCTTTGAAGCAGGCGGCGGAGCAGTGGCATTTCAGCCAGGTCAATCTGCCCTTTGTTCGCTTCATACGCGCTGTCCCGACGGTGCACGGCAGCGATCTCCAGATTTTTAGAAGCAGGCGCACGACGCATGAGCAAGGCAACCAGGTCCACATCACAAACCTTAATTACTGTATCGGTTGCCCTCTGCAGCACCGTGGATAATTCCAGCGAACCAAATACGCGAGCTACCATTTCAAAACGTTCGACGCCGCGTCTCAACTTAGCCGCTCCATTCACCACATCCTCCTGGAGCTTAGGCTGTCGTTGAAGTAAGGGCATCTCATCTCTTTTCCTTTCCATCGCCCAATTCGACGCATTGAGGCGATACGTCATGGCAGCGAAAAGCGGATAAGCGATGATGTTGGCTACGCGGACCCACCCGGCGACGTAGGGTCCGCCCTGCAAAGATAGAACGTGTGCAAGATGCCCCAAAGCAAAGAGCATAAACATAGACGACGCCAGCACTTGCTGGCGAACGTTTTGACGCAGCACGAAGACCACGCCCGCGACCGCAATCGCAATCTGCCAGGGTTCCCAAATGTACTCATGCCAATAACCATTGTAGCGCAATTCAGGCGAGAGCCTCAGCGCAAAGTACCAGGCGGCCGCCAGGACGAGATACACGATGGTCGCCAGCGCCAGGTTGGCAGCCAACAGAATGCGGCCCATACTGTCCACTCGAGTCTCTTTGGGGTTAATAGCGTAAAGCAGAAGAATCATGCCGAGCAAATCGAGGAAGCGCTCAAGCGGAGGAAGGACGGTCTGAGAAGGGACAAGGCCTTGCCAGGTAATCAGCGCGACGCCCATGAGAAACAATCGGGAGATGAAAAGAATACCAAAGGCTATCGCTATGCGCCGAGGCTCAGGCCGGTGGCTCCGCCCCATCTCATCCAGAGCCATTCCCAAGACAGCCTGAATGGCAAAGAGCATAATCAAATGGTAGGCCAGACCTCCAGGCGGAGAGCTCAGTATATCTGCGAGACTCATAGCTCACTCTAGTCTTTCTAAACTGCCCGGGAGCATAGGCGTTTCGCTCGCCCGTGACTTGATACGGTCAGCACATCTGGCGTGCGGACGGACATGTATAGCCCACCAATCACATTCCGCTGTCACACCTGACCCGAACGTGCCAGGCTTACTCGGCCGCGTAGAGCCGACGATAAATACTGTAGTGGCTGTAGACTTTCTCCAGATATAGCCGGGGCTCTTCCAAAGGCATGTACTCCAGGAAAAGATCGTCATCCTTCGCCATTTCTTCGGTCCGCCATCGTTTGACTCTGCCGGGGCCGGCGTTATAGGCCACCAACGCAGCAACGGCATCCTCGCCGAACGAGGACAGTTGATAGTCGAAGTACCAAACGCCGAATTCCACATTGACGTATGGCCTGTAGATCAGATGCTGAGCAAAATCCCGGCGACCAAGCTGCAGGGCAATCCAGTCCGCCGTGGCCGGCATGACCTGCATGAGGCCCTGCGCCCCGGCCCACGACTCAGCATGCCACTCGAAGTTGCTCTCCTGTCGCACCAGCGCAAGCAACAAAAGTGGGTCAATGTCGGCCTCGACCGCTTCAGCCAAGATGAGGTCATTGAAACGAAAAGGGTGGGTCATTTTGAGTAGAAACGTCGGTACTGCTGCCTGTTTCTCTAAGGGCGCAAGAGCGATCACGCGCTCGAAGCAAGAGGTAGACAGGCGATACATGCCCTCCTCACGTAGACGTAAGCCGAGGCGATACAAACTCAGCGGTGAATCATTGATGGCATTCTTCAGGTTTCTGATCTGCGCCGAAGCATCACTGGTCAAATCAAGAGTCCACAGAATCAGCCCACGCCGCAGGCGACCGTCTTCCGCCAAAGCGGCGGGTAGCTCCGACACGCTTTCTCCTTCGCCGGGCTGCTCTGGCGACCAGCTCAGCAACCAGTTCTCGGCTTCCATCCGTTCTTCCACAGTGGGAGGCGTTAACAGCATGTTGGTAGGCTCAGGTCGCTGAAACATTTTGGCGCTTCGCGTCAGCTCGAATTCGGCCCCACGTATGGCGTAGTAGTTCGTCGGATAATTTTCCCTGAGCGTCGCCAGAACAGCACGCATGTTGTCGTCATCGCCGGCGGCATGGAACGCTCTGGCCAGCCAGTACAAAGCCGCCGGGCGCAAGGGCGATGCCTGATAGTTCTCTGCCAGGGTCTGCCAGGCGCGAATCGCGCTGTCGTAGGCGCCCGCACGAAAGCTGCATATCCCCGCCCGATACAACGATTCCGATGCGCGCGCAAAATCGGGATAACGCGACTGGGCTTGAAAATAGTTATAGATCGCCTCCTCGAAACGCGCCTGTTCTTCCCACACCTGGCCGGAAAGCCAGAATGCTTCTGGAGCGAGCGGATCAGAGGGATGCAGTTCGACAAATCGCCTCCACACCTCGGCAGCCTTATCTGGCGCGCCCATCGCCACATAAGTCTGGCCTTTGGCAATCCACGCCTTGCCAAGGTAGTCGCCCCGTGGATAGCTTTCAATTAAGGCATCGAACTGAGCGAGAGCCAGATCGTAACTTCCCGCCTCTTTGTATGCCAAACCCTTGTAATAATGCGCCTGACCCGTGTAGTTATCTGGTGCGCTCTTGATGTACCGGTCAAAAGCCTGCACTGCTGGGGTATACGCACCGTTGTAATAGTCAACCAGCCCGCGCTGGAATTCGTCGACCGGGTAGCCCGCATTGACCAGCTCGATAAGGGAAAGATACGCATGATAAGCGGTCGGATATTCGTTGACCGCCTTCAGGTAGCGCTTCAAGCTCTCTTCGGTCCGGCCGGCAGCCGCCAGCGCGCGCCCGGCCAGGTATTCTGTCTTGGCGCGATAATCACCCCCAACTGCATGTTCCAGAATGGCATCGTAGGTCCTGGCCAGGTCAGCATACTGACCAGCCTGATTCTGAGCCTCTGCGATGCCTTCCAGGAGATGAATTCGCATCAGACGGTCAATGGGGCCGGCGAGCCCCTGCCGGTAGGCTTCGATGGTCGCCGGATAGTCTCGAGCTGCAAGATAGCAGTCGCCGATCAATTCAAACACGAAGCTGGCGACGGTATCATCAATCGAAAGATAGGTTTGGTACTGGGCGATAGCTTGAGACCAGTTTCCAACAGCCTGATAAGCACGCCCTGCCAAAAAGATGGCTTGGCCCCGACGCACGTCGTCGGGATACTGCCCGGCAAAATCCAGGAGAGATTTGGCTGCTGCTGCGTAATTTCTGGCATAGTACTGAGTCTCCCCTAAAAGAAAGGTGGCCTCCTTGTGTTCAGCCGACCCTACAGGCGAGTTTGCTAAAAGCGACTGACAGGTTTCTACAGCCCTTTCGTAATCCCCTATCATCTGAAGGTAACGAGCGGTTTCGAGTTGTTCCGCCAAAGACAAGCTACCCGAAACACTCCAGAAGGGCGCACGTACCGCGTCTCCAGCGGTCATTTGCCGTCCAATGTCCACCATTTCAGCCGGCACCCGCGCGGCGAGTTCGGGCCGGGACACAGAGGCGTCAACAACGCCCATCGGTAAGATGCACAATATTAATATCAAGAAGATATTGAATGCGAGCTGAGGCAGACGCATCACAAGAATCTCCGTTCGGTCTGTCCGATAATCCTCTATCATTATCGCAGTACTTCAAGATGATGTCAAAAAAGGCATTTTGTACTTTGCCACGCATGATGGCCTGTGCTATACTCCGATCTCAAAATGAGGCTCTGCCTTCATGATTTCGGAGAGGTTATGTCAACGGCATACGCTCCTGGCAAAAGCATTCTGTTTGGCGAACATGCAGTCGTGTATGGCCGTCCGGCTATCGCTGTGCCGATCCGGCAAGTGCGCGCCCAGGCCACCGTACAGGCGGGTAAGACAGGCAAGGGCGTGTTCTTGAGTGCGCCGAACATGAATTGGGAATGCTACCTGACAGAGTCGCCCAAGGGACACCCCTTGCGCGCTATTGTGATGAACACTCTATCATACCTGCGCGTTTCAGCGGAGCCTGACATCATCGTCCGGGTGGATTCCACGATTCCGATAGCCTGCGGGCTTGGCAGCGGCACCGCGGTCTCTGTTGCTATCGTCCGTGCATTGGCTGAATATTTCGGCATTCAGTTGCCGCGCGAAGCCGTTTCGGAATTGGCGTTCGAGGTAGAAAAGATTCACCACGGCACGCCCAGCGGTATTGATAACACGGTGATTGCCTACGAAAGGCCAGTGTATTTTGTCAAAGGCCAGACGCCGGTCATACTCATTCCGGCCAGATCATTTCAGCTTATCGTAGCAGACACCGGCGTATGTAGCCCCACCCGAGCGGTAGTCGCCGATGTGCGCAGCAAATGGGAATGCGATCCCAGGCAATATAGTTCGTTATTCGACGAAATCGGTGAAGTGTCTTGGGCCGCGAGACAGTCCATAGAGTCTGGCAGGACAAACGACCTGGGGCCGCTTATGAACCGAAATCAAGAACTGCTCAGAGCGGTCGGTGTTTCCAGCCCGGAACTTGAAAGGTTAATCGAAGCAGCCTTGCAGGCTGGCGCATCGGGCGCAAAGCTGTCGGGGGCAGGACGAGGCGGCAACATGATTGCTTTGGTCACCGAAGAAACCGCGCCGCGCGTTGAAAAGGCGTTAAGGGCCAGCGGCGCAGCCCATGTGATCGTGACAGAGGTTGCAAGCGGGACGACTGACATCCATTCGGCTGATGGAACTTGAGGGGAGGAAGCCTGTGAAAATCTGTGTGGCCATCACTGGCGCATCTGGAGTGATATTGGGCCAGCGCGTGCTGGAAAATCTGGGTGGCCACGAGACTCATCTTATCGTTTCAGAATCGGCCTGGCGGGTGATCGGCCTGGAACTGGGGCGCCACGTCCAACTGAACGCGACTTACCAATACGAAAACAGGGACATTGCCGCGCCTCTGTCGAGTTCTTCTTTTCTCCTCGATGCCATGGTAGTCGTGCCGTGCAGCCTTAAGACGTTGGCCGGCATTGCCCATGGGTACGCGGATAACCTGATTTTGCGCGCGGCAGAGAATGCCATTCGGCTGAACCGTAAACTGGTGGTGGTGCCTCGCGAGACTCCGCTGTCTCTTAGCGCCATCGAGAACATGCGACAAGTTCGGCTTGCCGGAGCGATCGTGCTGCCACCAGTGATGGCGTACTATTATGCACCTCAGTCGGTAGACGATGTGACCAATTTCTTTGTCGGGAAAATACTGGACGCACTCGGAGTAGAACACCAGCTCTTCCGTCGCTGGACCGGAGCACCCCAAGAGGAGGAAGAATGAGTTTGCGCGCTTACCTTCACATGCTCCGCGAGCGGGGCGAACTGATCCAGATTGACCAAGAAGTTGATCCACTGTTGGAAATGGCGGGCGTAATCAGCGCGCTGGAGGGCAAAGCCGTCTGGTTTACTCATCCAAAACGAGAAGGGTATTCTGTCGTTTCGGGTATCTGCGCCCATCGTGAGCAATTTGCTCTGGCCCTGAACGTCCAGCCTGCACAACTGGTTACGGTCATGGCCGAGGCAGTGGGGCAAGCAACGAAGGTCAGTGCTGGGAGGGGTGAGATACAGGCGGAGTTGGTTGACCATCCCCCCTGCCAGGAGGTCATCGAGCGCGATGTTGACCTGAACCGCCTACCGATTTTGACGCACACTTCCTACGATGGCGGGCCTTACATTTCGACCGGCATCGTCGTGGTGCGTGACCCGGACTTTGGGCTCAACCTGAGCTTCCACCGCCTGATGCAGATCGGCCCACGCCAGTTCGTGGCCCGCGTCGTCGAAGGGCGCGGGCTGCACACAGCCCTGGGCAAAGCCACGCATGATGTGCCTATCGCCATCTGCATTGGCAACTCGTTGCCGGTGCTCCTGGCAGCATCTATGTCGCCAGCCAAAGGGGTAAGTGAGTTGGCGATTGCCAATCTGCTTCAGCCCACGCCTTTGGCGCGTTGTCTGCTGGCCGATTTGCTTGTGCCGGCAGAGACCGAAATCGTGCTGGAAGGGCGACTGACCCACACTCTGGCCGCCGAAGGGCCTTTTATAGACCTGACCGGGACCCTGGATTTTGTACGGCAGCAACCCGTAATCGAAATTGACTGCGTGACCCACCGCCACAACGCGATTTACCACGCCCTGTTGCCAGGACGTGGTGAGCATAGAATGCTGATGGGCATGCCCCGTGAGCCGACCATCTTCGCCGAGGTGAGCCGCGAATGTGACTGCCGCAACGTCTTCATCACGCCGGCGGGCAACTCCTGGTTGCACGCTGTAGTCCAGATAGCCAAGCGACATCCCGATGACGGCCTTAAGGCCATACACGCTGCCTTCCGAGGACACGCTTCGCTCAAGCATGTGGTCGTGGTAGACATGGACATCAACCCGTTCGACATGGCTGAAGTCGAGTGGGCCATCGCCACCAGATTCCAGGCCGACCGGGACCTGGTGGTGCTCGCGGATCAACCTTCCAGCTCGCTCGACCCGTCAGCGACTCATGTACCTGGCGGAAAGGCCCGCAGCAGCAAAATGGGTCTGGACGCCACCATCCCCTGGACGTCGCGCGATGGCCGTCTGCTGTCACAAGAAGAAAAGGACTCGTTCCAGCGTGTCATGTACCCATCCATAGACCTGAGGAAATACACGTGAGTTTCGGGCGGATTCCAGACGCCTCAGCTTCCTCAGATGATATGGAGCAGGCCGGCGGGCTTGCCAGGTCAGCCGGGATCATCGCGTTGGGCAACGTATCCAGTCGCCTGCTGGGCATGGTCAGAATGACCTTGATCGCCAGCCTCTTTGGGGCGACGGGCCTCGTTTCCGCCTATCAAATCGCGGCGACCGTGCCTACCATGGCGTATGAGTTGCTGGTGGGGGGTATGCTCAGCTCCGCTTTGGTGCCGGTGTTCAGCGAGTACACGGCCGCCAGAAGCCAGCGTGAGCTGGCCAGCCTGGCCGGAACTGCGCTGAGCGTCGCCGCCTCAGTCCTGGTCTTCCTGGTGTTGCTCATACAGTGGTTCGCCCCGCAAATTGCCTTTGTCCTGGGTGGCGGTTTTACACCCGAGCTCTTGTCCACAGCCACCCGCCTGATACGGGTCGCTGGTATAGCCCTGTTGTTCTTGGGGCTTTCTGGCATAGTAACGGCCATCTCCTACAGCCTGAAGCGATTTACGTTGCCGGCCTTTGCGGCCGCCGCCTTCAATTTGGGCATCATTCTGTCCGCCCTGTTCCTCTCGCGAAGCCTGGGCATCTATTGTTTGGCAGTAGGCATCGTGGCAGGCAGCCTCATTCAACTGGCGATTCAGCTCCCGGCGATAAGGGGACTGGGCATTTCCCTCCGCCCTGACCTGACACATCCCGCGTTGCGCCGCATCGGCTACCTGTACCTGCCGGTCCTGGCAGGTCTGCTCATCACGCAGATTCAAATCGCCGTGGACCGCAATCTGGCGTCCCGAACCGGAGAGCAAAGCATCGCCTGGATGACGAACGCCACAACGCTCATCCAGTTCCCTCATGGATTGGTGGCGGTCGCTATTTCGCTCGCTGTCTTGCCCTCGCTCTCGCGTTTCAGCGCGCTGGGTGACATGGACGGTTATCGCCGGACGCTCTCGCTGGGATTGCGGATGGTAATCGTGCTCATTGCACCAGCGGCGGTCGCGCTGTTCATACTGGGCCGACCTGCCGTCGCCGCCATTTTTGAGCACGGCAGGTTCACTCCGTTTGACACCGCCTGGACGACGCTGGCTTTGCGGTGTTATCTGTTCGGCCTCATCTTCGCGGCTATTGACTGGCCGCTGAATTACGCTTCCTATGCCCGACAGGACACCTTGACCCCTGCGCTGGTTGGCGTCTTCAGCATCCTGGTATATCTGCTTGTCGCTCTTGCCCTTTTGCCGGTGTACGGCATGATCGGCCTCGTTTTGGCTGATTCGTTCAAACAATTCAGCCATGCGGCGACCATGCTGTGGCTAACCCATCGCCGTTCGGGCGGCCTGGATGGCCGACGTTTACTTCTAACGGCTTTGAAGACAACGGTTGCGTCTATTGGCATGAGCGCCGTGATTCTGGGGGTTATGAACCATCTCACCGTATTCGAGGGGCTAAGTCCATTCGTGCGAGATATAGCGATCCTGGGATTGGCCGGGGGCGCAGGGGGCATGGTGTACGTCGCTCTGGCGATCGTGTTGGGTCAGGACGAAATTCTGACCTTGTGGGAGATAGTCAGACGCAAATTGTTCTCCTTCGCTGCCGCACGGCCATAAAACCAAACGGCCCGCTGATTAGACAGCGGGCCTGGTGACGTATTCAATTGGAGATAACCCAACCAAAAGGTTGAATTAGAACTTTGTTTGCGCGTTCTGCCCGCTGAGGCCGTCAGGCGGGAACACAGGCATCAACAGGGCACACTTCCGCGCAGCTTCCGCAGTCTGTGCACTTCTCTGGGTCGATCACATACTTGTCATCGCCTTCGCTGATCGCCCCTTCTGGGCACTCGGATTCACACGCGCCGCACATAATGCAATCGTCCGTAATTTTGTGAGCCATTTTCAGTCTAACCTCCGTTCTGTGCTACATGTTAAGTATTGGTTGACAATTCAACTGCAAGCCGGCGGATTTTCTCCTGGCGCATATTAGCACAACTCGAAACTATTGTCAACGCGACTACGTGACCCGATAGGCCTGTACCTGGACGGTGTAGCTGGTGACCGGCCCTCCGGAGGACAGCAGGTTTATCCTGAAAGGGGCTTTTCCCCCTGGCGACAGGGTAGTCAAGGGCAGGTCAACTGCCCTGATGGCAACGACTTTATTATCACTGTCGTAACCGGTGGCAACCACAGTGATGGCCTCGGCGCTGTCCGCGCCGGTGTTTTCCACTTCTCCGACGATGACCAGGGTTTCCCCCTGAGACTGGCCGAAATAGCGAACGACTTTCACGTCCTTGTACATTCTGCCCAGATGGGTGGTCGTCACGCCAGCCAGCGCGATGACCTGGTACCGGCTAAACTTGTCCGGCGGATTCTGGAACAACACAGCAAAGGGAGAGCGCGCGCCCGGCCCGATGAAGTCGAGCGCGGCAAAGGCCGTGCTGCGAGCCAGGTCGGTGTAGTCCTCCGTCTGTAGCGTCACCAGGACCTGAACCTGCTCAATGTACTGGGCAGTGGTATTGTGCACCTCACCCAGGAACCACAGGCTGCCCAGTGAGGTGTAGTAGAAGCCCACGTTTTCGATGGCGTAGGCGACAGGTGTAGGGGTCGGTGTCGGTGGCCCGCCGAGCAGTGAGGCATCGTCCTGTGGGACAATAAGCTCCTGCCCCAGTTGTAATCGCCGCGGGTCGAGGATGCCGTTTGCTTCCTGCAAAGCCTGGACGCTCACCCCATACTGGATGGCAATGCCCAGCAACGTATCGCCCTTGCGCACCACATGGATGATGGGCGTAGGGCTTGGCGTGAAAGTAGGCGTGGGCACAGGCGTGGCCGGTTTCGGCGTCGGAGTTCCCCTGTACGTCACGGCCGGTTTGGTTAAGACAGGAGCAGGGGTTGGCGTTCGTTCCGCGCGTGTCACGATGTGGCCGCAACCACCAAGTGACAGTACAGCGGCGCACATCACGCACAGGGCCAAAACGGTTCTCATCGGTCCTCATTTTTTGGGTTCACAGGCTGAGGCACTCAAGCTGGCCTGTAAGCCGAGTTCTGTCTCTTTCCCATGTCAGGAAAGAGGGCGGTCATCTATCTAGGGAGACAGTTACCTACCTCCTCCAGCGGCCTACCTGAAGGACAAGAGCCGAGCAAGCTCCGGGCCGTATTGTGCAGCCACACCCTCTGTTTGGCCTTGCTCCGGATGGGGTTTGCCCGGCCAGCCCAGTCGCCTGGACTGCCGGTGGTCTCTTACACCACCGTTTCACCCTTACCGGTCGGTAGTCCCAACCGGCGGTCTGCTCTCTGTTGCACTATTCCGTCGGGTCGCCCCGCCTGGACGTTATCCAGCATCCTGCTCTGTGGAGCTCGGACTTTCCTCGGACGGCGCACGCCGCCCGCGACCGCCCGGCCTGCTTGAGCACCTGATGACAATATAACATATCAGGGCCTCAAAAGCAAGTGAAATGCCCACGGATCACGGCACGCAGCCTCTCAGCAAGAGACACCGCCTCCTCAGCTTCTTCACGGGTGATCGGCTCCCAGTCGCCCGGATAGCGCGCCTCGACGGCATAGCGGTTCAGAAGGCTCACCCCGGCCAAGTGCTCCTGGAGTCCAAAACTCTGAGGCACCCTCAGCAGCAATTCCGGCAGATCATGCGTTTTCGGGAAATCAATTTGAAGCCAGGTCAGCAAGGCCTTCAGATACTTCTCTACACATTGTTGAGCGTGAAAACAGACTGTATCGAAAGGACAGTCTTCCTCCATTGTCAGCATATATGTCGCGTTCGTTAAGTCGTTCTCCGCTTTCTGAACCCACAAGCGGACCATGCGCGCTACCTCAGGGTTGTCGCTCATAGATGATCTTCCCTTCTCGCAATGCCGGGTAAACGATAGTTCCGGCAACGTCGCGATAACGCTCCATTTCTTCGGGAGTAATCACGATTATGTCTTTGCTCAGGCCGATGCCAGCCAACGCGAGGTCTATCAGGGCCGCTTGACGTCTCTTTGAGCCGGACACTGGCATGACCACAAGCAGGTCAACATCGCTCTCTAAGCCAGCAACGCCGCGCGCGCGAGAACCAAACAAGATAATCCGAACCGGATTGAACTGTGTAACGATCCTCCGAACCATCTCATCAATGATCCTCTGAGGCTCTCGTTGCTCCATGTACCTGTCATCTCCTCCGAAAGGCTTTAATCCTGCTGCCGCGGCCGGTATTGGATCGCCTCGGCCAGGTGGGGCGTCTGGATGACCTGAGAACCCGCCAGGTCGGCGATGGTGCGGGCCAGCTTGAGAATGCGGTGATAGGCCCGTGCGCTCATGCCCAGTTGCTTCATGGCCGCCTTGAGCAGGCTACGCCCCGCCTCGTCAACGGTGCAATACTGGCGGACTTCAGCCGGCCCCATGCTCGCGTTATTGGCGATGTCCGTCCCCTCGAAACGGGCACGCTGTAGCGCACGGGCCCGTTCGACGCGGGCGCGAATGTGGGCTGAAGGCTCGCCCATGCGCGTATCGGCCAGCTTCTCATACTCTACGCTCGGCACGTCAATGTGGATATCGATCCGGTCCAGCAACGGCCCGCTGATGCGCTTCTGGTACTTGCTCACCATCGTCATGGAACAGGTACACGCATGAGTCTCGTCCCCAAAGTAACCACACGGGCAGGGATTCATGGCGGCGACCAACATGAAATTGGCCGGGAATGTCAACGTGCCCTGGGCGCGGCTGATGGTGACGATTTTGTCTTCCAGTGGCTGGCGCAGCGACTCCAGGTTGCGCGTCCCAAATTCGGGCAGTTCGTCGAGGAACAGCACGCCGCGATGAGCCAGGCTGATCTCGCCAGGGCGCGGCCAGCGTCCCCCGCCGACCAGCCCGGCATGGCTGATGGTGTGGTGGGGCGCACGAAACGGACGATGTCGGATAAGCGGTGTGTCTTTCGGCAGCAAATCGGCGACGCTGTAGATGCGGGTCACATCCAGCGCTTCGTCAGGCGTCATCTTGGGCAGGATAGACGGCAAGGAACGAGCCATCAACGTCTTGCCCGCACCAGGCGGCCCGACCATCAGGACGTTGTGCCCACCGGCGGCGGCCACCTCCAGTGCGCGTTTGACGTGTTCCTGCCCCTTGATCTCGGCCATGTCCACCGCGTAGGTCGGCAGTTCATCTCCCCCATCATCGCTGATCTTCTGCTGATATGGCGGAATGGGGATCATGTTGTTCAGGTGATTGACCAACGACAGCAGGCTATCAACGGGGATGATCTCGATGCCATCTATCAGCGACGCCTCCAGTGCATCCTCCTGCGGCACATAGAGCCTCGCAATGCCATGCTTCCTGGCAAGGCTGGCGATGGGCAAGATGCCACTGACATGGCGTACACTGCCATCCAGGGAAAGCTCGCCGACAAACAGGCTGTCCGATACATCGCCGATGACCTGCTCCGAGGCAATCAGCAGTCCGATCGCTATCGGCAGGTCATAGGCAGGGCCTTCTTTGCGCAGGTCGGCCGGAGCCAGGTTGATGGTCACGCGGCTGCCAGGGAAGCGGCAGCCCGAATTCCTGATAGCCGACCGAACGCGGTCGCGCGATTCCTGCACAGCAGTATCGGGCAGGCCCACCAGCGAGAGAGAGGGCATGCCCTGCGCCGCGTCCACCTCCACTTCAACCAGCGTGCCTTCCAGCCCAATCACCGCGCACGTCATGACCCTGGCCAGCATACGTCTCCTCCGCAGACATACGTTTGAGGTGCAGTGTAACACCAACGCGGCTGGCTTGCAAAAACGGGGCACGGCGCGGTCGTCGTGCGTTGAATGCGGCACGTGACCGACGCCTCCGCTGGGGATTGGGGGGCTAACGGCCAGCAGTTCAGCCACAGTATGAAGTGAGCGGAGCGTGTCGGCTGGGGCCGCATGTTGGGCGGCACATAGACTCTATGAACTCCATCGGAATGGGTCGGGCGGCATCGGGATAGTTTGAACACGCCAGGCCGCCTTTCGCCTCAACCGCGGGAAACTTAAACGAACCCTGAACTCTTCACCTAACGAAGGAGCGTTGCGTCCGGCAATCCAGATCGTGTCTTGTGGGGTAGGGTTGTACCTGTCTTGTAACATGCCGTTGGGGACAACAGCCACAATTACACTCTTGAGAGCGTGGACACCGCTTTCCCCCTCCTCGTCGTAGTTGTATTTCACAAATAGAGTTGTTGTCAGGTATGCTTCCCCTCTCACAGTGATCACGGTTGGCATCCTGCCTGGAACGTTTACCTCTTGCCCGGAACGCATCTGCTTAACGACCATAGAGAGTTGCGATATTTGCAGAGTTGCTGTACCTTGGCTACTCACCTTCTCTGCTTTTGAATCTACAAAAAGGGCCTGCTTGATTGCATAGTCGGGATGAAACAGGTAACAGGCGCGTTTGTAATCTATCTTACCGAACAGTCGCTGGTCAATCCTGGGCATCCCCAGCCGGTCTAAGGCCTCTCGCGTTATATCTTCGCCGATGTCCGAAACCAAATCACCTTCTTCGCGGAAGACTTCAAGCGCAGTCTCTCTGTAATCGTGGATCGCCTGAACTACTAACCGCAGAGTAGCCTTTTCGATTTCTTCGAGGCGGTCTAAATCATGTCGAAGATCTTCGGGCTTAAGGAGCATTGTACCATCTCCATAGCGAGATTTTCCGCTGAAACCCTTTGGCGAGCCAGGTTTACATATTTTTCCAGGATTTCTATCCCAATGTAACGCCGATTTTGGCGAATGGCAGCTACCGCTGTCGTTCCACTTCCCATGAAACAATCAAGTACGATATCGCCAGGGTCAGTGAGCAATCGAATCACTCTGGTGGGCAATTCCACAGGAAACTTGGCTTCATGATCGTCATTCGCTCT
>DAOTYC010000046.1:0-10667 GCA_034435095.1 Anaerolineae bacterium | reverse complement strand
TGTCAATGACCAGATGGTGCACTTCGGCGCAATCGCCCGCGGAATAGACGTAGGGAACGTTGGTACGCATGTGATCATCAACCGCTATCGCGCCGGTCTCGCCCAGCGCGATGCCGGCCTGCTGCGCCAGCTCGACGTTGGGGCGCACCCCCAGCCCCAGGATGACCACATCCGCCGGAAAGCGATTGTTTTCCGTCACCACGAACTGCACGCGGCCGTTGCCCTCAAAGCCTTTGACGCCGTCGGACAGGGACAGCGTCACGCCGTTCCGCGCCAGCTCCTCGTTGATAATGTCCGTCATGTCCTGGTCAAACGTCTTCATCATGACCCGTGGGGCGATGTCCACCACCACCGTCTCGGCGCCCATGCACTTGAAGCAATCGAGCATCTCCAGGCCGATGTACCCACCGCCGACGATCACCGCCTTCTTGATGGGGTTGCTTTCGACATAGTGCCGCAGGGCCAGGCCATCTTCAAGCGTCTTCAGCACGAAAACCCCCTCCAGGTCGCCGCCCGGCAGCCGCGGACGCACGGCGCGCGCACCGGTCGCGATCAGCAGCACATCGAACGGCTGCTCAAAATCCTGGCCGGCGTCCAGGTTTCGCACCTGCACAACCTGACGGGCCAGGTCAATGGCTGTCACCTCGTGCCGAATGAACAGGTTGATGCCCGATTTCTTGAACTGCTCTGGGGTGCGCGCGATGAGCTTATTCTCGTCCGGCATCTTGCCGCATACCGCTTTATACATCTCCTCCGGACTGAGGGCCAGGTCTTGCCGCGTCGGAATGCGCCCACAGATGAACCACGGCAGCCCACACGCGCCATAAGACACGTAGCTGCCACGCTCGAACACCGTCACATCAATTTCCGAATTGACCCGGCGGACCTTGGCTGCCGCGCTCATACCCGCCGCTACCCCTCCGATAATGACCAAACGTTGCCGATTACCCATGCTGGACTCCTTTCTCTGTAATCACGTATTCGGCTCCGGCCATCAATGCTTTCTTGTTCGGTTCAATGATCTTCTGTCGCCGCGCCGGGATGTGTTCATCCAGGGTCTGCTTGACCGCTTCCAGAGAGACCACCGGCCGCACAGCCAGCAGAGCGCCAAGCAACACCACATTGGCCATGCGCACGTCGCCCAGCCCATTGGCGATATCATTGCCCGGCACGAGCAGGCAGGTTATGTCATTTCGCTGCGAACAGCCCTGCACCAAAGAGCTGTTGACCACGAGCACTCCACCGGCCTTAACCAGCGGCTCATACTTATCGAAAGAGGGCTGGTTGAGCACGATAGCCATTGATGGGTGATGCACCAACGGCGCGCCAATCGGCGCGTCAGATATGATGACGATGCAATGGGCGGTACCGCCGCGCATTTCCGGCCCATACGACGGCCACCAGGTCACATACCTGCCCTGATCCATGGCCGCATACGCCAGCAATTGACCGGCGAACAGCGTTCCCTGTCCGCCGAAGCCCGATATGACAATCTCTTCTTGCATGGTTCGTTCTCCTGTCAGGCCCTATAGCTCTCTGACCGCGTCCAGCATCTTGTAATCGCCCAACGGATAGTACGGCAACATCTTCTCTTCAAGCCAGCGGATGGACTCCTTAGGGGTGAGGCCCCAGTTGGTAGGGCAGTTCGAGATGACCTCAACCAATGAGTAGCCCAGCCCGGCCATCTGGACCTTAAAGGCGGTGATGACGGCGCGCTTGAGTTTGGTGATATTGCCCGGATTGGTCGCTGTGCGCCGCACCACATACGCTGCGCCAGACAGGGTAGCGATCAGCTCTGCCACGCGCACCGGATAGCCGGCTGTGCGGACGTCACGGCCCTCCGGCGTGGATGTCGTGACCTGGCCAGGCAACGTGGTGGGTGCCATCTGGCCGCCAGTCATGCCGTAGACAGCGTTGTTGACAAAAATGGTCGTGATATTCTCCCCACGTGTGGCGGCGTGGATGACCTCACCCGTGCCGATGGCGGCCAGGTCGCCGTCGCCCTGATAGGTGAACACCACATTGCGCGGACGGACGCGCTTGATGCCGGTAGCCATGGCTGGCGCGCGCCCGTGCGCCGCCTCAGCGAAATCAACATTGAAGTAATTGTAGGCCAGCACCGAACAACCTACCGGCGCAATGCCGATGGTCACTTCGCGTATGCCCAATTCATCAATCGCCTCGGCCACTACACGGTGGATGACCCCGTGCAGGCAGCCGGGACAATAGTGGGTATGGACATCGCAGAGAGCATCCGGTTTCTGGAACACCACTCGCTCTGACATCGGTGCAAACCTCCTCAGGCCTTGACCAGCCCTTCAATCGCCGCCAACACCTCTTCCGGCAAGGGCACCTGCCCGCCCATGCGTCCGAAGAAATGGATGGGTTGCCGGTCATGGACGGCCAAACGGACATCTTCAACCATCTGCCCCGCGCTCATCTCCACCACGAACAGTTGCTTACCCTGCGCCATGGTCTCCAGCGCTTCGTAGGGAAAAGGGTACAGGCTGACTGGCCGGAACACGCCTGCCTTTATGCCCTCATTGCGAGCAGCCTGCGCCGCCGACTGTGCGACGCGGCCCGAGGTGCCATAAGCCACGATGAGTACATCGGCGTCATCGGCCAGAAATGTGGTGTAACGCACCTCGTTGCGACGGATTTCAGCGAAGACCTTTTGCAATCTGAGGTTCACCTCTTCCATCAGGTCAGCATTGAGAAAGAGAGAGGTGATGATGTTCTTCTCCCGTCCCTTTGCTCCGGTCAATGCCCAGGGCGGGACGTCGTCGCGCGGCGGCCTCATTTCCGGCAGAACCACCGGTTCCATCATCTGGCCGATCACGCCGTCAATCACTACGAGAACCGGCTGTCGGTATCGGTCAGCCAGGTCGAAGGCCAGCACCACCAAATCTACAGCCTCCTGGATGGTCGCCGGCGCCAGCACGATGAGGTTGTAATCGCCGTGCCCGCCGCCTTTGGTGACCTGCAGGTAATCGGCCTGAGAGGGCTGAATATTGCCCAGACCCGGCCCGCCGCGCATGACGTTGACAATGACGGCCGGGACTTCGGAACAAGACATGTATGATATGCCCTCCTGCATCAGGCTGAAGCCGGGGCTGGAGGTCGTGGTCATCACGCGCGCACCGGCACAGGCCGCTCCGTACACCATGTTAATCGCCCCCAGCTCGCTCTCCGCCTGAACGAAAGCCCGGCCCAATTCCGGCATCCGCCGCGACATGTATTCGAGCACCTCTGTCTGAGGCGTAATCGGGTAACCAAAATAGGCCTGGCAACCGGCGCGTATGGCTGCCTCGCCAATTGCTTCATTGCCTTTCATCAGGACTTTCTTGGTAATCTGTCCGGTTTGCCCGGTGGACATGACCAGCTCCTTTCAGACAACTGCGCCGCTGTAAGGTGTACGGCACAGGTTTCAGCGATAGACCACAATCGCCACATCGGGGCACATCCGGGCGCACATCGCGCAGCCTGTACACCGCCCTTCAGGGTCAATCTGACACGATACCCGATAGCCCCTCTTGTTAAACCGTTCGGACATTTTGACCAGCTCGTATGGACAGGGAATGGTGCACAACTCGCAACCCTTGCACCGTTCCTCGTTGACTTCTATATGCGGCATAACGCATGACCTCCAGAGTTACGAGAAGCAGGCATAAAGTCCCCTTGCCTGCCGGGACGGTTCACGCCCTACTCCCACGGTAGACTGAAATACCGGGACAACGACATCACCGGCAGGCCGACAGGCAGGTCGGCTGCGGTCAGATTGCCCAGCACACTATCCCAAACAACGATAAAGCCCACTGGCAGGCCCAACAAGCGGGCCGCGGCTTCCACTACGGCGTGGCCCTCCCGCACCAATTCCGGCGTTGTTTCTTTCATCAGGTTAGGGTTGCTCACCAACGACGAGGCTTTCAGGTGGGAAGTTGATTCGATCTCGCGCACCGAATCGCGGATCGTCTCCGGCGTAGCCGTATAGGGGCGAAAGGGATTGACCACGAAATACAGAGTATAGCCGCGCCGCTGAACGGCGCTGCGGTACTGGCCCAACGCCTTGGCCCCCTGTGGGTCGCCCCCTACATCCACGACGACGGGCCGCGCGGTCTGTTCTATCGCGCCCAGGATCTGGGGGGTAATCGCCGGCACATCTACGCTTCGGGTCAATTCGGGCGGTGCGATCACCTCCACGCCGCGGGACCGCATGGCAGCGACCATCTCACGCGTGCGAAAATAGGGAGTCACAATGTCCAGATCAACCAAAATAGGCGGCCCTCCTCGGCCCGCACGTGCTTCAGCCAGCCGGACCGCGTAGTTCAGAGCAATCTCAGTCTTGCCGCTGCCAAAGCGACCGGCAAAGATGATCAGGCCCGCACCATTGACCTCCGGTAACACCTTTGTCCCTCCGTGGCCTGCCCACAAACACTACGACAGAAACTCTCACTTAGCCAACAACACGCTCAGAGCGATTGACATCAGCTTGGCGCGATGGCCGTCGGAGCGCGATGTCACGATGAGAGGCGCCTTCGCGCCGACCACAACGCCGATCATCGTCCCACCGGCGAAGTAGGTGATGCTTTTCGCCAGCATGTTGCCCGACTCCAGGTCGGGGGTTATCAGGATGTCGGCCTCGCCCGCCACCGGACTGACAATGCCCTTTATCCGCGCCGCTTCTACCGAAACGGCGTTGTCGAGAGCCAAGGGCCCGTCAACCAGTGCGCCCTTGATCTGTCCGCGGTCGGCCATTTTCGACAGGCTGGCTGCATCCAGGCTAACCGGCAGCTTGGGGTTGACCATCTCGTTCGCGCCCAAAATGGCTACTTTGGGCTTCTCAATCCCAATTTTGTGCGCTACCTCGACTGCATTCTGCACGATTTCAACCTTTTGTTCCAGTGTCGGCAAAATCACCACGCCCGCATCGCTGACAAAGATGAGCCTGGGATAGTTCGGAATCTCGAATACGGCCACATGGCTCAGAAGCCGCCCGGTGCGCAAGCCAATTTCCTTGTCCAGAGCAGAATGCAAAAAGACACGGGTCTCGACCCGTCCTTTCATAGCAATCCCGGCTTCTCCGGCGGCGATCAACCGCATGACACGCAGCGCAGCCGACTGAGGGTCTGGCTCATCAATCAGCGTCATGCCGGCAAGGTCAATCTGATGGGTTTCCGCCTGCGCCCTGATTTTGCTGACATCACCAACCAACAGAAATCGGGCCAGACCCATCTCGTTGGCTTCCGCAATGGCAAGCAATACTTCGTGCTCATCAGGCCAGGCTACCCCGATGGTCCCAGGCCCAGCCTTCAACGCCTCTTCGGTCAGTTCGTGATAATTGGTGATTTTCATGCTTAACCAGCCTTCCTTTCATCCACGTTGCTACCATTAATCGCCGTGTAAACGGCGCGCTACTCTCGTCATTCTGAGCCAAAGCCCTGAACGCAGTGAAGGGGCAGCGAAGAATCTCAACGCCTGCCAGCACGAGATGCTTCGCCTTCGGCTCAGCATGACGGAATCGGGCGGTGTTTCTTCCCCCATGAGGGGCGCGCCTGCGCGCCGTGGGGAGCTCAGAAGTACCCGCCCACCGCTCATTTCTTGATTGCAGCACTTTCGAGCTTGGACACCTGGGCTTCGTCCACACAAGGCAAAGTGAAGTAGAATATGCTGCCCTTGTTCACCTTGCTCTTCACCCATACCTTGCCATTGTGAGCTTCGACGATCTTCTTGACGATAGCCAGGCCCAGCCCGGTGCCTCCGTAGCGTCGCGTCATGGTACCATCAACCTGAAAGAAACGGTCAAAGACCTTGTCTAGCTTGTCTTGAGGGATGCCAATCCCTTGATCTCGCACGGAAACCAAAACCTGATCGGCCTCCAGCTCGGCACGCACGATGACCTCGCCGCCTTTGGGGCTGAACTTGATGGCGTTGCTCAGCAGATTGTCGAAGACCTGAAGAATGCGGTCTTTGTCAATCATCACGCGGGGCAGGTCATCTGGGACGGAAATCCTGAGCACGATGCCCGCCTTTTGGGCGGACACCCGCGCCGTTTCCGCCGCCAATGCAATGACGTCTTTCAAACGTGTCGGCTTGAAATCAAACTCCCCCACCTCGCTTCTTTGTAGTGTTATGATGTCGCCGACCAACCTGACAACGACCGCCGTCCGCTCTGCGACCACTCTCAGCGCATCCGCTTGCTGAGGGGTAAGCGGCCCAAGAGTGCCACTGGTGAGCAGTTCCACATAGCCCTTGATGAAGGTCAACGGCGTGCGCAGTTCATGCGAAATGTTTTGCACCAGTTCCGTCTTGAGCCGGTCTACCTCACGCAACTCCTCGTAAGCCCTTTCCAATCGTTCAGCTCGCTCTTTCAAGCTCTCGTAAAGGTTGGCGTTCTCTATGGCTACCGCTGCCGAACTGGCAATATTGCTCAAGACCAGAACGTCATCGCTGTTGAAGAGGCGACCGTCCAGTGGGTTCATGATTTCAACAACGCCAATCATCCGTCCCTTGCTTTCCATTGGGACACATAGTATGGACTTGGTCTCAAAGTCGGTCTGCTCGTCAATCAGTCCGAAGTGCCGATGGTCTTCCTTGGCGTTGGCCACCAGTAAGGGTTCGCCGTGCTGGGCCACCCAACCGGCGATGCCTTGCCCGATCTTAAGCGAGAAAGGCTTCACCTGGTCGCCTTTAGCGCCCACAGCCACCTTGAAAATCAGCTCATCTCCTTCGACCAACAACAGCGAACCAGCCTCGACGTTGAAAACACGGTTAACATATTCCATAATCGCCGTTAAGGTCTTGTCGAGGTCGAGCTCCGAGACAATCATCTCGCCAATGCGTTCCAGAGTGACCAACTGCTCTCCGCGCTTCACGTGTTCGCGACGCAGGTCAGCCTTCTCTAACGCATTGGCAAGCTGGATGATAACCACCTCACACAACAGCCGGGCCCGATAGTCAAACGCCTGTGTACGGGTATGCTCTATTACCGCAAACAGGGTCTCATCTTGCAGCAAGATAGGAATAGCCAGCCAGTTGCCCCAACTGTTCTCGGAGTTCGGGTCGCACTCCGTGACACTGGACAGATTCCAGTCAATCTGAGCCAACACTGGCCAGCCGCTCTTGGCCGATTTTTCCAACAGCGGTCTACACTCGTTCAGTAGCCTGCACGACTGGAGGCCGCGACCGGCGCCGGTCACGACGAAAAGGGGAGCCACTTTATTGGGGTCGGAATTCCAGGACAGCACGGAAAACAGGTCAAACGCGACAAGCTGGCGCAGGTGTCGCGCAGCAGCCCGGAACAGCAGGGTTCGCGCGCTATCTGGGACGGACACCAGCGTCCGGCTTAAGTCCCGAATACCGAGCAGCTCGTTGCATGAAAGCGCGTTAGTTTTGCCGAACGAAACGGAGTCCTGATTCATAACTTCAGATGTCCCCTCTTCACCTTAAATGGCCTGAGGGCTATCGGCCATGGCAATGCTTGAACTTCTTACCGCTCCCGCAAGGACACGGGTCATTCCTGCCAACCTTGCCCAATTTGGGTTCTAAGCCGGGCTTTGTTTTCCCACCTGAAGCCACAGATTTGGACAGCGGCCGCCTGGCGGCCTTGGTCGGTAGACTTTCTTCGCGGTTTGTGCGCAGTTCTTGCACGGGCCGACGTTCCTGAATGGTCAAGCCAATGCGCAACACGGTCGAAGCCACTTCATGCCGAATGGCGTGCAGCAGGTCAACGTACATCTCATGCGCTTCCCGCTTGTACGACACGAGAGGGTCTTGCTGGCCGTAAGCGCGCAGGCCGATGCCCTCGCGCAGAGCCGCCAAATCGGTCAGATGCCTCACCCAAAGCGAGTCAACCACCCGCAACATGACCTGCCGGTCTCTTTGCAAGGTCACAGCCTTACCCAGAGCCTCTTCAACGACAGGCCGCAGGGCACGGTCCAGGAGAAGAAGCGGCTTCTCGACCAACGCTTGCCAGGTCGCCTCGTCCAGATAGTATCGCGTCGTCTCCTTGAGCATCGCAAATATGCCGCCTTCGTTCTCAGCCAGCTCGCCGAGCGAGCGACCGGTGTGCTCCAATCGCCGCCACACGTCCTGCCCGAAGGCCAGGCGTGCCTGATCATAAGCCTGCTCGGCGAGCTCGAAAACGCTATCGGCAATTTGTTTGCCGTTGAGCTGGCCCCAAATCTGTGTTGCTCTGTCTTGAGCGAAAGGAATAGGCACAAAGACCCGCAACGCCGCCCACAGGCCGTTGAGGTCCCAGTCCTCTCGATACGGCCCAGAGGTGTATGCCCCGACAACTTCTTCGATCTCCTCGCGGATCATGCCCAACACGATGCCGCGCAGGTTGGACTCTTGCAATATCCGCCGTCGTTCGGAATAAATCACCTCGCGCTGCTTGTTGACAACGTCGTCGTATTCCAGAACATGCTTGCGGATATCGAAGTTGTAGCCCTCCACTTTGATCTGAGCATTTTCAATCGCCTTACTGACCATGCCATGCTCGATGGGCACATCATCTTCAACGCCCAGGCGTTCCATGAGACTGGCGATATTGGAGCCACCAAATCGCCGCATCAACTCATCTTCAAGCGACAGGTAGAAGCGCGAAGCACCGGGATCGCCCTGGCGCCCGGCACGGCCGCGCAACTGGTTGTCAATACGCCGCGCCTCGTGCCTCTCTGTGCCCAAAATCATCAGGCCGCCCACCGCCAGCACTTTCTGCCTGTCGGCTTCGGTCTGAGCGCGTGCCTCTTGCAGTGCGGCTTCCCAGACCTCGGGCTCTACCGTGGTCAGGTCAACGCCTCGTCGGCGCAAAGTCTCTCGCGCCAGGCCCTCCGGATTCCCACCCAGCAGGATGTCCACGCCGCGCCCGGCCATGTTGGTGGCAATGGTCACTGCTCCCGGCCGGCCAGCCTGAGCGATGACCTGCGCCTCTTTCTCATGCAGCTTGGCGTTCAGCACCTGGTGCTCAATCCCCTGCCTCCGCAACAACTCCGACAGATATTCGGAATTTTCCACCGACGTTGTGCCCACCAAAACGGGACGCCCGGCTTCATGCAGCGATTTAATCTCGCGGACCAGGGCCTGGTATTTGGCTTCCTCGGTGCGATAGACCAGGTCTGGAGCATCATGGCGGATCATCGGCTTATGCGTGGGGATAACCGTGACATCGAGTTTGTAGATTTTGTGGAACTCTTCGGCCTCTGTCGCTGCCGTACCGGTCATGCCAGCCAGCTTGCGATACATGCGAAAGTAGTTCTGAAAGGTGATGGTCGCCAGCGTCAGGCTCTCGCGCTGGATCTCGACCCCTTCCTTCGCTTCAATGGCCTGATGGAGACCCTCAGAATAACGACGCCCATACATCAGCCGGCCGGTAAATTCGTCAACGATGATGACCTGACCATCTTTGACGATATAGTCGCGGTCGCGCTGATAGATAACGTGCGCCCTCAGGGCATTGTCGAGGTAGGGCGTCATGGCGTAGTTCTCCGGCGCATACAGGTTCTCTATGCCCAGCCACTTCTCCACGCGCTCCACGCCCTGTTCCGTCAATACCACTATGCGCGCTTTTTCATCAACCGTATAGTCCTCGTTGGCGCGAAGGCGAGGGACCAGTGCAGCGAACTTGCGGTAGAGATCGGACGATTCCTCGGCCATGCCGGAGATGATCAACGGCGTCCGTGCCTCGTCAATGAGGATATTATCCACCTCGTCCACAATGGCATAGTGGAGCTCGCGCTGGACGCACTGGTCCAGGCTCAACACCATGTTGTCACGCAAGTAGTCGAACCCAAACTCGTTGTTGGTGCCATAGGTGACATCCGCCGCGTATGCCGCACGCCGGCTGACCGGCCGCAGAAACTGATAGCGGTCATCGTCGCTGACATACTCCGGATCGAACAAGAACGAGGAATCGTGCTGAATGACGCCTACCGAAACGCCCAGCAAGTGATAGATGGGCCCCATCCACTGGGCATCGCGCTTAGCCAGGTAGTCGTTCACCGTGACGATGTGCACGCCGCGTCCTGTCAGCGCGTTCAGGTAGGTGGGCAGCGTCGCCACCAGAGTCTTGCCTTCACCGGTCTTCATCTCGGCCACTTTGCCCTGGTGCAGGACAATTCCACCCAGCAACTGCACGTCAAAATGGCGCAGGCCAGTCGTCCGTCGCGATGCCTCGCGCACCGCTGCAAATGCCCGCGGCAACACCTCGTTCAGAGCTCGTTCTTCAGCCTTAAACAAAGCATCGTCGGCCCGTTTGATTTCCTCGTCCAGCGCGTCTTGCTCTGAGCGTTCCTCAGCATGTTGCCGCTGCGTTACAAGTTCGTTCTTCCTTTCGCGGAGCTCTTGAGTCGAATCCCAAACAAATTGTTTAAGCTCAGCGGAGAGGGCACGCAGCGATTGATCTGAAAGCTGCTGTATCTCCGCTTCCAGGCCATTTATCTCGTCCACAATCGGCTGGAACCCTTTAAGCTCGCGCTCATTGGAGTCGCCGACAATCATTTTCAACAAGCCACCAATCATGGTTTTGGTTTACCTCTAGATGAGTCTGTCCCTTTATGATACTACAAAAACCTGACCCTCAAAAAGTCCGCTTCCTCTGTTTGCATATCAGGGATCACTCATTGAACAGTTCGCCGACCGAAATACCCAGATGTATGCGCCGCATGACT
>DAOTYC010000045.1:0-19578 GCA_034435095.1 Anaerolineae bacterium | reverse complement strand
CAAGTGCCTGAACACTTACCAGACCCTGACCCACACGCTGGGTGAGCAGCGCGGGGCTGGTGCGAATTATAGCACATCGGGCCAACCTGCCAAGCGGTGGGTTGGCTTTTTTGTTCACATAACGTCTATAGTGCGAAGTTTGTCGCGGTGAGACCAACCGGCTCGCCAGTTGTTAACAATTTTTCTTAAGGTTCATTTCACGCGAAACCACAACATGTAGTGGTTCGGTAAGGTCGCGGATACTACACCTGGGCCTATAGCTCAGCGGTGAGAGCGGCCGGCTCATAACCGGTTGGTCGCTGGTTCGAATCCGGCTAGGCCCACTGAAACGAGCGATGCAGTGCCCCCTGAGAGTGCTGTCAGGGGGCTTTTCTTACCACCTGAGCAGTAATTCCGCCAGCCGCGCGTTCAGGTAATTCCGCCACGCGATACCTGGCGGTGGGTCGTAGGTCAGGTCGTACTCGTTCGTGTACAGCCTCTTTCCTGTCTGGCAGGTCAGGCGCAGTTCCAGCCGCTGCGGCGAGCGTTTCAACAGGTGCGAGACGCGCCCGATGGGCCTGCTGCTGTCCGGCGGCAGAGATGTTTCGCCCTGGAAGATGATCTCGTCGTCCAGTATCGCTTCGGCACGCGCACCTTCTACCGGTTCGGTCAGGTCGTTGATCGCCCACAGTTCCATTTCGAGCCTGTCTCCAGCTTGCAGCCGTCTCAGCGGGTACAGTGCGCTGAGCAGCACCGGGTTGTAGACCTGAACGAGTTTGTGGTAGGCCTGTTTGGGTCGGCCATAGCGGTCAATGACGCTCCAGCAGATGGACGGCCAGGGCTCATTGAGCTGCCAGAATATCACCCCGCCGGTCTGCCCCTTGCGGCGGCGGACGTGTTCGATGGCGACCTGCAGGCCGTGTGCCTGGGCGCGCTGGGTGGCGGCGACGAATGCTTCGACGGCATCAGGGGCCTGCCACTTGGACAGGTCCGCCAGCGAGGCGATTTCCGGCGGCAGGCAGGGCCGCGCGTATCGGAACAGCTTGGGCATGGCCGCGTTGTGATAGGCCCAGGCGGCGCCAGGCGGCCACAAATCCTTTGCCGGGAGAAATCGCCGCAACGACTCGACATCCGGCGCGGCCTGCAGGCCAAATTCGGACAGCATGGCCGATTCATCCCGCCGGTAGTGAGACACAGCGGCCTTGCCGTGCCATACCCGCCAGTTGTGCGCCTCCCCGCGTGTGGGCGAGACAGGTTTGAAGGGCCGCTCACCGTCTTCCTCGGCTACAATCGCCCGCAGCAGGCCGACCAACCGGCGGTTGCGCCGTGCGCTGAATTCATTGCCGCCGCACCACAATACCAGGCTGGGATGATGGCGCAGTTGGCGGACAATCTCCGTGCACTCGTGGTGGGCCAGGTCGAGGAAGGCCACGTCACGGCGGAAATGGCCCAGAAAGGCGCAGGCGAAGGGAAAATCCTGCCACACCAGGATGCCCTTCTGGTCGCACAGGTCATAAAAGGCTGTCTTCTCTCGCAGGCCGCCGCCCCACACGCGCAGCAGGTTGACGCCTGCTGCCCGCACCTGCTCCAGCATGGTCTCGTAGTCGGCGCAGCGCAGCCGGCCCGGCATGGCGTCGAGCGGCACCCAGTTCGCGCCGCGGATGAACTCCCTCTGGCCGTTGATGTAGAAAACCCACGGCTCTGCGGCGGGGTCTTCCGCCGGACTTCTCAGAGCGATGTCGCGGATGCCCAGCGTCTGCCGGTAGGCGTCGAGTGCGCCTGAGTCGCCATTGCCATGGCCGCTGACGCGCACGATGATCTCGTAGAGATGCGGCTCTCCCCGGTCCCAGGGCTGCCAGAGCTTGGGTTGCGTCACATCAAGTGTGGCGGTGACATGGTGCGCGCCAGCAGACAGCGCGGCATCGAGCGAGCGCGTTGTGACGGCCTGGCCGGTTGCCCTGTCCCGCAGCTCTATCTGAATGTCCGCCGACACAGGGCGCGCTGCGTCAAGTTCAATGTCCAGATGCAGTGCGGCGTTGCCCTTATGCAGGTCCGTCCGAATCCGCACGTCGCATATCCACACGGCCCGTACCACGATCAGCTCGACATCATCCCACAGGCCGATGGTGCGCAGGCGTGGGGCAAAATCCCAGCCATAACCCATCTGACATTTCAGGAAGTTCAGCCGTTCGGGGAATGCCCTCTCTCCCGGCAGCAGACGCGCTGAGAACCGATCCCATAATTGCTCCAGCCAGCTCAATTGACGCACGGGAAAGTGCGCCGGCCCCAGCAGACGCACGGCCACTTGGTGTGATTCGCTTGGTGTCCTCAGCAGTGAGGTGACCTCGTAAATTTGCCTGGAGAACATGCCCTCATGACAGCCCAGCAATTGGCCATCCAGGTATATGGCTGCCATGTAGTCAACGCCGTGGAAGACCAGAAACGCGCGCTCGTCGTCCGCGAGCGTGTGGGAGAACTGTTTGCGGTACCACCAGTCGTGTTCGTCCACCCACTGGCTTTCCTGGTTGGCGAGGCCCACGAAGGGATCGGGGATGCGCCCGACGGCCAGCAGGTCGGCGCGCACGTCCCCCGGCACGACAGCCGGCAGCCATTCTGGAACGGCGTCAATGTCCCACACTGTGAGGCGAGTGGGCAGGCCATCGGCGTTGAGGCTGGCTGTCTTTGAATCGCTGGTGGGTAGCCCGCCGTGGGGCGCAGCTCCAAGCTCCCAGTCGCTGCCCCCCAGGTCAACTGTCTGCCGGTAGTCCATAGTCTGGTCTGTTCATTCGGTATACTCGGCTCCAGGCCCAAATGGCGGCGGCGATCAAGCCGAGGGCGGCCAGCCCAACCAGGCCGGCCTCCGGCCCGAAGTCGCCGCCCGTGAGCCAGGCTGGCCCGACGGACTCGACGACCAGCAGCCCATCCGCTGGCAGGCCGCTGACCGGAAAGCCAAAAACCGGGCCTTGAAAGAAGTTCCATGAAAAGTGCATGGCAATCGGCCACCAGAGCCGTCCGGTGACGAGATAGGCGTAAGCAAACACGAGTCCGGCCAAAACCAGGTAGGCCAGGGCCACAGGGCTGACGTTCGGATTGCAGGCGTGCAGCAGGCCGAACACACAGGAGGTGACCAATACGGCGGCGATCACGCCAGGCCATTCGCGCAAAGTTTGGAGTAGGTAACCGCGAAACATGAGCTCCTCGGTCATGCCGACAGCGAGGTACATCGCCGCTGCGCCGCCCAGACGGACGGCCGCATCCGCGACGGAAGCAGAAGTTACCCGAACGTGCGCCAGGCCAGCAGCCCATTCCAAGGCGAAAATCAGGAGCATGGCGCCAAAGCCGAGCGCCAGGCCCATTAGCACCTCACTGATCCACCCTGTTGGCGTCTCGAAGCCCAGCTCTCTGAACGGCCTGCGGTCAATGACACGCCGAAAGAAGACGGTGAGACCGATAACCAGAACCGCCTGGATCACAGAGCTGGCAAGAAGCACAGGCAGAGACATCAGATTGGCCTGCGTGTAGCTCAGCACTTCCTCGACACTTTGGCCCTGAAACAGGTTGAGGGTCAGCCAGGCGGAGACCAGGGCGAACTGGGCGGCAAACGCCAGAACAAGATAGGCGACCAAATAGAGCGAAGCCCGCCAGACGGGGTGCAGTCGCCCCTTTCGAATCAAGTATGACTTGGCCGATTTGCCGGGACCTTTCAAGGGGGTGTTACTTTGGGCAGGCAACCAGCTTCTCCAGGCCCAACAGGTTCAACGGCTTAACGCCAGACGGTACATCGCGCAGGATTTCGACTGTGCCCGCCGTTCCGTCAACGCGCAGGAGCTGGCCCGTGCGCAACGTCTCAACCGCACCCTCCACGCGGACCACAGCCGGGATGCCGTACTCACGGGCGACGACGGCGCCGTGCGACAGCAGGCCGCCTTCCTCGATGACAATGGCTGAGACCAGGTTGAAAAGCGGCGTCCAGCCTGGGTTCGTATAAGGCGCGACCAGAATTTCGCCGCGCTGAAGAGTGTGGGCTTCTTCCAGGCTGCGGATCACGCGCGCCCGGCCTTCAACCCTGCCGCTGCTGCATGGCACTCCCTTAAACAACACCTGTCCTTTCTTCGGCCTGCGGCGTGTTTGTTCGGCCCCAAGATGTATGCCCTGTCCGATGGTCGTGGGCGGGTCGAATTCGCGGTAACACGTTCGCATTCGCAGGTAACGGGTGATGAACCGCTTCGCCTCTTGGGGTGAGAGGCGGTTCTCCAAACCGGCGAGCACATGCTGCCGATAGAGCAAGAAGATGTGTTCCGGCGCATCAATTAAGCCTTTTGCTGCCCAGCGTTTGCCCAGCTCCTTGACAAAACGGCGGGTGTGGTAGAAGGCACGCGAGGCCACCATGCGCATCTCTTCGCGCCACCACACATAGCGGCGCACGGTTTCCAGATGCCGCCGGAACGTCCGGCGGGTGAACGGCCAGAAGCGACGCCAGCCCCTGGACAACAAGCTCATTGCCCGCGATTCGGCTGCACGACGCACCTCACGCTGCTGTTCCAATTGTCGGGCCGGATTGACCGATTCGTCGGACCGGGCGTAGGCCTGCAGGGTGGCGAGGGCAAACGAGGGGTCTTCGTCCCAGCGCGGCATCGCCAGGTCTTCATCAACCGAAGACATGTAGCGATTGCGGCGGATGAATTCGGCCGTCTGTTGCCAGAAAGCGCGGCCAGCGGGCGTTTTTTGCAGGGCCTCGGCCATGCACGCCGGGTCGGTGTGAACGACGATCTCGGCCACCTGCGGGTCGTTCAGGGCCTGGCGCGACAATTCCCAAAGCTCAAGGCCGAGCTGAGCAGTGCGCACGCCCGACAGTCCCGTGATGAGGTCGCCCTCGGCAATCTGCATCTCAGGCGGTAGGCCGGCGTTGAGGCGGCGCATGACGGGCTCAAAATCGTTCTGAGCCTGCGTGGAGATGAAACTGACATACATGGCGACGAGATTGGCATCCCGGTGGATGTCAAAAACGCGCCGCACCCACTCCCCCAGTTGCACGTCGTTCAGCGACGCAGGGTCTACCGCGTCCAATTGAGGTTCAATTTCGTTCAAGAAGCGTTGCTGATAGGCTTGGGCTTCGCGCCAATAGTGGCGATACAGCCGTCTCAGGGCGAGCAAGATGGGTATGGCACGGATAATGGTGGAAAGGGTCCACGGCGTGACGATGCCATCCCCTTCGTAGGTCGGGTTAATGCCCACGGTTGCATCGAAACGCCGTTCCTTGAAGCCAGGAATAACAGATGCGTGGCGTTTAACCTCGCTCAGATTCCAGTATGGCCGTCCAAAGAAGAAACGTCCCCATTCCACGTCCGGCGGAGTCTTGCCCATTTTCAACTTGAGAAAGAAACCGGCCAGTGCCGCTGCATATTCATGCCGCAGGCTTAGGGAAATGGACAGTGGGCTGGGAAAGCCGGGGAGCACCTCACGGTGGTTGCCCGAGGTCCACTGTCCCATGTTTGGGTCGAAGGCGAATGAGGTCATGGGCCGCGCCTGCAAGATGACAAACTCGCCGTCAACCAAAGCCCACTCGATATCCTGTGGGTAGCCATAGATGGCCTGTACCCGGTAGCCCAGCTCAGCCAGTTGCAGCAATTGGGCGTCGTTCAAGGTTGCCTGCGTCCCTTGTTCTGGAGGAAGCGGGACCTCGTGCACACCGCCGTCGGCCCGATGGGCAAACATAATTTGCTGGTGCGAGATGTGCCGGCTGACGACCTTTTCTTCGTACACATCAATGACGAACGTGTCGGGAGTAACCCGACCTGACACCACAGCCTCACCCAGTCCCCAGGCGGCTTCGACCATCATTTCCTCTTCGCGGCCGGTGAGCGGATTCAAGGTGAACAGCACGCCTGCCACCTGCGGGCAAACCTGCTTCTGCACGACGACGCCCATCTGGTGAACCAGGTGAGTCAGTCCGTGTTCCTGTAAGTAGGTCAGGGCCCGTTCGTTCCACAGGCCGGCCCAGCAGGCTTTGATGCGGTCGAGCAACTGCTCCAGGCCGATGACGTTTAGAAAAGTGTCATACTGTCCGGCAAACGAGGCACTGTCGAGGTCTTCTGAAGCGGCTGAGGAACGTACCGCCACCGGAATACCTGGCTCGGCGCCATCACTCAAAGAGCTGTAGGCAGCAGCGACTTCCTCGACAAGAACAGGTGGCAGTTCCGCTTCCAAAATTGCCTGTCGGACGACGGCTACATCCGGCGAGGCCAGGGCGTGCGCCAGCCCGTTGTGGGACAGCAGCAAATGGTAGGCCGCCGTGGTCAAGCAGAAGCCGGGCGGCACGGGCAGGCCGGCACGCGCCAGTTCGGCCAGGCGCGCGCCTTTCTGCCCCACCAGGGGACAGTCCGCCTCGCCGATATCCTGGAAATTGATGACGAGTCGTGTGGCGATCATGGCTTCATCCCTACAATCGGCTGTGGTGACGGTCATGATAAGGTCTAGCGCACCACTATGTCAGCCAGGCTGGGCTGCATGGCCGGACTCAACTCACTGGCCCAGGCGCAGGTCTCATCCAAAGCAGCCAACACAAAATCAACCTCGTCCGGCTGAATGACCAGCGGCGGCATGAGCTGCAATGTACTCGGGCGGTGGTTGGCGAATACGGCCAGGACGCCGCGATGGGCCAGACCCATGCTCATCAGCGGGCCGAATCGGTCATCGGCCGTCTCCAAACCAATCATCAGGCCGCGCTGCCGCCACCCGATGATGATGGGATACCGCGCTTTGAGCTGCTCGAAGCCGGCTGCGAATCGCTCGCCCATGGCCCGAACGTGGGCCAGAAACTCTGGCCTGGCCGTTTCCTCGATGACTTTCAGAGCGACGATGCAACCCAACTCCGCTCCGCCAAAACTGGCCAGGTGTATGAAAGGATTCTCCTGAAAGAAACGGTCCAGGTGAGGACGATGGCAGGTGGCTGAGATGGGGTACACCGCTCCGCTCAGCCCCTTGCCGGTGACCAGGATGTCAGGCACAACGTCCCATTCTTCGATAGCCCACATCCGGCCCGTGCGCCCCAAACCTGATTGCACTTCGTCCACGATGAGCTGCGCCCCATAGCGGTCACACAGCTCGCGGACTTGGGGGTAGTAGTCGGGTGGGGGGATCAACATGCCGGCCGTGGCTGGGATGGTCTCCATGATGACGGCGGCGGTCTCTGAATTGATGGCGGAGCGCAAGGCGTCAATATCTCCAAAGGGAACTTTGCGGAAACCGAGTGGCATGGGACCGAACTTGCCGCGGAAAGAGTCGTCGCCTGTCGCCAGGGCGAAGCCCGTATGTCCGTGATAACCCTTTTCCACTGAGATGATCTCGGGCCGGCGCGTGTAGCCACGGGCCAGTTTGATGGCGACCTCAATGGCCTCTGCACCGCCAGGAGAGAAGGTGCTGTATTGGATGTCGCCTGGCGTGACCTCGGCCAATCGCCGACCGAGGGCGGCACGCGCTTCGCTCAGCAACATGTGGTCGCCGACATCAAGCTCATTCAATGCCTGTTTCAGCGTCTCGACGAAGAGGGCCGGCCGATGTCCGAAGTTGAAGACGCCGCCAGAACAGCGGCAGTTGAGCAGGCGTTTCTTCCCCTCCACATCCCACAGCCAGACGCCTTCCCGTTTCCCAGGGACAAAGTCCAGCCCCAGGCGGTGGAAAGTTTCCACACGGCCGGGGTTCACGTAAGTGGCATAGTCTTTGAGGATATCCGACACCGATTGCTGGCCGATGAACATAATGCAGATTTAGCCTCCAACAGTTGTGAATCTACATTGTCTGTCCAGATTGTAGCACAGATTGGGGCGAAATCCAAGAGAAGCCGCGCCTTCTTTACAATCCTTACGGAGGGTATATAATACCCAGCAGTTGATGGTTTACCTGCTCGGGTGAGCAGGGGGAATACAGACTCGTTCAAGACGGTCAAGGGCCAATGCGTATTCTGCTGATCTCCGGCGAATACCCTCCCATGCAAGGCGGCGTGGGCGACTACACTCACGAATTGGGCAAAGCGTGCATCGCACTGGGGGCTGAGGTATCTGTGCTTACTTCGGCTCAGGGGCAGGGGCCTGCGCCATCGCCGACTGAGCCGAGGGTCTATCCACTGGTCGAGCGGTGGGGCTGGCCGTCGCTCGGCGCGACCCTGCGGGTCATTCGGGAGGAGCGGCCGGAGGTTGTACATATCCAATATCAGACGGCAGCTTACGCCATGCATCCGGCGATCAACTTTTTGCCCTGGTGGGGTAAGTTCAGGTTGGGCAATGCTGCGCCGTTGTTCCTGGTCACCTATCACGATGTCAAAGTGCCGTACCTCTTTCCCAAGGCTGGCCCGCTTCGCACGTGGGTCACACAGTTTATCGCCAGGTACTGCGACGCGGCCATTGTCACGAACGAGGAGGACCGCCGCTGGCTGGCCCACTACAGATTCCGCCGTAAGCCAGCTCTGATACCCATCGGCAGCAATATTGATGCGACACTGCCGGCCGACTATGACCGCGAACGGCAGCGGGCGCGTTGGGGGTACAGCTCCGATGACATCGTGCTGGGCTATTTCGGCTTTCTCAACGAGAGCAAAGGCGGCGAGACGCTCATCCACGTGCTGGACACGCTGGTCAGGCGCGGATACAACGCCAAACTTCTCATGATTGGGGGCAAGCTGGGTTCCAGCGACCCTACCAATGTCGCATACGCGCGGCGCGTGGACGACCTGATCGCTTCGTTGGGGCTGTCGGGCCGTGTCTGTTGGACCGGATTTACGCCCAATGAGGAGGTATCGGCCAACCTGATGGCTGCTGACATCTGCGTGTTGCCCTATCGCGATGGCGCGTCTTTCCGGCGGGGGAGTTTCATGGCCGCGCTCGCGCATGGCAGGCCCATTGTCAGCACCGTGCCGCGGGTCCACATTCCTGAACTGGTGGATGGTGACAATATCGCCCTTGCGCCAGCCGACGACGTGGATGCACTGGCGGGGCGGGTCATGACGCTCATTGACGACCCGCGACAGCGTGAACGCATGGCGGCAGGGGCGAAGGCATTGTCTCGCCGGTTTGAGTGGAGCGCCATTGCCCGCCAGACGATGGAAATCTACCGCGACCTCGGAGCAGAACGTGAGCGTCCGTAGTCCGCATCAGCGGGGCGCCATCCGGCCGGACAAGGCTGCCCTTGCGCTGCTCATCCTGGCCTTTGTGTGCCTGGGCGTCATGTATAGCGTGGCTACGCCCATTTTTGAGGCTTCGGACGAGCTGTGGCACTATCCGGTGATTCATCACCTGGCACGGGGCGGAGGTCTACCGGTACAAGATTCGAACTCGGTCCAGTTGTGGCGACAGGAGGGCAGCCAGCCGCCGCTCTACTACGCGCTGGGCGCGTTGCTCACCGCCTGGATTGACACCAGCGACCTGCCGCAGGTACGGCGATTGAATCCCCATGCCGACATCGGAGTCTTGACCGCCGATGGCAACGTCAACATGGTGGTCCACACCGAGCGGGAACGTTTCCCTTATCATGGTACCACGTTGGCAGTCCATATTGTCCGCTGGATGTCGGTGTTGATGGGCGCCGTGACTGTGTGGTTTACCTATCTCATCGCGCGCGCCGTGTTCGTCGCAGAGGTTGGCAAGTCGTCACCTGCACAGTACGACACGGCACTGCTTGCTGCCGCTCTCGTTGCATTTAACCCGATGTTCTTGTTCATCAGCGGCTCGGTCAACAACGACAACCTGGTGGTCATGCTGAGCACCCTTGCCCTTTACCTGCTCGTGCGACTGGACGAGGGATCGCTTCGTTTCTTACGGCTCGTTCCGCTGGGGTTGGTCATAGGTCTGGCCGTGCTCAGCAAGGTCAATGCCCTGGCCCTGACCCCGCTGGCGGTACTGGCTCTGGCGTGGGTCGCCTGGCGCAGGCGATCATGGTGGCTGGCCCTGTGGGGCAGCGGAACTGTGGTCGGTGCGACAGCCGTTGTGGCGGGTTGGTGGTTTGTCCGCAACGCACAACTCTACGGCGACCCGCTTGGGCTGAACATGTTGGTTGCCATCACCGGGCCGCGCCATCCTCAGCCGACGCTGTGGCAATTAGCAGGAGAATGGCAGGGCTTTCTCCTGTCTTTCTGGGGGTTGTTTGGTGGTTTGAACGTGCCCCTGGAAGGCTGGATATACACGTTCTACAACGCGCTGAGCGTGCTGGGCCTGTTGGGGCTGGTGGTCTTTGTGTGGCGCTGCTACGCAGGTCGTTTGCCACGAAGTGAAGGGGCTCCGCCTTCGCGGGGCGGCGGGATTCTTCGCTGCCCCTTTGCTGTTCCTTCGCTGTTCCTTCGCTACGCTCAGGACTGCGGCTCAGGACTGTGGCTTAGGGCTTTGGCTACTAAGAGGCTACTCCGGTCGTTGTGGGTGCAGCGAAGCAATCTCTGGGTTGGTGGCCGTAGCATGGGGCCTTGTGCCCGTTTAGACGCCCACAAGGGGCTATGCTACTCCGGTCATTGCGAGGCGCACCAGTGCCGAAGCCGCGCCCTGAGCTGTAGCGAAGGGAATCTCAGCTTCACAGACGCGCGAGATGCTTCGCCTGCGGCTCAGCATGACGGGATAGAGGGCGGTGTTTCTTTCCCGATGAGCGGCGCGCCCACGCGCCGTGGGGCGGCTCAGCATGACGCCGGCCTGCCTTTACCCACGAAGGAACGCAAGGACAAATCCTGTCCGGTCGTGGGCTGGCGACTGTTCCTCCTGGTGGTCTGGCTTGGCGCGGTGTTCGCCTCATTGGTTCGCTGGACGCTGATGACACCGGCGTCACAGGGGCGGCTGATGTTTTCGGCGTTGGCTCCCGTGGGGGTACTTTTGGCCCTCGGGCTGAAGCAGTTCGCGCCGGCCAGGTACTGGCGGATGACCATCTTCGCCTTGGCGGTCGCTTTGGTGGCGGTGGCTGCCGTGATCCCGTTTCGGGTCATCGCGCCAGCGTATGCCCGCCCACAGCCTCTATCGCCAGCGGAGGTCGAAGCCATCCCCAACCGGCTTGGCGTCCTGTTTGGTGACCGCATTCGGCTGATGGGCTACTGGGTTGATAAAGATGTGGTCTCGCCTGACGATACGCTGTCCGTGACGCTGTACTGGGAAGGCCTGGCGCCTATCGAACGGGATTACAGCGTGTTTGTCCATTTGTTGGGAGAACACGACCTGGTCATCGCACAGCGCGATACCTATCCGGGCCGTGGCCTGTGGCCGACCAGCCTATGGAAACCAGGCGAAGTGATCGCCGATGCAGTGGTCTTGAACGTGCCCCAGTCGGCCTATGCGCCCGACCGGGCACAGATTGAAGTGGGGATGTACGATTTCAGTTCAGGCCATAGATTGCGCGCCGTACAAATCCCTTCGGATTGCACAGGCCCTGCTTGTGTTGTAGATTTGGGCGACAACGTGCGCTTCCATTCCGTTGCTGTCCAGCCTGTGACGACCGCGGGCAAGCTGTCGGTGGGCGTGGTGCCCAATCCGGTGCGATTTGATTTCGAGGGCAAGCTCACCCTGATTGGGTACAGCCTGGACCGACGGGCAGCCAGGCCGGGCGAGTCGCTCGTCCTCACATTGTATTGGCAGGCCCTGCAACCTTTGCACGAGGATTACACGGTGTTTACCCACGTGCTGGGCAAAAAGGATGCCATTTGGGCGCAGAAGGACAGTCAGCCGCAGGACGGCGCCGCGCCTACGTCGAGTTGGCCGCCGGGTGCGGTGGTAGAAGACCGCTATGAGCTGCGCCTGCGTCCCGATACGCCGCCTGACATCTACGCCATTGAAGTAGGCCTGTATCGGGCAGCCACAGGGCAGAGGCTGGGCGTACTGGGCGAGCAGGGCCGACTGAGCGCCGATCACGTGATTTTGACACGGGTGCGGGTTTTGCCATGAGCGGACTTCCTCCGATGCAAGCCCGAGATGCGCGGCATGTGGGAATGGCCCGTAGCGGCCCCCGGCAGGTCAAGCGGCCCTTTTGGTGCATTCTGGGCTGTTTCATCTTCCTTTCTATGCTCTACAGCGTGGTCAATCCTATTTTCGAGTCGCCGGACGAACTTCAGCATTTCCATTATGTACGGCATATCGCTCGAACATGGACTCTGGCCGTGCAGGACCCGGCTCAAGTGGCCCCGTATCGCCAGGAAGGCAGCCAGCCGCCATTGTATTACCTGCTGGGCGCAGCTCTGATCGCCTGGGTAGACACCGACGACGCCGAGCGGAGCATTCGCGAGAATCCTCATGTCAATCTGGGCGTGCCACAGGCTTTCGGGAACAAGAACATGGTGGTGCATACGCAGGCTGAGGGTTTCCCTTACCGCGGCGTGTCATTGGCGGTACACCTGTTGCGCCTGCTGTCTATCGGTTTAGGTGCGATGACCGTATGCGCGACTTATGCGTTGGGCCGTGAGGTTTTCCCCGACAAGCCAAGCGTGGCCTTGTTGCGGCGACGTTCAACGCCTTCTTGCCGCAGTTCGTGTTCATATCTGCGTCGGTCAACAACGATGTCGCTGTGGCAGCGACAGGTTCATGGGCAGCGGTGATTTCGGTCCGAGCCTTGCGGCCAGGTCGCCTTCCAGCATATCGCCTGTCCGTCCTGACGGGAGCATTGCTGGGCTTGGCTGCGTTATCGAAGCTCAGCGGGTTGTCTCTCTTGCCGTTGGCGGCGTTGAGCCTGTTGTGGTGGGCGTGGCGGGAAAATCGCTGGAGCCAGGCATTCCGACATGGCCTGGTCATCGGTGCCATGGCTTTCGTCGTTGGCGGTTGGTGGTATGTGCGGAACTGGCTGCTCTACAGTGACCTGCTGGGCCTCCAAACGATGCTCGACGTGGTGGGCCGCCGGGACGATTTTGGGTTCGCCGATTTGCTTTTCGAGCTGGAAGGTTTGCGGCTGTCTTTCTGGGGGCTCTTCGGCTGGTTCAACGTCCTGATGGACCGCTGGGTCTATCACATCTACGATGGGTTGCTGATCGCAGGCGCAATTGGCCTGTTCTTGCTCATTGTGACCAAGCCAGTCAGCTCGTCCGGCTTTGTGAGGTTGAATCTGAACTCTCGCCGGGCGCTCATAATGGGCTTGCTTGTTTGGCAGGTCGCAGTTTTCGGCGCACTCATCTATTGGACTTCGTCTACAACGGGTTCACAGGGCCGTCTGCTTTTTGTAACATTGGCCGCCCTATGCGTGCTGTGGGCCGCTGGCGTCGTGTGGTGGCTTTCCCGCTTTGCGCCGTCGCTGGAGTGGGCCGTTTGCGCCGTCCTTGCGCTGACGTGGTTCGGACTTGCTCTTAGTGCGCCTTTCTTGTATATTCATCCTGCATACGCGCGTCCGCCGAGGCTGAGCCTGGATGACTTGCCGCCTTCGTTGAATCGGCTCGAGGTCACTTTCGACGACAAACTGAAGCTGCTGGGTTATGAGATGTTTGCGCCGATGCAATCTTCCGAAGCTGGAGCGGGCAGGGCGAGCCGTTGGCTGAGGGTCAGGCGGGGCACGCCGCTGGCGTTGACGTTATGTTGGCAATCTCTGACCAAGATGGACCGAGATTACACCGTGTTTGTCCACCTATTTGGGCGCGGAGGGCGACCGATCGGTCAGGAGGATACGTTTCCCGGCGGCGGCAATGCGCCGACTTCTGAGTGGCAACCTGGCGACGTGATGTGCGACCAGTATCAGGTTCTGGTTGAACCACAGGCTAAAGCTCCGTCTGTGGGCACCATTGATGTTGGCGTCTATGATTTAGAGACGCAGGAACGGCTGGCGCCTTATGACCGAGATATGAGGCCGATGGAAAGGGTTCTGCTGCCACCATTCAAAGTCGCCACCTGGGCGCCGCATCGGTATGACATCGAAAACGCCGTTCACTTTGATTTGGGCGAGTACATCCGCCTGGTTGGCTATCGTGTGGAACGCGATGCCGGCGACGGGCCGGTCATCTTGAGGGTGATCCTGTATTGGCAGGCTCGCGCAGCGCCGGCTGAAGATTACACCGTGTTCGTCCATTTGCTGGATGCGCAGAGTCATCTCGTCGGCCAGCACGATGGTCAGCCGGTTGGCGGCGACTATCCAACGTCGTTCTGGGATGAAGGCGAGACAGTGAAGGACGAACACACGGTGGCCGTGCCCGCGGATGCTCAGATGCGAGAATTGTCTCTGCGGATAGGCATGTATCGCAGCGATACCGGTCAACGGTTGAGCCTGACAGATGCACAGGGCCGGACGGTAGGAGACCACGTTCTTTTGCCACTAGAATAACGCGGTTGGGAAGGTTAGTCGAGGATGAATCGGAAGCGATGGACCGACCTGTTGAAGGTTGTGGTCAGTTTGGCGTTGATCGGCCTGTTGCTGAGCCAGATTGGCTTGCAGCAGGTCGTTGAGGTATTTGCGAAAGCGCACCTGGCGTATTGGCTGCTGGGCCTGGCGATGTTCCTGCTGGGCATCGTCATCAAGACGTTCCGCTGGCAGATTTTACTGGACGCGCTGGAGATTCACATTTCGGCCTCTGAACTTTTACAGCTCAATTTTATCGGCTTCCTGTTTAACAATATTCTCCCGTCGGGCATCGGCGGCGATGTGGTGAAGATGTATGAGCTGTCGAAGGATAGCCACCAGAGCGCGGAGTCGGTCAATGCCGTTTTCGTTGACCGCGTGGTAGGGCTGGTCGTCGCCCAGTTCTTGGCGATAATCGCCGCGCTGATCGCCTATCGTATGGTCAGCACGGAGGTTCTGTTTGTCACACTCGCACTGTTTCTCGGCAGCTTGCTGGCTATGTGGATGCTCGTCCAGGAAAGCCTGTGGGAAGCAATCCTGCGGCGTGTTCCATTTCTGAATGCCTGGCAAGAGGGCCGATTGGCCGATAAGATACGGCGCCTGTACAAGACTTTTCGGCGTTACGATATGTCCTCTATCATCAAAGCGTTGCTCGTTTCGCTCATCTTCAATGTGACGCTTGTTTTGTCCAATTACTTTGTTGGCCTGGCTCTGGGCGTCAGCATCTCGATGCTTTACTTTTGGGTGTTTGTGCCCATCACGTCGGTCGTGACCATGATCCCGATTTCTTTGAATGGCCTTGGCGTCCGTGAAATGGGCTACGTGACCTTGTTCACCCAGACCGGAGTGCCACAGGAAGTGGCTTTCTCGATGTCGCTGAGTTTCTACGCTTTCACCGTGATATCCGGCGTGATCGGCGGTGCGCTCTACATCATGCGCGGCGCCAGAGGATACCTGACCGAGGAGGCGAGAGGTTGATGTCCGAAGTGGATGTGTCTGTTGTCGTGCCAGTTTACAACGAGGAAGAGAGCATCCCCGAAATGTATCGGCAACTGACGGATGTCTTGAGCAAATTGGGGCGGAGTTATGAGATTCTGGTCATAGACGATGGCAGCCGCGACCGGAGCTTTGAGCTGTTGAAGGCTTTGCACGAACAAGACCCCCACCTCCGGGTCATCCGTTTTCGGCGGAACTTCGGCCAGACGGCCGCTTTTGCGGCCGGCTTTGAGCACGCCCGCGGCAGCGTCATCGTCACCATAGACGCCGACCTGCAGAACGATCCCCAGGATATTCCCCGATTGTTGGAGAAAATTGACGAGGGCTATGACATCGTGAGTGGTTGGCGCATCAAACGCAAGGACCCGTTCTTCAGCCGCAAATTGCCCTCCATGATCGCCAATCGGCTTATCTCGGAAGCCACTTCTGTGCGCCTGCACGACTATGGCTGTTCGCTCAAGGCCTACCGCAGCGAGGTCGCCAAGAATGTGCAGTTATACGGTGAGATGCACCGGTTCATCCCGGCGGTTGCCAGTTGGATGGGCACCCGCACCGCCGAGATTCCGGTCAACCATCGGCCACGGCAATTTGGCAAGTCCAAGTACGGCATCTCACGGACCGTTCGGGTGTTTCTGGATATGCTGACGGTGCGCTTCCTGCTGAGCTATGCCACCCGTCCGCTGCATGTTTTTGGCTCGATTGGCCTGGTCACCGCGGGCCTGGGTTTTCTAATAGGTCTGTATCTGGCTGTCCTCAAAGTTTTTTTGGGGCAATCTATCGGCAGCCGGCCGTTGCTCATGTTGGCGGTTTTACTCATTGTCATCGGTGTACAGATGGTCACGATGGGCTTGTTGGGCGAGATGGTCACTCGCGTCTATCACGAAGCTCAGGGGAAGCGCATTTACGTTATACGGGAGATGCTTGATGAGTAAAGCTGCGGCGCAGGGAGGGTGGGTTGTCGCCGGCTGACCTGCCACCGCGAGGGTTGACGTCAGGCTGGCTGGCTGAGCCTGCTGACCCTATTCGTGGGAAAAGCGACTGGCTCGCCCATGTCATCTTGTTCGTTGCCCTGGCGCTGCGATTGTATCGCCTTCCTTCCCAGAGCATTTGGTGGGACGAAGGCCATAGCCTGTTTGTAGCCAGCCACAGCCTGTCAGCTATCCCTACCATCCCGGCCATGGATGTGCACCCGCCGCTGTATTTCTGGCTTCTGCATGTCTGGATGGGGCTGGCTGCCACGTCCGAGTTTGCCCTGCGCTTTCTGTCTGTGCTCTTCGGTGTGCTGACTGTGGCGCTGTTGTACAAAATCGGCCGCAGCACAATGGGCTTATTCGGCGGGCGGATAGCCGCATTGCTGGCTGCCCTTGCCACGCTTTACCTGGCTTACTCCCAAGAAGTGCGCATGTACACCCTGGTCAGCGCCCTGAGCGCGGCCTCAATTTACGTGTTTCACGAATACCTCCAAGCGGACATTTCAGCGCGGCGCAAATGGCTGATTCCCTATGCCGTAGTGAACGCGCTGGGATTGTACGCCCACTATTTCTTCGGTTTCCTGCTTATTTTCCAGAACCTGTACTGGCTGGGAGCGTTGATCTCTAGCGGCGGATGGCGAAAGCCCAGAGAGTGGTTGATGTGGGCCGCCAGCCAGTTGCTCATCGTGTTCCTCCTGGCCCCGCAGCTTTACACCGCGGCCCGCCAGGTGACCAGCTATAAGAACACCAACCTGATCCCTCCGAGTTTTGCTGAGTTCTGGGTGTCATGTTGGCGCGCTTTTACGCTTGGCCTGGACAATTGGGCCGAGCAAGACCGCGGCTGGATGCTCCTGTGCCTGGGCGTTCTGCTAGTCGGATTGGGGGCGCGTTACATTCCGCGCCCTGACCGACGGGTCAAATCGGCCAGCATCGGCTTGTGGCTGGCGTGTTTTGTAGTCCCCCTGCTGTTTTACTACGTGGTGCTCTTGGACAGAGCTTCATTCTCGCCCCGCTACATGATGGTCGTCACGCCGGCGCTGTACGCATTGCTGGCGTTTGCCGTGTGGCAGTTGGGCCGCCGCTGGTTGCCTTTGGGAGCGGTCGCCCTGGTTGGCTTGCTGGGCACGTTCTCTTTTGCGGATTATCGCTATTTCTTTGACCCTTCAACTTATAAGGACGAGACACGCGAGCTGGCTCGCTTCCTGGAAGAGACGGCTACGGCGCAAGATGTGATATTCATTGACGTGCCACATCCTCTCGATTACTATTACCATGGGGATGCGCCGCAGCGCTATTTGTTTGTGGACATCCACACCATCGCCGACGTATTGACCGCAGCCTGCCAGGGACGAGCCCGCCTGTTCTTTGTGCAGTGGCGCCAATCGGATACTGACCCTCGCGGCGCGGTGCTGTTCCTGATGGACAAATATGCCGCGTACCGCGGGCAGAAATACTTCCGCGGCTATCATGTGCGCTGGTATGACCTGCCGCCTGATCCGAAATTCAGCCTGCCTGTGCGCCTTGAACCGGTCCAGGTCAACTTCGGCAACCAATTGAGGCTGATCGGCCAGGCTTATGGCGGTCGCGGCATGGGGGAAACCAGCACAGATGAGGAGGTGCGTGCTTCTATGGCGCCTTCAGGGACCCATGCGTGGGTCACCCTGCAATGGCAACTGCCACAGGAGGCATGTCGGGGCGAGGTCTGCCTGTCTGAAGATTATCGGGCTGCCCTTTACCTGCGTGATGGGCAAGGCCATCAGGTAGGCCAGGTGGATAAGACTTTGCTCAATGACCGTCACTTGCGCACTGCCGGCTGGCAGCCAGGTGAGTCTGCGCTGAATGTCTATATTCTGCCCATCGCGCCGGGAACACTGCCAGGCGAATACACGATTTACCTGTCGGCCTATCGTGCCGCGGATGCGTCACCGTTGGCAGTCTTGGATGCGCGCGGCGCGCCACAGGGCACGCTTTTCCCTATCGGCGAACTTCGGGTTGTGCGCCCCGTCAGACCGGCCGCCATAGCCGAACTGGGCATCCGGACCCCGCTCAACCAACAGATGGGGCCGGATGTGCTCTTGCTGGGCTATGATTTGCCCGCCAGGACGGTTGCACCGGGGCGCGAGCTGAGTCTTGGGCTTTATTGGCAGGCGCAAGCCGGCATGGATCAGGACTACCTGGCGCGGCTAGGCCTGTATACCGCAGACGGAACGTTGCAAGCTGAGGTTTTCGGGGGACTGCTCGGCGGGTATTACCCGACTTCCAACTGGGAGCCAGGCGAGGCGTGGCGCGAGTTGACCGATGTCCTGATCCCTGCTGCCACGCCTGCCGGACAGTACGAGTTGCGGCTGGGGCTGTGTCAGCCCGGAGGCCCTGATCCAGTCTGTTCGCCGGAAGCCTCTCTGGGTGAAATCACGGTCGAAGGCCGTGCCTATCGGTTCGACCGTCCACCTGTCACTGAGTCGCTTGAGGCAAATTTCGACGGCAAAATCAAACTGATCGGCTATCGGCTGGAAGAGTACGCCGCTCCCGTTCTCACGGTCACTTTCTACTGGCAGGCTTTGGGTGAAATGGAAACCAGTTACAAAGTTTTCACTCATCTTCTGTCGGCTGACGGTAAGATGTGGGGACAGAAAGACGACTACCCTGGTGCCGGTATGCTGCCGACCACGGGCTGGCTGCCGGGCGAATTTCTCGAGGACACTTACCATATCCCGGTTGACCCTGCCGCGCCCCCTGGCGATTATAGCCTGGAATTCGGTTTTTATGACCCGGCGACCGGCGCGAGATTGCCGGTTGTGGATGAGGCTGGTCAGGTCCTGGCCGACAACGTCGTATTGCCAGCGATCCAGATTAAGACGCCGCAGGGCGACAGTTAGGGCTTGCGAATGAGCGTTCAAAACCGGCGGGTCGTATCACCCATAAACTCTGGCCGACTCGACTGGCTTATCGCGCTGGCGATGTTCGTCGTCGCTTTGCTGCCCCGATGTCTGACGTTGGACGCATTTCTGACGGTGGACGAGCCGGCCTGGATCATTCGTTCTGCTCATTTCGCGCAATCGCTCATGCGCGGAGACTGGGCCGGCACCCTGCAAACCAACCATCCGGGCGTCACAACCGTGTGGACCGGCGCATTGGGCCTGGCGGCGTACTATTTTGTGTTGCATCCGGGCGCGGGGGGAGTTAGCTTCGCCGATTTTCTCGCGGTGGCCGGCGACGCGCATTTGCCTGCGGATTTGCTGCCCGCGGTCAGATTCCCTACCGCCCTTCTGGCCGCTGGCTGTATTGCTCTGGCATACCTTCTTCTGCGCAAAGTGTTCGACCGGTACGTGTCAACATTGGCTGCTGGCTTGATCGCACTAGACCC
>DAOTYC010000044.1:0-7287 GCA_034435095.1 Anaerolineae bacterium | reverse complement strand
GCATGGTCTTGAGATAGGCCAGGCCGCTGATGATCTCCGATGACCCAACTGGCTCACCGGCTGCCACCAGGGCCTGAACGGCCAGGGCAGTGGTATTCGAATCAACACCGAAGCCAGTTTGCCATTCCCATCCTCCGCTCGCGTCTTGTAAGCCCTTTAGATAATTGACGGCTGCGGCTGGCACTGTCTGGTTCAGAGCCGCCGTCCCCAGTATGCCCCACGATTGGCTGCCGGCGCCCTGATAGGTATCCGCGAAGATGCCGGTCGTATCGCTGTAGAAGTCCAGCGGCTGCATTGTCCCATAGGGCCGGCACCCGTCGGTCGCAGTCAGGCCAACGGCCAGTTTCCCGGCAGAAGCGGCGCCGCTCTTGGAAAAAGAGGCGCTGTGGGCCATCATGTAGTGCAATAGGGACGGATTGGTTGCTCCTCGCCGCCAATCATTCGCCTTGATTTCATTCGCGCCGGCGTCGAACAGGGTTTCCACCGTGCTGCCAGTGCTGCCATAGCCGCCATCCGAAGCGGACTGCTGGGGACGAAGCCATTCCAGCGCGGCGGACGCCGCAGTGATAGGCGGCGCAGCTTTGAGCTCGCTGCCCCATGCTCCCCAGCGCCAGCCTTCCACTGCGCCGTTGTTCACTGTCGAGCTGTCTGCCCCGACCATGTAGCTCTGCCATGCGCTGCCGTCCCAGTAGTTGTAGCTCCAAAAGTTGGTTGGGTCGCAGAAGCAGTTGTCAGCAGGGCAGCCCACGCCTTCGATGGCACACACGGCCGTGCCCCAGCCAAAAGATTGGGTGGTCACATTGAGGCCGGTCAGTTGTAGGGCGATCAGGCCCGATATGGGGGCGGTGAAGGAAATTGGGCGCACGGTGAGGTGGGTGTCATCGAATTGGACAATGACTTGGGCTTTATCTGGCCCTTGAGCCTGGGCCACGCCAGGGACGAGCCACAGGCCAAGCGCAATAGCTGCCGTGAAGGCGAAGGCCAACAGAACGCGCAGAAGCGACCGCGTGGCGTTGTCGGCGCCGCCATTGCCTGAAGGTACAGTGTTCACTTTCATTGCGTATTGCCTCCTGTCTTTGCATGAACTGAATCGAAGAGGATTGGGTTCATCTCTGTCGGAAGACAGGCTGGCATCGTTGCGGCGAAGCTGCCTTAGCCTGCAGGCCTGATGCCTGCGCTCCAACGTCGTGTGATTTTGTGGGAAAGGAGGGGCTGTGCTAAAATAACGGATGGGGGAGCACAGCCTGCCTGCCAGAGTGGGCGTTCTCAACCGTGCCAGGGGACAGAACGCCACACTTGCGGGCCGCTTCCCACCGGGCTGGCGTGGCAACGCGCCAGCCTGCTGTTTTGACAGAGACCCTTATATCAACTCCACAAGGCCAAAAAACGCAAGCCCTCATCGAGTTCAGATGAGGGCTTATCAGCGATACATAACCGCCCCACCTCCTTTCCTCGAAGGCGTCCAGAGCGCCGCACGGCGGGTATCCTGGCTCGCGAGTGGGCTCGCTTACAGTTGCGGGACAGCGCCGGCCTTGCACCGGACTTCCCCCGTTCGGCCCAGGCTTTCGCCCTGGGGCACCGTGCAAACAGATTGACTATTCGGTTACCACTATAAAGATACACCATTTCGCGCCGGATGTCAAACCAGGCGCACCCCAAATCAGCAACAAGTTTGCGGAAAACTCTCGATTGTGATACAATATTTACTCGCTTAATGGGGCGTCGCCAAGCGGAAAGGCAGCGGCCTTTGGAGCCGCCATTCGGAGGTTCGAATCCTCCCGCCCCAGTCTGGTTGTTTACAATAGCATTGGATTTGTTGAGCGAGCCTTTTGGGGACGATACACCGCGTAAGACACCGTTCGATCAAAAACCTGCCGTCACTCCCTCAATTGGTCACGGAAGGTCCGAATGAACCGCTTGACACGCCAAATTGAGAATCGAAAGTGTAACATGATGAGTTTGCCGATGGGAGGCAGATGATGTCAGTCTGCGTAGCTGTTTTGGCGGCTGGCCAGGGCACCCGGATGCGTTCAGAAAGGCCTAAAGTCCTGCACGAATTGGCCGGCTGGCCGATGGTCCGCCATGTCCTGGAGACAGCCAGACAGGTGGCTGACTTCGCTCCGGCGTTGGTCATAGGCTATCAAGCCGACCTGGTAAGACAGACGTTAGGCGACGGAGATGGCGAGGCCGGCAGTCCGGGCCATAGATGGCATTATGTGTTTCAACCACAGCAATTGGGCACCGGGCACGCCCTGTTGCAATGTGAAGGCGCACTGGCCGGGCTGGCAGATAATGTACTTGCCCTGGTAGGAGATATACCCTTGATCCAGGCCGAAACTCTACGGCGGATGCTCAGACGCCACCAGGAGGTCGGTGCAACGGTCACCGTTTTGACTTTCGTGCCAGACAAAGCCGAAGGCTATGGCCGGATTGTGCGTGACAGCGCCGGGCGTGTGATCGGCATCGTCGAGGACAAAGTCGCGACCGATGAGCAAAAGGCAATTGGTGAGGTCAATAGCGGCATCTTGTGCTTCCGCGACGATTGGGTATGGTCTGCCCTGAAGAGCCTGCAGGCCAGCGCAGTTGGAGAATATTTCCTGACCGATCTGGTCGCTGCCGCGATGGAGCAGGGCCTGCACGTCGAGGGGGTTGTCGTGGATGATCCGTTGGAGGTCATGGGCGTTGATGACCGCGTCAGGCTGGCGGCGGCGGCGCAGGTCCTACGACAACGGCTGAATGAGAAATGGATGCGCGCAGGCGTTACCATTGCCGACCCGGCTGCGACCTACCTTGACATGGAAGTCGAGCTGGGCCAGGACACCATCATCTTGCCCAATACACACGTGCAAGGGGCAACTCGCATAGGCCGCCGGTGTGTGATCGGCCCAAACTCGGTGATCACTGACTGTCAGATAGGCGATGATTGTCACGTGAAGGCCAGTTTCGCCGAACAGGCCGTTCTCGAAGACGGTGTTGACATCGGCCCATTCGCCCATCTGCGTAGCGGGGCACACCTCGCCCGCGGCGTCCACATGGGCAACTTTGGCGAGGTCAAAAGGTCCTATCTGGGACCTGGCACCAAGATGGGGCATTTCAGCTACATCGGGGACGCGGTGGTCGGCGCGGACGTGAACATCGGTGCGGGGACCGTCACCTGTAACTACGATGGCAAGCGGAAGAACAAGACCGTAATCGGCGACCGGGCGTTTATTGGCAGCGATACCATGCTGGTTGCGCCGGTGGAGGTCGGCGCGGGCGCAAGAATCGGCGCGGGTTCGGTGGTAACCCACGATGTACCTCCAGACTCCGTCGCGTATGGCGTGCCTGCCCGAGTGCGCGGCCAGGTCGAACAAGAGGAAGGGCCGGAGCCGTGAATGGTTGGGCTGGAGAGGCGTGTGAGGTGCGTCCGCTTCATAGCTAAAGTCCCTTGGGAGTACGGGCGTTGGACCCTGAGAGTTTTCAAGAATTCGTTTTGATCTTCGTGCTGTTGGTCGTTTATGCTCTGTTTGCAGCAGCAGAAGTGTCGTTCGTTAGCATCCGCAAAGCGCGACTCAAGCAGTTGATAGAGCAAGGCAATTCGACCGCTGCCCGAATCGAAAGGTTGGCGGAAGATGCCAATCGCCTCCTGGCGACCTCCGAGTTTGGAACGACCATCGCCGGCTTCCTGGCAGTCGCGTCAGCCGCCGTTCTCTTTTCACCCAGAATCAGCCAATACTTGCGTTCGCTGTCTGTGCCGTGGGCCGACTCGGTCAACGCCGTCATCGCTTTGCTCCTTGTCGTTCTGGCCACCTCGGTTGTCATTCTGGTGTTTGGCAAGTTTCTGCCCAAGCGTCTGGCTCACCGCTATGCCGAGAGCGTGGCGTTCGCCGTGGCCGGGCCTTTTGAGCTGTTTGCTCGCGTCTCCTGGCCCGTCGTGCGTGCTCTGACCGACTTCTCGAATGGCCTGGCGGCTGTTTTCGGGGCGAGCGAAGCGACGGACACGTCGTTCTTTATCGAGGAGGAAATTCGGACAATCGTTGACGCTGGCGAGGAAGAGGGGATTATCGAAGAAGACGAGCGGGAGATGATCTATAGCATCTTTGAGTTTGGCGACACGCTGGCCCGTGAAATCATGGTGCCGCGCATCGATGTGGTAGCCGTCGAGGTGAACACGCCCATGCTCGAAGCTCTGGATACCATCATGCGCGCCGGCCACTCGCGCCTGCCAGTTTATGCGGACACGATGGACAACATCGAGGGGCTGCTGTACGCCAAGGACCTGTTGCCCTACCTGCGCGACGGTAAGACAGACGTCCCGTTGCCGGAAGTTCTGCGGCCTGCATATTTCGTCCCCGAGACCAAGAAAGTCAACGAGCTGTTGGAAGACCTCCAGCAACGTAAGGTGCACATGGCTATCGTGGTTGATGAGTATGGTGGGACGGCCGGCATCGTGACCATTGAGGACATCCTGGAAGAGATCGTCGGCGAAATACAGGACGAATATGACTCAGAGGAAGCTGCCGTTCAGCACCTGAGCCCATCTGAGATCATCTTCAACGCCCGCTTCAATGTGGACGACGCCAGCAAGCTGCTGGGCACCAACTTGCCTACTGAGGGAGGTGACACACTGGGCGGGCTGCTTTATAGCGAGCTGGGCCGCGTGCCGGCCGTGAACGATGAAGTGGTCATTGACGGCGTGAAGTTGACCGTCCTGTCTGTGGCAGGCCGCAGAATAAAGAAAATCAAGGCCACGAAACTAGACCACGACACGACGGACGAGCGGTCATCAGGTGACAAACCAGAGGCGCAGTGAATAGAAAAGAGCTGATCCAATTGGCCCGCGAAGCGCGACGACGAGCATACGCGCCTTACTCTAACTTCCAGGTAGGAGCCGCGCTGCTGGGCGTATCGGGCCAGGTCTACACCGGCTGCAATGTGGAAAATATCTCGTTTGGCTTGACCGTCTGCGCCGAACGGGTGGCCTTGTTCAAAGCAGTTAGCGAAGGGGAACGCGAATTTCGTTCCATCGCCATCGTAACGGCCAACGCCGCCAGCCCATGCGGCGCCTGTCGGCAGGTATTGAGCGAATTCGCGCCGGCATTGGAAGTCATTATCGCCTCGGACGACAGTGAGAGCTATGAAACCTTCTCCCTGCGCGACCTGCTGCCCCGCTGTTTTGACTCCATAGGAGACGTCTCGACAGTCAAGAGAGAGGGCACATGAGCCTGGCAATAAGATGCGACGCGAGTCATAAAAGGCCAGTTCTCTTGAGCTGGGCCGTCTTCGGCGTGGTATTGATGCTCTGGTTCGTACAGACCAAGGACTCTTACGAACCTGGTTCGTGGAACGATGGCTCTCGTTTGGCGGCCATCGAATCTTTGGTGGAACGCGGCACCTGGCAGATCGATGACTCGTTCTTCCTACAATGGACGGGAGACAAATTGTTTTTGCGGGGTCATTGGTATTCAAGCAAGCCTCCTCTGTTCCAGGCCTTAGGCGCTGTGATTTACAGCGTGCTTCGCCTTGCCTTTGACGTCAGCCTCGCGCCTGTAGCCGGTGGAGGGACAGCGATAACCGGCTATAAAGCGCTCACTTTCCTCACCGTAGGTTTGGCTTCGGCGGCAATGCTCGCCCTTTTTTACCTTTTCTTGATCAGGTTGAACTTCTCCGCGCGGGTGGCTTTGTTAACCACCGTGCTGCTTGCCTTCGGCACAATGGTCTGGCCCTATAGCCTTGTCCTGAATAACCATGTCCCGGCGGCAGCCTGTCTGTTCGCCGGTTTTTACCTGCTCTCAGGCTCGGGAGTCGCACCGACAAAATGCAGTCGAAGGCTCTTCTGGGCGGGCCTGCTGGCCGCGCTCGCAGCCAGCTTTGACCTGGAAGCCTCTCTGATTGCTTTGGCGCTATTAGCCATAGCTATCCTGCGGTACCGCAATGGGGCCTGGTATTTTGCTTTGGGTGCCGCGCTGCCGATTATCGCCACCATGGCCTTAGATTACCACATCACCGGCAGCATACTGCCGCCCTATTTTGCTGTCGGAGGCTATGATTACGCCGGGTCTAACTGGAGCACAACAGTGGCTGCTTTGAAGTCAGCGCAAAACGTGACCCTATACGCTTTCCGGGCGACCTTTGGCGATCGGGGTGTGGTGTCCCACAGTCCAGTGCTGCTGTGGGCCATCGCGGGCCTGCTGGCCGTTGTACGCGCACCGCGGCATTTTTTCAGATTGGAAAGCTGCTTCATCTTTTTGGTAATATTGGGTCAGGTGGCCTACATACTTCTTAGCACAGACAATTTTGGTGGGCGGGCCTACAGCATCAGGTGGTTCATTATCTGGTTGCCTCTGGTGTTCTGCTACCTGCCTCATGCTTTGCCACGCTCTGGGTCGCCGGCCTCGGCTCTCAACGCGAGTCTGTTCACAGTCGCGGCGTTGTTGTCTGTGGCGTCAGCTTATCAGGGCGTCCAAAGTACGTGGACGGAGAGCCGCCCCTTATTTTACGTTTGCCCTCGTTCAGAGCCGCCGTACTTTGGTTTGTACGACCAGCTAGGAATAGGCCGCGGTGAAAAGCCGGTCCAGGTACTCAAGCAGCTCAACTGCCCGCGCTGGGAATTGGAGGGTGCCACAACGTATGCTGAAGTACCAGCGATGCAACACAAAGTAATGGCAAACTTTGATGACAAGATCATGCTCATAGGGTATGATTTGCCGGCACGACGTGCCAGGGCAGGAGAGTCATTCCCGATCACAGTGTATTGGCAGAAATTGTCCGATACGAAGGAAAACTATTTCCAGTCTAATCAATTGTTAGATGTGCAGCTCAGGAGGATGGGGGGCGTTGACCGCCGGCCCATGAGGTCGCACACGGCGTGTTGGGATATGGACGAAGTGTTGGCAGACCATTATAGCGTGCCAGTCTATGCCGAAGCGACAGATGGCGTATACTATTTGATGATCGGGATGTATCAAGGGTTAAGCGAGCAAGCGACTTACTTGCCGCTTGTACACGAAGGCCGCCGACAGGAAGTCGCCAATGTGACCATTGGCCCGATCAAAGTAGGCGGCCCGCCGCCCGGCACTGTGGTGAACAGTTGTTCGCCCAAACACCGGGTAAACATTTCTCTGGGAGATGTGATCCAATTGGTCGGCTATGACTTGACACAGAGGGAGCAGTCTCTTCAGTTGAGGGTGTGTTGGCAGAGCATCGCCCAGACTGAGAACAATTACACGGTTTTTGTCCACTTGCTGAATCAGAGCGGCGAAATGGTAGCTCAGATGGATCAGCCCCCGCTGCAGGGGGCGTACCCGA
>DAOTYC010000043.1:0-30177 GCA_034435095.1 Anaerolineae bacterium | reverse complement strand
ACTCGCACCGCTCAGTATATCATGCCGCGATATGGCTGTCAATTCGGGCAGCCGCCGGGGTGCATTTCAGGCAATGGGTCAAGCATTTCGCGCCGTCCCATCCCCCCGTCATGCTGAGCGGCGGAGAACAGCGGATGCGCAGGATACGACGGATCGGGCGGCTGAGCCGCCACCCCCCGCCGCCCCCACCCGTCATTCTGAGCGAAGCGAAGAATCTGCCGCAGGCGAAGCATCTCGCCGCGGCGTGGGGTGAGCTGTCAACGGATTATCTGGAGCGGATTGAACGGATGAGGCCGATCCCCGAATCCGCTGACAGCGCGCTGATCCCATCACAGTGATTCGAATTCGTCAATAGTAAGCCTGGCTTGCCGTACAATGCTTCGGAGTGTGCCAACAGCGACTTCTCTGTGGCGGGGTACGATCACCGTGCGGGTTCCTTGTCCGTCATACTTCACGAACTTGATATGGCTGCCTTTTTGCGCGATTGCGACAAAGCCGGCGGCTTCCAGTTTGCGCGCTACCTCACGGTAGGGCAATGGGCTAAGCGGCATCAAGTTCAACCTGAATGGTTCTGATACGTGGTCCCTCGCTTGCGCATGGCGACTCGAAGTAAAGTTCGATGGCCTCGCGCAGATTGAGCAGAGCTTCCTCCTCGGTCTCGCCCTGACTTGCCACGTCTATCTCCAGGCACTGTGCGATGAACCAGGGGCCTTCCTGCCAGACTGACGCTGTGAAGTTCCGTTTCATGGACGCATCACCTCTTGTCTATTCCAAGGTTTCTGCCTTCAGCGTTATTATACACTCACACGCAATGGCGGCCAAATCAGCGGGCGCGCCCCGTCATGCTGAGCCGAAGCGAAGAATCTCAACGCCTGCCAGCGCGAGATGCTTCGCTTCGCTCAGCATGACGGGTGTGAAGCTCTCGCCCGTCAGTATGACGGGGGGAGCCGCCCACTATCCGGCCGCGCCGTTAATCTCAGCCATGGCGACGATGCGGTCGCACAGGCGGCTCAGCAGGGCGACTTCGTGGCTGATGACCAGCAGCCCCACTTTGTGTTGGCGGGCAAAGTCGAGCATGACATGCCAGAGCTGCGATTGGGTGATGGCGTCCAGCATGGCGGTCATCTCGTCGGCGATCAGGTAGCGCGTCTGCGGGCGCAGGGCACGGGCCACGGCGATGCGTTGCAGCTCGCCGCCGCTCAGTTCGTGCGGCCAGCGGGTCAGCCAGCCGGGGTCGATGCTCAGCGCGGCCAGCAGTTCCGCCGGCGTTTCGCCGCTTTCTGCCAGCACGCGGGCGATGCGCCAGCGCGGGTTGATCGCCAGCTCGGGATGCTGAAAGATGAGCTGCACCGGGCAGAAACCGCTCTGCGGCAGCGGGCCGCCGTCCAGGGTGACCCGCCCGCTGAGTGGCTTGAGATAGCCTGCCAGCAGGCGGCCCAGCGTCGTTTTGCCCTGCCCGCTCGGCCCACTCAAGCCGACAACTTCGCCCGGCGCGATGTGGATGGACAGATGGCGCAACACCCACTGCGGCTGATTGTCATAATGAAAGGAAACCTGTTCGGCTCTAAGCATGGTAACACCTCACCCAACCGTCCGCTGTCGAGCGCAGGGCGGGACGCTGCTCGCGGCAGATCGAGGTCGCCAGCTCGCAGCGGGGCGAGAACAGGCAGCCGGCCGGCAGGTCATCGGGCGAAGGCTGTGCGCCCGGCAGCGGCGCAAATTGATGCTGCGGCAGGGCGCGCCACAGGGCGCGGGTGTAGGGGTGGCGCAGCGACTGCGGGCCAGCGGCAAAATCGGCGGCACGGACCATCTCCACCGTCGTACCGGCGTAGAATACGGCTATGCGGTCGGCAATCTGCAGGGCGGCGTCCAGGTCATGGGTGATGAGGACCACCCCTTTGCCTTCGTCGGCCAGTTCGCGCAGGTGTTTGAGGGTCTCGGTCACCGCTTCAGGGTGCAGGCCGGGTGTAGGCTCGTCGGCGATGAGCAGGCTGGCGTGGCCGATGGTTGCCGTCGCCATCAGCACGCGCCGCGCCATGCCGCCCGACACCTGGAAAGGGAACAGGCGGGCCACCGGCGCGGCCAGCCCATAGCGACGAAACGCCGCAGCCTGCGCCTGGCTGGCGGCCTGGCGGCTCAGGCCGCTCAGCTCGGCGGCCCGCCGCACCTGCGCGCCGACGCGCTGCAACGGGTCTAAGTAGGCGACGGACTGTGGAATGAGGGCGATCTCGCGCCCACGCAATCGGGCCTGTCGCTCCGGCGTCAGCGGCTCGCCCTTGAAGGTCATCTCCCCAGATACGCCGGCGTTCCTGGGCAGAATGCCGAGCACGGCATGGGCCAGCAGGCTTTTGCCCGAACCGCTGGAGCCGACCACGGCCACGACTTCGCCGGCCCGCACGTCTAAGGCCAGGTCGCTGATGACGTGCAGCTCCTTCTGGAACAGGCCCACATCGTAGAGCGTGAAACGGATGGATAAGCCGCGCACAGTCAACATGGCCTCACTCCTGGCTCACGCGCGGGTTGAGCAGGTCGCGGACCTGCTCGCCCAGAACGTCGAACGCTTTGACGGTGACCAAAAGAGCCACGCCGGGGATGACGGCCAGCCACCAGTAACCGGTCGACAGATGCCGCATAGACTCCGACAGGATCACGCCGATGGCCGGCGTGTGGGGCGAGAGACCGATGCCGATGAACGTCAGCCCTGCCTCGTGCAGGATGGCGTGGGGGAACAACAGGATCAGGCCCACCAGGAACTGCGGCACCAGGTGGGGCATGATATGGTGTCGGGCTATCCACCACCGCGAGCGGCCGAACTTGGCCGAAAGCTGCACGTAATCTGTGCCCTTGATTTGCAGCGCTTCGGCGCGGATCACGCGGGTCAGGCGCGGCCAGTGCGTCACAGCAATGGCGATGACCACGCCTTGCAGCCCGCCGCCAGCGACGAAGGACAGCAAGATGAGCAGAACCAGATGGGGCACGCTCATAAACAGGTCCACCGCCCAGGTGATCGCCGCATCCACATGGCGGCCAAAGGCAGCGGCAGCCAGGCCGAGGATCATGCCAAGCACCGCGCTGACCGACGCGGCAGCCAGGCCGACTTTTAAGCTCAGCCCAAGCCCCATCAGGGTGCGGGTCAACATGTCGCGCCCCAGCCAATCCGTCCCGAAAGGATAGGCCCATGACGGCGGTTGATTGCGGTTGCTCAGGCGCGTCTTAAGGCCTTCTTCTCCCGTCCAGTAGCCGGCGAGCAGCACACCGCCCAACAAGACCACGCACAGGGCCATCATCACCAGCGCGCGCGTCCGCCGGTTTTGCCACGACCAGACCCGACGCTGCGGCCGGCCGGTGGCGGGAATCAGCTTACTTGATACACTGACGGTGCGGTTCACACACTTTTCTCCTGAAAACTGAAATGTACCTGGTTCACTGCACGGCATCTCCGATGCGGATACGCGGGTCTACCACACTGTAGATAAGGTCGGCCAGCGTGTTGCCGACGAAGACAAAGACCGTACTGAACAAGACGATGCCCAACAACAGCGGCACATCGCTGCGCAAGCCGGCCTGCACGGTGGCCTGGCCCAGCCCCGGATAGGCAAACACCTGTTCGGCCAACACCGAACCCCCAAACAGCTCGTTCAGCGAAGCGAACTGGAGCGTGATGGCCGGCAGACCGATGTTGCGCAGACCGTGATGCCAGACCATCCCCCAGGTGTTCTCGCCCTGAGCGCGGGCAAAGATGATGTAATCGCTGTGCAGAACCTCAATGAGCTTCTGACGGGTGTGCAACGTCACGTTGGCGATGCTGATGATGCTGAGCGTCGCCGCCGGCAGGATGAGGTGATGCAACCTCTGCCACAGGCTCGCCTCTTCGAGCGAGACGCCGGGCGGCGCGGCGCAGCAGATGGGCATCAGACGCAGCCACACCGAGAAGACGATCAGCATGAGCAGCCCCATCCAAAAAGTTGGCGTGGAGGCCAGCGTATAGGCGTAGAAACGGATGATGCGGTCGGCCCATGAATCCTGCCACGCGCCGGCGATCACGCCGAGGGCAAAGCCCAGTACGCCGGTCATCACCCAGGCGATAGCCATCAGCCACAACGAGGCCACAAAACGCTTGCCGATGACCTGTGTCACCGGTTCGTTGAAGATGAGCGACACGCCCAGGTCGCCCTGCGCCGCCTGGAGGACCCAACGGCCCAGGCGGACGAACGGTGGATCGTTCAATCCCCACTTGGCGGCGATGATCTCGCGCTGTTCTGGCCCGACAAGCAGCATATCCGCGCCGATATAGGCATTAACCGGGTCTATGGGCGACAGGTTGACCAGTAACACGGAGCAAACCGAAACGGCCATCAGCAGCAGCACGAGCCGTCCCAGCTTCTTGAGTATAAATTTAACCATGACACCTTCCCAATTGAGTCACCCGCAGGGGTGCATCCAGAATTTAAGGCGAGAAGTAGGGCGGCTTTCCATAGCCACCAAAGGCGCGGCAGGTTTGGAAACCTGCCCTACTGAGCCCCGCCACACCCCCGTCATGCTGAGCGAAGCGAAGCATCTGCCGCAGGCGAAGCATCTCGCCCCGCACGGGAAGCTGTAGTAGGGCGGCTTTCCATAACCGCCAAAGGCGCGGCAGGTTTGGAAACCTGCCCTACTGAGCCCCGCCACACCCCCGTCATGCTGAGCGAAGCGAAGAATCTCGCGCTGGCAGGCGTTGAGATGCTTCGGCGCTATCGCGCCTCAGCATGACGGGTGGGATGCCGCCCAGTCAGGCTGGGCCGCAGCTGCGGCGCAGCCTACTTACAGGTCCACTTCCACTTCGCGATGTTGGCGGTGATGGGCCAGCCATGCCCGTGCGGCTCAACCTGCGATTGGCCGACATCCAGGCAATTGTCCACGAAGTACGTGTGGTTCAGATTGACCAGCCAGGCCCAGGCGGCATCGCCCTTGGCAGTGAAACCGGTCTCGCCATCCCATTGGGCCTTTTTCCAGAAGGGAATGGCCTCCGCCTCTGACGCAGCGGCCATCGCCTGGTCGAGATAGGCATCTACTATCGGGTTGCTGTAGAAGCCAGGGTTGTACCATTCGACCCCGCCCATCGAGCTGTGATACAGGTTATACATCTCGGTTTGGTCGTGGCTGCCCCAGCCGAACAGCACGGCGTTGCTGTGTTTCAGTTTTTGGATGTCGTCCCAGCTCTTGCCCTGCACATCGGCGCGAATGCCAATCTCGCCAATCATATCGGCCACCGCCAGGGCCAGGGCCTGCCGCGTGGCGTCGCCAGCCGGATAGACCAGCGTGAATGTGGCATCCAGGCCCTCTTTCTCCACCACGCCATCGCCGTTGGCGTCGGCCCAGCCGCCCTCCGCCAGGATCTGGCGCGCCTTTTCAAGGTCGCCATCCTGGACCGCGGCAGCAGGTTCTTCCCACGGCAACTTGCTCACCGGACCATAGGCGACCGAGCCAAAGCCTTCCAGCACGCCATCCACCAGGGCCTGACGGTCAATGGCGTAGTTGATGGCCTGCCGGATGGCCCGGTCGGCAGTGACGTTGTTGCCGATGGGATAGCCGTCGGCGGTGGTCTTGCCAGATGCCGGCTGCATGGGGAACATGATGCCGCGGTTGTCAACGCTCTCCACCGGGTGGATGGTCATGCCCGGCACCTGTTGGATAGCCAACGCCTGCGGGACGGCCACTACCTGCACTTGGCCGGCCTTGGCGGCGGCGAAGGCGGTATCCTCGTCCATGAACAGGAAGACCAGCCGCTCGAGCTGTGGTTTCTCACCGTAGTAATAGGGGTTGGCTTCCACAATCAGTTGCTGGCCTTCATCCCAACGCACCAGCTTATAAGGGCCAGAGCCGATTGGATTACGGGCGTAGTTCTCACTATAGGCATGTTCGGGCACGATGCCCAGCGTGATCAGGCGGTTCAGGAACGTGCTCTGCGGCTTTTTGAGGCGGATCTCGACGGTATACTCGCCGGTTGCCGTGGCGACCTCCATACCGGCCAGGTCAACCACGCCGCCAGATTTGAGGGCCTGGTTGAAGGTGAAGGCCACATCGGCGGCGGTTACAGGCTGGCCGTCTGAGAACTTCGCATCCTCGCGGATTTTGACGGTCCACACCAAGCGGTCGTCGCTCAGGGAAACTTCCTCCGCCAGGTCGTTCACGACATTCAGGTTCTCATCGCGGCGCAGCAGAGTGCTCTGGAACAAGGGCGAGCCATAGCGGCCCCAGCCCAGCGTGGGGTCATAACCGTTCTCCCTCTCGCCGCCGATAGCCAGATACAGGGCATCTTTGCCGGCTGGGTTCCCGGCATCGGCCAGCGGCACAGCCGCGAGGCCGATCAGGGCGACAAGCATCACCACCGACAGAGTTCTCAACAGTTTCATCAGGTTCTACCTCCATGAGTTGAATTGGACAGACGTAAAGTTTGACCCGAAACTGGCTGGCCTTGAACGCAAAAAAGGCCATGCAGTCAGTCGGCTTCGCGCCGACACCTCGACCTTCATGGCCCTATCTCAAGTATGCAATTGTGGTGGGTCGCGGTGGGCCGGCTATTGGCTGTGGACGGAACCGGGCGCCACGCCGAAATGGACGGTGTGTTTCAGGAAGTCAATCCGCCGCAGCGCGCCGCGCACCAGCTTGCGCTCACCCAACATGCTGACGCATACCCAGGTGTCGCCATCCGGTTCGACCGAGACCACGTCTTCCAGGATTTGCTTCTCCTCGACACCGTCGTTGAGGTAAATTCGCGCTTCACACATGTGTCTTTCTCCCGCGGGTAGAAACAAAAGACCACTCCCCCTCGGGCTCCAGCCCGCTGGCAGTGATCTTCATGATCGGACGATAACGCTTGACAGCTTCATGTCGGACTTCATGCCCGCACAGTGACCAGTTTAGCATGAAACCGTGAACCTGTCAAATTCGGGCATGGGTGCGCTTCCCAAATCGCGGAGCTTGACACCTACATCAATGTAGATGTATAACATCAAGTAAGTCTTGTGAGGGGGGTATCAAAATGGGGGCATTACATCGAACTCAAGTGCTTCTGCAACCCAAACAATATGAGTACCTGGCCAGTGTTGCTCAGGCTGAGGGGCGGAGCGTTTCCGACCTGCTGCGAGAAATCGTAGACCAGTATGTTGTCGAGCGTGAAAGCCGAAAGCGACAGCACCTTCACGCCGAAGCAATTGAAAAGCTAAGCCAGGTTCGCCGGCAGCTTGAGAAGAGACACGGAGTGTTGGGTCGAGACCTGCTGAAAGAGGCCCGAGACGACCGTGAACAAGACATTGAACGTGTATGGGTAGATTGGGTGGGCTGAACGGTTGGGACATTCCAAAACCTATGATGCTCATTACATTGCGGTTGCCGAACACTTGCAGGCTGAGCTGTGGACGGCCGATCAACGTCTGGTGGATGCGGCCAGGCAAGCCGGGTTCTCAGGCATACGATGGATTGGCGAGGTTGATGCGCCATGATGATGAAGACGCCGGGTCGCTATCGTCGGCGCAGCATCAGCACGCCGGCCAGAGAGGCGACCAGGGTCAGCAGCAGGAAAGCCTGAACCGCCCGCCAGACGACGTGGCCCGCAGTCGCTACAGCCACGGCGGTCGCCTCACGATACGGGGCTTCGGCAGTCGGCGCAGCGACGGCCTCCTTTTCGAGCGCGGCTTCAGTCGCTCCAGCGGCTGGCGGGGCTTCGACTGGCGCGGCGGTCGGCGAGGGCCGCGCTGCACCGGACGGGACCATGGCCGTTGCCGCGGCATTGAAGGCTTCTTCCGTGTGCGGCAACTCCGGGTGCGGAGGAACCGGCGGCGCGGCCTGCCTCAGCAGCGGGGCGGGAGCGGGACTGGCTCGCGTTGCCGTTGCGGGCGCGGCGAGGGGGGCTGCGCCCCGTCCTTCCGTCTGGGGTTGGATGGCTGCCGGCGCGGGCGGCGCAGCGCCGAGCTCACTCACTTCGTCAGCATGACTCCCTTGTAGAAAAAGGCTCGCGCCCTCAGCGGACGGAGACATTGCCGCTTCAAGGTCAATTTCGGAGGATACAGCCTGGCCCTTGGACGGTTGGGAAGCTGTCGTCTCCTCTGGGACATGTTCGGCGGACGCCATTTCGCTGGTCTCCCCGAAAGCAGGAAGTAGCAACTGGTCGGAAGCGGTTGCCGTAGGAGAAGCGGTCATCGGGACGACAGGCGCGACGGGCGCCGGCATCGGCGCCTGGCTGAGCATCATGCTGGTCGGCGCCAGGCGGACTACATCTACACACAGGGTGATGATCAAAAGAACGGCCGCGGCCGCCGCACTCGCCTTGAGGTATGGATATAGCCACCCAAACGTGAGCCGGCTTGCGGCCGGTTCGTTTACCGGAATCGTGAACGGGCGGGGAACGGGTTGCATGGGCAGGGCGCGCACCCAGTCTACAGTCTGCCGAAGCGTGCGCAGGTCATCAGCACACCGGGCACATTCGCCCAGATGTCCCTCCACCAGCCCCTTTTCCGAGGCGGAGAGTTCGTCGTCTATATAGGCGGACAGGCGGTCCTGCACCCACCGATGCAGGCCCACCTCATTTGTGTTGTCGGTTTTCACGGCCATGTTGACGCTCCGGGCGGGGCATGTTGCGCCTCGCTGTTATCTTTAGGACGATAGGGGCCGGGCAAAAGTTCCCCTTGTTCGATCAAATAGTCGCGCAGCTTGCACCGTGCGCGGCTCAGGCGCGATTTGACTGTCCCAAGCGAGGCCCCGGTCACCCCGGCAATTTCCTCATACGACAGCCCCTGCACATCGGCCAGCACCAGGGTGACCCGCTGATCTTCCGGCAGGGTTTGAATGCCGGCGATGATGGCATCTTCCAATTCGCGGCGGAGCGCCTGTTGTTCGGGCTGCGGCGATGGATCGGCGACCGACGGGCCGTGCTCCGACTCATCCATCAGCTCGTCGAGGGAGTCGGCCGGCCGGCGTTTCCTGTATCGGAGCTGATCGTAGCAAGCGTTGGTGACGATGCGGAGCAGCCAGGCCTTGAAGGACTCACCTCTCAGGTGGCGAATGTTGCGATAGGCCGACAGAAAGGCCTCCTGGCAGGCGTCGGCCGCCATATCCGCGTCGCCGAGCACGCGATAGGCGACGTTGAAGGCCATGCTCTGATAGTGCAGCACCAGCGTATTAAAGGCTTGCACGTCCCCCTGCTGAGCGGCACCGATGGCCGCCTTTTCGTCCATGGTTGCTCCCCGCTGCTGGACTGATTTGACTTAATTCCGCTGTTCGATTATACTGCAAAATGCAGGCCAGTGACACTGGCTGTCGGTTTATCGAAACATCACTTTCAGATGTGCCGAAGTGGCGGAACAGGCAGACGCGGCGGTCTCAAAAACCGTTGAGGGCAGACCTCATGTGGGTTCGAGTCCCACCTTCGGCACCTTTCGGTGTGTGCAGGTCAAGTATGCGACCAATCGGCGCTGGTTTTTCATCTTGGCAGTACGTAGATATCGAGCCTGCTCATTATAGCACCTTTTGTGTTTCAAAGCCAGACCGTCCGCTTGTGGCAAGGTCGGGAGGATGAGCAAGAGAAGCAGTTGTCTGTGGAGTTTGGCCTGGCTGCTGATAGGCCTGATCGGAGGCACCATTATTGGGGTGCTGATCGGCTGGTTTGTGTGGCCGGTCAATTACGTGGATACGGACATCGTAGACTTACGGGCCGGTTACCAGGACGATTACATCTTGATGGTCAGCGATGCCTATCTGCTTGATGGCAACCTGGCCCAGGCGGAGCGGCGGCTGTCCTATCTGTCGGAGCCGCGCGTGGAGCAGCGCGTGGTGGCCTTGATTCAAAGCAAAATGGCGGCGGGTGAACCGCCGGAGAAGCTGAGGTCACTGGTTAATCTGGCCCAGGGGCTCCGCGTGGATACCCGAGAGATGGCCCAATACATCCTCATGTCTACGCCGACTGTGACATCTACAGCGACCCCGGTTCCGACGGCGAGTCCAACTGAGAGAGCCACGCCAACACTCGCGGCAACCGATACGCCCGTTCCAACCCAAGCGCCGACCAGAGCCGCGACGCTTACGCTCACGCCGACAGTTGCGCCCGGCCCGCTGATAGATTGGGGCGCTTTGAACCCTACGCCGACGTTTACGAGCACGGGCACGGTCGAGCCGACGGGTGAAGCCAGCCCGTCGCCGGCTGCACCGGAAGCGACGGTGACGCCCCGCAAAGACTTCACCATTGTCAGCCAACGCATGTTACATAAGGCGCAGACCGGCGGCTGCGAGGCGCCGTCGGTCATTTACATCAAGACGATTGACCCGGCGGGCAAACCGGTGGACGGCATTATTTTCAGGGTGTTTTGGGACGGCGGCGAGTTCCCGCCGGTGGTGACGGGCTCGAAGGGGCCGGGCACCGCCGAGGCCGCCGCCTGGACAGGGGACTATTACGTCGAAGTGATGGGTAATGTGAACGGCGAGAAGATGACCGGTGAGCGCAGCCGCATGTTGCGCACCAGTTACCCGCCAGTTGACGACCTGTTGGCGGCAGGCTATTGCGAAGGCATCAGCCGCGCCGAGTGTGAACGGCTCAGGGACAACAATGAGCTGTGCACGGGCCATTATTCTTATGAGCTCGTCTTCAGGCGGCAGTGGTAAAGAGAGGGGCAATCGGATGAGCCACAAGATTCGTTGGCAAATGGGGCTGGCATCAGCGGCAATGTGCCTGGCGCTGTTGATTACCCTGCTGGCGGCCCTGCAGCCTGGCCTTGCGACTGGCTTTGCCGCCAGCGACGGTCATGCGCTGCGAGCTGCGCCGGGCGCTGGGCGACAGATGGGCCATTTGCCAGCGCAGGCGCCGACTATCACGTCAGAAGATTACATTGTCCTGGTCAGTGGCCTGTATGCAGTAGATGGCGACATTGACCGTGCCAGGGCACGGCTGGCCGGCCTGGGCCTGCCCGACGCGGGCGCGGCAGTGGCTGATCTGGCCGAACGATTCCTGCAGGAAGGGCGCGGTGATGTGTTGGTGGTTGACCTGGCCACCCTGGCGCGGGCTTTGGGCGCGGAACGGGCCAGCCTGCTGCCTTATGTCGCAACACCTACCGCCGTGCCGGCTCAGCCGCAGGCGATCCCCGGCGCCGGTGGCCTGCCGCCGCTGGATTGGGACATCCGTTTGAGCGCGAAACTGGAACCGCCGGTCAAATGGATTCCGGCTGAGGTGCAGTCGGGCCAGACCTACTGGCGTCTGATCCGCGCCTATTGGCAGACGCCAGAAGAGGGGCACGACAAATACCACATCTTTGCCAACGTGCTGAACAAGGATGGGGTACCCATTGCACAGCCGATCGTGGTTGAAAACGGCGGCAAGCTCGTCGTGCAGGCTGAGCCAAAGCCCGATTCCGAGTATTTGATCAACTTCCCGATGAATGGTACACTGGGGTCATACACCGTCTACGTGGCGGGCGATGCGCCAAGTGACCGCATAGTGGGGCTGGGCTTGGGCTTCGCCAAGGGAGGGAAAGACCACACCTGTTTCTTGTTGACATTCCAGGAGACGGTGGCGCCGTGACCCGCAGCGCACAGCCGAGAACCGCGAAAGGCTGTTGGCCGGGGCTTGCGGCGACGATGGGAGTTGCGCTGGGACTTGCCAGCGGCTTGCTGTTGACCTGGGAGATTTGGCCGGTCGAATACTTTGATACCGACCCGGTCGACCTGCGGGCGGAACTCAAGCAGGAGTACCTGCTGTTGATCAGTTCGTCTTACGCCTTGACGGAAGACTGGGACCAGATGCAAAAGCGGCTCGGTTGGTTGGGTTTCGATGATGAGACCGCTTCACGCGCGCTGGCCGGCTTGACAAAAAAATATGCCACTTCTGGCACTGACATGACATGGGTGCGCAGCCTGGCTAAGTTGGCGTATGCGTTGGGGGCGAGGGATAGTCAGGTCATGGTTTTCGTCATCACCCCTACGCCGACAGTGACTCCCACGCCGACTGACACGGCTACGCCGACCGCGACCCCAACCGCGACGCACACGCCTTTGATTCCGACGTTGCCGCCTACGGCGACGGCCACGCCGATAGAGGGCGACCTGTCCGAGACTCCAGCAATTGCTGCCGCGCCAACCCATACTGCAACCGCGACGCCCACCATTACTTTGCCCATCTATAAAGCGGCCGAGACGCTTTTTTCTTGTCGCCAGGTTGGGCAGGCGGGCAAGAGCGGCCTGCTCGAGGTGCGAGTCGAGGGGAAGGACGGACAGGAGCAGCCAGGCGTTGCGTTATCCGTGGTCTGGGACGATAATCAGGACACGTTTTACACGGGCCTGAAGCCGGAACAAGGCATCGGCTATGCCGATTTTGAGATGCAACCGGGGCAAGAATATACGCTTGCCGTCGTTGATCGGGCGAGCGAACCGGTGACGCTTTCCTTCCGCGACGAGGATTGCGCTGGCCAGACCTCTGAGCCAACCTTGCCTGTCTGGCAGGTCGTTTTCCGGGCGAGAGCAGAGCCTTGATCGGACAGGCTGCCTGAAATCTCGTCCATAAATCCGATGTGATTCCAGGCAGGAAAAGGGTTTGTGCCCGCTTCCTGCCCGGATAGGGGACTGATACAAAAAGTGAATGTTGATTTCTTGATGCGAGACGCACCGCTCTTTGCGGCCCTTTCGCCGGAGGAGCAGCAACTTTTGGCGTCAAAGATGCGCCTCGAACAATATCACCGTGACGAAATCATCTTCGTCAGGGGCGAGCCCAGCCGCGCGCTGTATTTGATCCAGTCAGGCTGGGTGCGACTGGTGTCCGACAGCGGCTCGACCATCGCCAACCTTGGCCCCGGCAGCCTGGTGGGGGAGACCGACCTGTTCCTGGGACGCAACAGAACCCTGGAGGCCAGAGCCTCGTCGGAAGTGGAGCTGTTGTCGCTGTCGGGCCACAACCTGGAGTCTCTGATTTACGGCTACCCCGACCTGGGCCTCAGTTTGAGCATGGCCTTTGGGCGCCGTGTGGCCCAATTGCGCGGCTACCTGGTTGAGAAACGGCTCAAACCGTTGCCCTTTCTGGCCGATTTGCGGGAAGAAGAGCTCAACGCGCTGGCGGACCATCTCTATTTGAAAGAATTTCGCAAGGGCGCGTTTGTGTTCCAGGCCGGACAGACCGCCAACGCGATGTACATCGTCGAGTCCGGCCCGATACGTCTGGTGGACAGTTCTGCCGAAGAAGAGGAGTTCACCGAGTTAAATCCCGGCGATGCGTTCGGCGAAGTGGCTCTGCTCACGGGGACAAGCTACGCGGTGGCGGCCTACGCGACCGATGCGGCAATTGCCTGGGTGCTGGACTCCTCCGAATTTGAAGAGCTGGCCGACCGGTACCCGTCCATCCGGGTGACGATGAGCCGCCACCTGCGCTCCCGCTTGGGGCCGCAGGACCGCTCGTTGGCCGTGCAGATGCTTCAGAAGATTCAGATTTTCGCCGAGCTGCCCGCGGAAACGTTGCAGGCGGTGGCCGGACGGTTGGTGTTGCTCCATGCGCCACTGGGTGAGTTCATCTATACCGAGGGCGACCCAGGCGACGCTTTGTACATCATCAAGTCGGGCGAAGTGAAAATCTACTCGGACAGCGGGCTGAACGCCGAGGTGGTCGCCCACCTGCACCAGGGCGAGTCCTTTGGTGAGATGGCGCTGTTGACCGGCAAGACGCGCACGACGGCCAGCCGCGCCGTAACCAATGCCAATCTGCTGGTCCTCTATCGCTCCGATTTTGATGAGCTGCTGCTGCGTTATCCCTCTCTGAGTTCAGCGTTGAGCAGGACGCTCAGCCAACGCCTCAATGAGGCCGGGCAAGGGTTTGTGGACCGCCACCTGGGGCGCGTGCCCGTGCTCAGCAGCCTGTCGCGGCCCGAATTGAGCGACGTTGCCAACCGCGTGCGGGCCGTGCGTTACCGGCCAGGCGAGCTGATCTTTGCCCAGGACACGCCGGGCGAAGTGATGTATTTCATCGAGTCCGGCCAGGTGCGGATTGCCGCCCGCAAGGACCAGAAACTCACCACGCTGGCGGTGCTGGGACGCGGTGAGTTTTTCGGCGAGATGGCCCTGCTCACCGGCAACCTGCGCTCGGCCCTGGCCCAGGCGGTCAGCGAGGTTGACCTGCTCGCGCTGTACAAGAAAGACCTGGACGAGCTGATGCACAAATACCCCCAGTTGGCGATTGGCATCGGGCGTGTCCTGTCCGAACGGCTGACCCGCACCCGTGAAATGATGTTGAACGGCCATAGTGCGCCTGTGCGTCCGGCGGTGTCGGCGCCGGCGGCTGCGGCTGCGCCCAAAGCGTTGCCCGCGCGCACGATGACGGCCAGAGACAGGGCGACCGCAGGCCCGGCCAAAGTCGCCCGGCCGGCGCCGAAAACAACCCAGGTGGGCAAAGCAGCCGACGCCTCGCGCCGTGCGGCCGCCAGGCAGCAGCAGGAATCTCCCAAGCAGGCGCGCCCGGCGGCCAGGAAGAAGGCTGGCGATAAACCGGCCAAAGAGAAGGTAAGCCTGGGCCGGCGTATCGGCGACGGAGTCGGCGCAGCCGGCGTCTGGTTCGCCACTCGCAGCGCGGCAACGAAGCTGCAATTGATTGGCGTGCTCTTGTTGTTCGTCTGGCTGTGCGGCATCAGTGCACCGGCCACGGTCATATCGGCTTTTTCGAACAACGACGTCAGGCTGAGCAACATGGCCTTCTTGCAAACCATCACCCCGACGGCGACCGACACACCTATCCCGACGCCCACCATGACCATCACCCCGACGCCGACCGATACGCCGACGCCCACCGACACGCCAACCCCCACCGGCACGTTTACGCCGGTGCCGCCGACCAACACGCCTCTGCCGACCGATACGGCGACGCCGCGCCCTAAGCCGGTGCTGCCGACAGACACGCCCGCGCCCGAAGCGCCGACGGCGACGCCAACGCCGGCAGTGGACTTCAAGCTGGTCAAAGTCCGCCGCCTGACCGCCTGTGAAAACAGGGGCGGACACAACATCTACATTGACGTGTTGGACAAAGACGGCAACGGCCTGCCAGGCATCCCGATCTGGGTCTCCTGGGGGCCGGATGGCGTGGAGCTGATGTCCGGCACCAAGCCGGAACGAGGGCCCGGATCGGCCGACTTCCCGATGTACAAAGGCACGCACACGGTCGAGATCAAGGGCTTCAAAAGCGAGGTAGCGACCGGCATCACGCCAGACATCCCGGTCGACGAGCCGTGCGAAGACATGATGACGGCTAACTCGTTGTATCACTATTCCTACGAGGTGGTTTTCCAGCGGACATGGTAAAGCCATGTGCCGGGAATACATATCAATCCAATCTATATGTGAGCTAAAGGTTTAGGAGGAAGGGAATCATGCCACTCGTCACAAGCAAAGAATTGTTCAAACAGGCCATGGCCGACCGGTTCGCCGTGGGAGCGTTCAACGCCAACAACATGGAGCAGGTACAGGCCATTGTCGAGACGGCCCAAGAGGAACGGGCGCCGGTCATTTTGCAGGTCAGCCAGGGTGCCATCCGCTACTGCGGTTTGAGCATGGCGGCCGGTATGGTCAAGATCGCCGCCAGCCTGGTTGATGTGCCAGTCGTCCTGCACCTCGACCACGGCACCGATTTCGAGCAAAATGTCCGCTGTCTGCGCGAAGGCTTCACCTCGCTCATGTTCGATGGCTCGAAGCTGCCGTTCGATGAAAACGTGGCTATCACCAGGAAAATTTGCGAAATCGCCAATTGCTGCGACATTCCGGTAGAAGCCGAGCTGGGCAAGGTGCTGCAGGCCAAAGACAACGTCACGCCCGAGGATGTCAGGAAGGCGATGACCGACCCGGATGAGGCCAGGAAATTCCTGGAGCTGACGGGCGCGTTTTCGCTGGCCGTAGCGGTTGGCTCGGTCCATGCCATGGAGTCGCAGGCCGCGGAACTGGACATTGACCGCATCCGGGCCATCCGCGACGCGACCCACGCCCCGCTGGTGTTGCACGGCTCCTCCGGCGTGACCGACGCCAGCCTGGTCGCCGCTATCGAGAACGGCGTGGTCAAAATCAACGTGGCGACCTATCTCAACCAGGGCTTCGTGGAGGGCATCAAGAAGGGCATCGAGCAAGACCCGCACAACGTTGACCCCCGCAAATGGCTGGCCATCGGCCGCGACAACGTGAAGGAGCGCGTGCGGGAGAAGATACGCCTCTTCCGGTCGAACGGGCGGATCAGCTCGTCGGGCGGCTTTGTCAGCCCGCCGACGCAGCACCGCAGCGTGCACCTGGGCGGAGCGGAAGAATAGGCCTTGCGCGCTGGTGCAATCGTGGTATAATACATCGCAGCGAGAGACAGGGCAGTCTGGCAAGGCCCTGTCTCTTTTGCTGTGTGCTCAAACAGAATCTCTTACATGGCTTCATCACTTGAGATGATCAGGAGGAAATCATCATGAAAATAGGTGTTTTGACAGGCGGCGGCGACGTGCCCGGCCTGAACGCGGCTATCCGCGCCGTGTCGCGACGGGCCTTCACGTTGGGTTGGGACGTGGTCGGCATCAAGAACGGCTGGGCCGGTGTGCTGGAGGCCAACTACATGGAACTGACGCCGGCCAACGTGTCCGGCATTTTGCACGTCGGGGGGACCATCTTGGGCTCTTCGCGGACCAATCCGGCCAAGCAGGAGAAAGGCATCGAACGTGCCCTGGAGGGCATAGACAAGATGGGCCTGGACGCCCTGGTTGCCATCGGCGGGGATGACACGTTGGGCGTGGCCCTGAAGATGTACGAGGCCGGCGCCAAGACCGTCGGCGTACCCAAGACGATGGACAACGATGTCGCCGAAACGGACTACTGCATCGGCTTCGATACGGCGGTGACCACTGTGACCGACGCGCTGGACAAGCTGCACACCACGGCCAGTGCGCATCACCGCGTCATTGTGGTGGAGGTCATGGGGCGCGACGCCGGCTGGGTGGCGATTGTCGGCGGGCTGGCCGGTGGCGCAGATTACATCTTCGCGCCGGAGGTGAAGCAAAGCATCTCGGACGTGTGTAAACACCTGGAACGCCGCCGGGCGATGGGCAAGAGCTTCAGCATTATCGTCGTGGCCGAGGGGGCCGATATTGAAGAAATCGTGCCGGCCGATGCTGCCCTGGAAGGCAAGACCGACGCCTTCGGGCATGTGCGGCTGGACCTGCGAGGCATCGGCGAGACGCTGGCCCGCGAAATCGAACGGCGCACCGGCATGGAAACGCGCTCAGTCAACCTGGGCCACGTCCAGCGCGGCGGGTCGCCGACCGTGTTCGACCGTCTGCTGGCGACGCGGCTGGGCGTCTTCGCGGTGGAACTGGTCCGCGATGGCAAATTCGGCATGATGGCCGCCCTGCAGGGCAATCGCATTGTGGCCGTGCCGCTAAAGGACGCTGTAGCTTACAACCGCAAAGCCCCGGCCGACCTGCTCGAGCTGGCGAAGATCTTCTACTAGACTGTAACAGATTTCGGTCTGTTGCATACCAGCCTCCCAGACAATGGCGCCTGGGAGGCTGTTTTTCACGCCGAAAACAGGGGGCATCTGTGATCTCTTTCGAAATCTGCCGAAAAACTTGACATATTAAATGCTGTGTGGTATAATAATGTTGTTAAATGAACCACCAGGCTTGAGCCCCCTGCCCGCGTCGTTGAACTCGGCTTTGGCCCGATGGATTGTGTTTCGCTGTCCGCTGGTTGCTGCCATGTCCATTGCGTGAGGGCGCGCCTATGGCAGAGGATAAAGGGTTGTCCTCTCAATCGCAATCCAATATGTTGAGACCTGCCACCCACCGTCAATTTGTGTTCGGGTGGGGTTGTACAACCATATTTTTTATTGTTGTTGTAATAGTTTATCTGGTGGGGTTCGTCTCCTACCACGCTTTTTCCGCCGTGAGGTCATTGACCTGGCAGAAGGCCACTGAATTGGCGGTAGGGGATTCGTGCAAACTATTGGTCGAATACCCCGCTACAGTCCCGCTTGAGCCTCCGGGCAAGCCAGGGCGTCCTATCACCCTGCGGATGTGGTACACCGGAACGTCGGAGTACAATGAAAACATTACCTGCTCCAGCGCCCTGACCCTGACCTCGCCTGTTTCCCATTCGGTGGAGGTCGGCCCGCTGGGACAGGGGCTGGACTTCACCGACCAGGATGGGCAGGTCGTCCCGCCATCAGTATCCATCGTCCCCGGCCCGACTGAAGGCTCGGCCCGGCCAGCAGTTCTTTATGTGCGCCGTGCACCGGCCGATGATGAGATTGCGCCTGTTTCGATAACTTTTGCCGTATATGTTGCAGATGCGACACAGAAGCGTGTCCAATTGAGTTCCGAGCCAGCCCCGTCGCAGGCGACAGTCAGCCCGGAGGCCAGGGGCGCAGCGTTCTGGCGACATTTTTTCGATACAGCTTTCGACCCGGGCCCCCTCCAGACTATCTTTTCTGCTTGGGGCGCTGTTTTCTTGCTGATAAAAGCATTTGAAGAGGCGAGAAACAGACGAATTGAGGCCGAAAGGCAGGCCGAGGAACGCAAAGAGAAAGAAAAAGAAGCACTAAGGCAGCTACGGCAGAAAATAAGCGCGTTGCAAGACGAGCCGTCCGTGGACAAAGCGTTCCGGGCGTACCTGTCGCTCAAAGAAGAGCTGAGTGAACCCAAAGACCTTTTGGGAGAACACCTGGCGAATATCCGCCTGGAGCTGAAATCGGCCTTCAGGGCCGAGTGGTTTCCCGCCTTGCGCCGTGATGTGGCGAGATACCTGGCCAGGGATGCGCAAGAGGCCTCCAGGCGATTTAAAGCCAACCGCGAAGAATGGGAGAAAGCGAAAGGCAAGCAGTCGGCCGACATGGTCGAGGAGTTTTTGGCTTGCTTCGTGCCGCCGGCGTCAGGCCAAAGGGCCGATAGATCATTCGGCAGCGAATCACTGCGGAAAATGGTGGATGGCCTCCGCACGGTCGGGTTGGAAGCGGCCGAACCAGTCGTCAACTGGCTCGAACAAGCCTATCCTGAACCAGCCCTGTCACAAAATAAGCAGACCGTCCGGGTGGAGTTGTTTGGGGGCGGCGTGGCAGGCCGTTACCTGTTGGGGCGATGGGCAGAACGAAACCCGAAGGTCAAAGAGTGGTTGCAGGAATGGCAAACAGACAGATGGCGACAGTTCTACGCCGAGCAAGGTCCTGGCATGCTCTGGCCCCAAAAGCGCGGCGAAGCTGAAAGAGTCAGGAAAGGCTGGGCAAACGTTGGCTGGACGGCCAATCCCTTCGGCCCTGAAAAGGCCGAATATGATCGTGGGCTTTTCGAAAATTCTTTATTTTGGGAACGCGCGGACATTTGGGACGACGTGATAGCTCCGCAGCCAAGCGTTATCGGGGTCGGGCCGGGCGGAGGGCGCAGCGCGCTTATCTGGATGGTTCGTCACAGGTGCGGCCTGATTGGAACCCCGTTGGCTACCGTGTTCCCGGTCTTCGTCCCCCTTGCCGCCTTGGCGTCTGGCGAAGAGGTTTTGAAGTCTATCGCCGGACGCGCTCTTGACGCCCTGTGTTGCGCCCTGGCCGCGGACCCCTATAATTTCCTCGGCCTGGATCCGGCGGCGCAGTTCAGGCTGGCCGAATTTATGCTCGATGTATCTGGTAACATGCCCGCACTCCTCGCCAAGCTACGGCAGTTTGGCCTGTCCACGGATGAGCCGGACGGCGACTTGCTGGTCGAGACCCTGAAGGAGGCAGTCGGCTCTGGCGAGGCCCGCCCTGGCCACAGGGTACAGCGATTGCCCCCCCTGGCTTTGAGTGGCACGCAGCAGACTTTTTTGCTTATTGATTTCCTCAGTGATGATGTGACGCAGGTCGAGCAATTGCTGGAATTGTTGTTCGACCGTTGGCTGCCCGACCTGTCTACCTGCCAGATTGTCCCCAAGGTCTTCATTAACAAACTCCCATCCAGAGTCCCTGTCACGCCCATACTGGTCGACTGGTCAGAGAAGAACCTGTTGGACTTGCTCAGACACCGGGTGAGGTGTGTGAGGCCAACCCCTCTGCCCGCCGAAGGGAATGCCCTTGAAGACCTGGGACTCGATGACCAGGCAGTCGAAAAGCTGGTCAAAGCTGCCAATGGGACCCCGGCCCGGCTGGTTGCCATGGGCAACCGCCTGTTGGCCGTCCACGGGGACAAAAACGGCATATCGGACTCTGATTTGGCAGAAGTGTTGCGGATTTTTCAGCAAGACTGAGGAATGCCATGTGTCACGTGCCAACCGCTCCTCCCTATAGCGGGCACCTGTTCGTCAACCGGGAAAACGCCCTGAACTGGCTTGCTCCCAAAATTGCTCACTGGGCTCATGGGCCGGTGTCCCCTGCCTACCGGCTTTTCGGTTTTCGAGGTGAGCGAGGTATCGGCAAGAGTTGGCTGCTTCAGCAATTATTGACAGAGTACGGCAGCATTGGCGTCTACTTCGACCTAACCCTGCGGGGACGGTATCCGACCCCGGCGGATTTTTCAAGGGCTGCCCAGGCAGAAATAGGTAAGGTCAGCGCAGAAGGGCAGTGCCTTCTTATTCTACTCGACGGTGTTCCCCCGCAGAATGACCGTTTCTTAGAGGACCTGGAGCGGACGATACTTGCACCACAGTTTCACAATCGTAACGCCATGATTGTAATGTGCATGGAACACACTCACAGGGTCTGCTGGAGCGACCCAGCGCTGCGGGCCGTTGAGCCCCTCGGTCTGGAGCCATTCGATCATAATGCTACTCGCGCGCAACTTTCTCGACTATTCCCCGCCGGTTTGCCGGCAGGAAGCCCATCTCCATCCGACATTGCAGCCGAGGGGCAGGGTAATCCATTGTTAAACTTTCTGCTGGCGAGCCGGCCCCAAGAGGAAGCCTTTGAGTCCTTTATCACTTATTGTCTCGGCAGGGTGTCGCCTCCTGCGCGGGTTGAGATGCGTCACCTATTGGCAGCAGTGTGCACATTGGATGCTCTGGACTCGAGGGTCGAACAGGCTATTGCCATATATGAAACATATTATCCTGGTACTTTCGCCAGGCGTCCCAACGTGGCGTGGGTGCGGAACAATCTTTTCAGCCTGGGCCTGGCCCATGTGAGGCCAGGGACATCTTCGGTGTTCACGCTGACACCGGCCGTCGGCCATGCGGCGCGGCGGCTTCTGGAGGGGAGAAACCCTGTTCTGTTTTCCGAACTTGTGAGAATCAAATAACCCTTGAACTGGTCGGAGGGCGCGGCCGTCCGGCCCGATATGACAGCGAAGGGAGTCTGTAGATATGGGGAGGTTGTCTGATTTCACTGGCGCCAGCCGAATTCCTTTCATCGGCCGGCAGCCCTTGGTGGAAGACGCACTGAAGCGTATCAAAAAGGGTGGGGCTCACGTCATCTTCTACGAAGGTGCAGGTGGCTTTGGCAAGACCATGTTGATCGAACACATCCTGCAGCGGTGCAGAGAAGACTTGCGGCAGACGCTCACCGCTGAAGAAATCGTAGATTTTTACCACCTGGATGTGCATACCCCCGAAGGGTTGATCCGCCGGATCATCGGAGTTTTCAGCCCGGAGTGGTTCGGTAAGAGCCGGAAGCAGGCCGAGGCGATTGATAAGGCCCGTGAAAGGGGCGAGGCGGCGGACGTGCTGAAGCAGACCGAGAACCTGCTTCAGGTTTTTGCAGATGAATTTCGGCGTCTATCCGACCCACCGCAGGGAAGTCCGTTGCTACCTCGATGCATTGTCCTGGCAATGGATACCCTGGAACTGTTGGAACACGAGCGGGATGAATTCCAACGAAAAGTAATGCCAGTTTCCTTGCCTTTGCTCGATGTCGAAAAATGGCTCTTTGAGCAATTTATCCCGAATTTGAGCGGCAATGTGGTCTTGCTGTTGTCTGCTCGCCCCAGCAACGTTGATGACAGGATCAAGAAACAATTGACAACGCGCCGGTCGGCTGCTCATATCCAGTTTTTTCAGCAACTACTGAGCGGGTTTAATCAGGAGGAAACTCGACTCTACCTGTCGGGTGTCGCCGACGAGGAAGAACGGCAGGGCAATTCCGATTCGGCCAAACTGCTACGCCGTTTTGTGCAAGAAAGGCTGGAAATTGCCCATTTCCTGACGGATGGCAAGCCGATCCGGCTGGCCATTCTGGCCGATTTGGTCGGCCACAACTGGCGCTATCCATCGGCTTTCAACCTTTCTTTGCAGGAGGCGCAACAACTTAACCTGCAGGATGTGCTTCCTGACATGGAGAAATCGCTGGTCATCCGAATCCAGGAGAGCCCCTCGCCGGTGGGCGAGACCCTGCGGGAACTGGGGTGGTTCCGGCGGGGGGCGACGGCGAAGTTGCTGAGCTATACCATGGGTGCAGGGCACGATGAGGATATCAGGGCAATGGAGGACAACCTGAACCAGGTCCGCCAACTCACCCTGGTCAAGACCCGGCCAGGGGACCAGAGAGTCTTCCTCCACGACGAGATGTACCGCCTGCTGGAAGAATATGTCTTCAGCGAGGTGGAAGAGAAAGAGAAGAGACGTGTCTCAGAAGGGGCCAGAAGATACTATCAGGAAACCATCGAAGCTATTGAAGAAAGAGTTCGACGGTCTCCAGGTACATCCGTATTGCTCAGAAACGATCTGAACCAAGCGTTCTTGGAGGAAATGGCTTTCCTGCTACGGCACCACCCACCGCTGGGCTTCGCCCGATATTTCTGGCTGGCTGAGGATGCATTGGGCAAGCGGGATGCCGAATTCGACGCCCAACTCCGGGCAGAGCTTTTGATGGCGCTGGCTGACCTGAAAAAGAACCCGCAGGCTGCCCTGCTGGTCGAGGAAATAGATCTTGACATCGCCGCCCGCTGGGGGATAAGGATATTGTTCTTCCAAAACGATGTGGACCAAGCTCTGAAGGTTTTGGACGCTGTCCAAAGCTGGAGGCGAATCGAAACAGAGAAAATAGGGCTGTCTAAAGCGTTACTCTATCTGTATGGAGCCATTGTGTTGATCCGAAGGGCGCACGAAGGGGATTGGAATACGGCGCAACGCTTGCTCGATCAGGCTGATGGCATCATGGCCGAACTACAGTGCCGCCTGCCGGGCGAAGAGCAATTGAGTTCCATGCGGTACGAAGAAAGGGACAAGTATGAAGGCCTGGCGTTGAGGTTGAAGGTCATGCGTGGCGCCTGCCTGAACTACCAGGGCTATCTGGCGCGGCGGGATGGCCGCTTCCATGAGGCGGTACACTGCTATCAGCAGTCTATACTATGGCAGCGCCAGTCCAATAGCCGGGCTCTTGCTTCGGCACTGACCAATCTGGCCTATGCACTGGCCCTGACCGGCCGGTTTGACCACGCCCTCATGGTCGCCAGGGAGGCGGAGGGGCGCGCCCGGCACGGCGGCGGTTATCACGCCTTGGCCGCCGCGCTGAATGCCCGGGCGCTGGTCGAACTCTTGCACAGCCATCCGCTCACAGCATATCGCCATGCGACACAATCGTTAGAAATCGCTAAAGAGATAGAGAGCCCCCGGCTCAGAGGGCTGGCACATCTGAGCCGAGCCAGGGCATCACGGTATATGTGGAAGTTACTGTCAGCAGACAGGAAGAGAGCCGAGCATCCTGCATATTGGGACAAGGTTTTAGAAGAAGATGCCGATCCGGCAGTGCAATTGCTCAGAAGCGATCCGGCTGACAGGATCGAAGCCCTGGCGGTCGGCCGCGGGCCGGTCTACCGGGAAGCAGCCCGCGAATATTACGATCAGAAGTTGTTGGATGACCCCAACGCCCGCGACTATGCCGTTCACAGAGCTCGGGCCGAGGAGTTCGCGCGCAAGAGCGAAGCTGACTTTCTGGAAGCCGACCGCCTGGCCGAGGAGAGCGGCTGGCCGTCCTATCGCACCCTCGCCTACGCTAACCTGGCCTGGCTCTATTACTACACCAAGCAGAAGGAAAAGATAGAGAAAACCCTCGATAAGGTCTATCAGATCACACCGCAGGAATATCTGTTCTCCGAACACAGTCCAGAACCGCCCATCGCCCGGGGCAGCGGCCGCCTCAAAGCGCGATTGCCATTGTGGAATAACCTGGGCAAGGCAGAAATGCTGCGGGCATATATGGCCTGGGATGAGCGTGATTTTGAAAAGGCGGCAGAGCACATTACACTGTCGCTGGCGTATGACGAGTTGTCCATTGGGAAGGAGGCCAGTATAACCAGAGGCGAGCAGGGCCTCCACAAGCGAATGATGGGCCTCAAGCCCGAGGAGATGGCTGAGCTGTATCGCCATGCGTGGGCTTTCGCGAAAAAACGAGGGCTCGTACAGCCGACACGTTTCCAGCGGTTTCTGAGCAGTTTGTACGGGGAGGCAGAGCTGTGGATGTAACAAGAGACGACGTTCTGAAACCACAACTTCTCTATCCCCGTTCGATGTTGCCGCACGTAGGCCAATGTGACTGTGATTGCGCTTGTTCACCTGAGACATTGGTTGCCGTGCCCGCCCCTGAGGTTTCGGAGGGAGTCTGGTCTGCGGTGCCCGTTGGGCTGTCTGAAGCTGTAGACGCGAACTGGCAGGCGGTGGTCAACCCCGCTGGGCCGGTAGTGGTATGCGTCCTCAATCAGCCGATGCGCGCCCTGTGGCGTGCGTTTGCGCCACCTGCGAGCCTGTCATCCGTGTTGGAACAAACGGAGGTAATGCATAGAGAAACTTGGCGGCAGGCCATCGCGGAGCTGGCGCGTGCAGGGCTGATCCGGCCGGTTCCAAACCGTATGGTCGAGACTAAACACCGCTCTATGCTGTCGGTCTGGCTGCACGTGACAGATGCCTGCAATTTGAACTGTCCATATTGCTATGTTGAAAAGCGCGGCCTGGCGATGTCTCCCGAGCAGGCTGCAGGCTTGGTTGCCCGCCTTTTGAGCTTGGCTGAAGCTCACGGCTATGCTGCCGTACAACTGAAGTATGCCGGTGGCGAGCCGTTTCTCAATCAGGGCGCCGTACGCGCAGCCCATGAGAAAGCCGTCCGTTTATCCCGGCGTGCTGGCGTGAAGCTCCATGAGGTTATCTTGACGAACGGGACGCTCATCAGCGATGAGGCCCTGAACTTCGCCGCCCAGGAGGGGGTGCGGCTTATGATTTCCCTCGATGGCGGCCCTGCGGCGCACGATTCCGTGCGTGTTTCTGTGGATGGGAATGGCACATATCAGCGGATCATTGAAACCATCGAGCGGGCCATTGGTCATGGGCTTTTACCTGAGCTGTCGGTCACCCTAACCACATTGAACTTAAGAGAAATAGACCTCGCTGCGGACCTGGCCCTCAGGTATGGTCTGCCATTCAATCTGAATTTCTATCGGGAACGTCTGCCGCCGGCTGTGAAACGTTTGGAAGGGACCTTTTATGCACGACGTTCGGGCGCCCGAGAGGCAGGTGTGGTATCCACAATCCCTGCCAATCAAATGCTAATGCCCTCCGCAGGGGAATTGATTGATGCCTTGAAGGCCGTATTCAGGGTTATTGCCTCATATCCCGCCTATCAGTTCCCTCTGACGGGCATCTTGGACCGGCTTCGGCTCGATGTGCCTCATGAACGGCCATGTTCTGCAGGACATGATTATTTGGTGGTGAATCAGCAGGGACAAATTTCCCCGTGTCAAATGTTGCTGGGCTTCCCATGGAGCAGTCTGAGCTCAGACGACCCTCTTGGTGAGATACGCGAACAGGGAGCGGAGGTTTTCCTGCCGGTTCAGGCACGTCCCGTTTGTCGTGATTGTTCGTGGCGAACAATATGTGCGGGCGGGTGTCCGCTGCTTTGGGGGACGGAGGTTCATGACCGCTACTGTCAGGTATATCGTGCCGTATTGCCCGAGTTGGTGAAGCTGGAGGCTCAGAGGCTGATAGGCGCAAAAACGGCGTCACTTCCCCGTTCGACAACTCCACATACAGGCCACATGGACAGGTGCACAAAAAATACCCCCGAGGCGACTCGAACGCCTGCACCCGGCTCCGGAGGCCGGTGCTCTATCCTCTGAGCTACGGGGGCTTCAATAATCTATTCTAGCACACTTTGAGCCTTTTGGCAAGTTGACAAAGCTCCCAAAAAGGGATATACTGAAGATGGATGGAGGTCATGGCGAGTGCGACAAGGCGTGTGTGGTCGAGCCAACCTGACAGGGCAGCGCCCCGGAGGACACTGAGCTCTCGATGCTTGGTGTTCTTTTTGTTTTTATCGGCCCCTTAGTCTATAATTCAGGAGGAAGCGGATGGATTCAGCGATGATTGGTAAGATTGAGAAGGCCATGCGGTACGCGAACGAGCCGGAGCGGATTTCGTTCAAGGAGCTGGCCGTAAGTTTCAAGGGAGATCACGATACGTATGAGGTTTCCTATCGAAACGGCAAATGGCAGTGCGGCTGTCTGTTCTTCCAAAAACGCGGTCTGTGCAGCCATACCATGACGTTGGAACGCATCCTGCGCGGGATGATCCCCGTATCCGCCGGAAACACTGAGCCGGCCGCCGTCGAAAAGTAATTTGTGCGGGCGGTGGGCGTTGGCCGCGGTCGGGTCGCCGGGCCGATGCCCACTTTTTTTGTGTCTTGTTGCTTGTCGAGGAGAATGATGCTGAAGAAATGGCAGTTTTGGTTGGGAATGGTTATCAGCGCCGTGTTCCTGTACCTGGCCTTAAAGGGCCTGAACATGGCCAAGGCCTGGGATGTGGCCCGCAATGCCAACTATGAGTGGATCGCCCCCGGCGTGCTGGTCTACTTTGTCGCCGTCTGGGCGCGCACCTGGCGCTGGCACTATATGCTGCGGCCCATCAAACGCATTCCGCTGGCCGACCTGTTCCCGGTGGTGGTCATCGGCTACATGGGCAACAACGTCTATCCGGCCCGCATCGGCGAACTGCTGCGTGCCTATGTGCTGCGCAAGCGTGAGAACGTCAGCATCAGCTCATCGCTGGCGACCGTGTTGGTCGAACGCGTGTTCGATGGCGTGGTGATGCTGCTCTTCGTGTTCTTTTCGCTGCCCTTCACGCCCATGCCCGACTGGCTGCGACAGGTGGTGATTGCCGGCAGCGCGCTGTTTTTCACCGCGCTGGCTTTCTTTCTGATCCTGGCGGCCAGCCCGCGTCTGGCTCAGCGCATCTATGTATGGGCCATTGCCCGCTTTCTGCCAGAACGGTTGCGCCGCCCGGCGATTGGCTTCCTCGACCGCTTCATGGAAGGATTGCATTCGCTGCGCAGCCCGGCCGACGTCGCCATGATTTTTGTCACCTCGCTGGTCATCTGGCTGGCCGAAACGGTCAAGTATTGGTTTGTCATGCATAGCTTCAACTTTGAAGCGCCGTTCTACGTCCTGATGCTGATGAACGGCGTGGTCAATCTGGCAACGACTATCCCCTCCAGCCCGGGGTATGTCGGCACGTTCGACGCGCCCGGCATCAAAGTGCTGGAAGGTTTCGGCATTGACCGGGCCGTAGCCACCAGCTATACCCTGGTGCTCCACGTGGCGCTGTGGTTGCCCATCACCCTGCTGGGCTTCTTCTTCGTCTGGCGGGAAAGCCTATCATGGCGGGACTTTAGCCTGGCAACCGAAATCAAGGAGCTGGCATGAAGCGACCCGATGGCTTGAAGGTGATCATCATTTACTTCTTTGTCACCGCCGGGCTGGCCCTGCTCGGCGCGTTCTACAGCTTTTTGTTCGGCGTCAAGGAGGCCGGCCTGCTGGCGCGGCTGTGCGGCATGTTGCGCTGGTTGTCCCCGCCCATTGCCCTGGCGACGCTGGTGAGCTCCGGCCTGCTGTACGCTCTGGTCGCCGCGGCGGTAGGACTGGGCCTGTTGGCGTATCATCCGTGGGGGCGTTGGGGGGCGATCATTCTGGCGGCGTTGACCCTGTTCAACTTCCCTTTGGGCACGGTGATCGGGGCGGCGATCATCATCTATTTGCTTCAGCCGCGAATCCGTGCCCTGTTCAAAATCTCGACCTGGTAAATTGCAAAATCTGAACCCCTGTCAGGAGCATATATGGACTGGAAAATCTTATTGAGCACTCTGGGTCTGTTGTTTGTCGCCGAGTTGGGCGACAAGACGCAACTGGCGGTGATTTGCATGACAGCCAAGACCCGCCAGCCGCTCACCGTTTTTATCGGAGCGGCCCTGGCGTTGGTTGTGGTGACCTTGCTGGGCGCGGTCTTCGGTGAGCTGCTTGCCAGCGTCATTCCCACTCAAATCCTCCGTAAAATTGCCGCTGGCCTGTTTGTGGTCATGGGCGTATTGATTTGGTTCGATGTTTTCTAGTATGGCCTCGATGGTCTGGCCTGAATTCCTGAGCCTGCCGTTGTTGGTCGGGTTGCTTCTGGCAATCGTTGCTGTCCTCGCTTACCTGTCATGTGTCGAAAGAGTGCGTCTGCAGATTGACCGGCAGGTGATCGTGTCGGATAAGTTGCCGCCCGGCTGCCGGGTGCGCATCCTACACATCTCCGACCTGCACGCCAATGGCAGCATTTTCGGGCGGTGGCTTCTCCGCCGCTACGCGAGCCAGATCAGGCGATTGGAATATGACCTGGTAGCTCACTCCGGCGACCTGCTGGACAATTATGCCGGTATCGGCCCGGCCGTGTCTTTCTTGCAGGAAGTCGCCGCCGGCCGCCCGGCCTTCACCGTGCTGGGCAACCACGACTATCACCACTACTCCTGGCTGGAAAACATTGTCAACATCCACACCATCAAGCGGATGGGTCTGGCCGTGCACATCCCCATCGTCGGCTACCTGGGGGAACTGGAGGAACGGGCGCGCGAAGCAGGCGTCACCACGTTGAACAACGAAAGACATTTGGTACAGGTCGGCGAGTGCCGGATTTGGCTGGCCGGCATCGATGACATGATGCTGGGTGAGCCCAACATCAACCGTGCGTTGGATGGCGCTTCGGCTGGACTGCCCGTGGTCTTGCTCTCCCACAACCCGGACATCTACCCCTGGGCCGCCCTGGCCGGCGTCGTCCTGACCCTGTCTGGGCACACGCACGGCGGTCAGATTGATCTGCCAGGGATCGGCCCGTTGCTGACCCGCTGCAGCATTGGGCGAAAAATGGCCGTTGGTCTCACGCGGCGCGGTGGCGCTGCGCTCCATGTAAGCCGCGGCCTCGGTGAGACGTTGCCGCTGCGTCTCAACTGCCCGCACCATGCCACGGTCATCGAGCTGCGAGGCCCGTCGCCTGGCCGCGCCATTGGGACTGCTCAGCATGACGCGGTTGACGCTTCTGCTACACTTGCCTAAAATTCTGGATGCACCCATAACCTCAACAAGTTTGACTTATTGTGCAGAATAACATACAATTACTCTTGGTGGGAGATTGGGCGTTAGAAGCTGAGGTGAGACTTGGTATTTACTGTCAGGGATTACCATGACCTGGTGACCATACTAACACAAAATCCGGAATGGCGGGCCGAGTTGCGACGGCTTCTGCTTTCGGAAGACCTGCTTGCCTTGCCTGAGACAGTCAAGAACCTGTCGCGTATAGTCGAGGAGCTGGCTGAGGCGCAGCGTCGCACCGAGCAGCGACTGGATGAGCTGACTGAAACAGTGCAGCAATTGGCTGAGGCGCAGCGTCGCACCGAACAGCGCGTCGAGGAGTTGGCCGAAGCCCAGCGTCGCACCGAGCAGCGACTCGATGAGCTGGCTGAAACAGTGCAGCAATTATCCGAAGCCCAGCGTCGCACCGAGCAGCGTGTCGAGGAGCTGGCCGAAGCCCAGCGTCGCACCGAGCAGCGTGTCGAGGAGCTGGCCGAAGCCCAGCGTCGCACCGAGCAGCGTGTCGAGGAGCTGGCCGAGGCCCAGCGTCGCACCGAACAGCGACTCGATGAGCTGACTGAAACAGTGCAGCAATTGGCCGAGGCGCAGCGTCGCACCGAACAGCGCGTTGAGGAGCTGGCTGAAGCCCAGCGTCGCACCGAGCAGCGACTCGATGATCTGACTGAAACAGTGCAGCAATTGGCCGAGGCGCAGCGTCGCACCGAACAGCGTGTCGAGGAGCTGGCCGAAGCCCAGCGTCGCACCGAGCAGCGCGTCGAGGAGCTGGCCGAGGCGCAGCGTCGCACCGAGCAGCGCGTCGGAGAACTGACAGTGGCTCAACAAAGCATGTCCGACATCCTGAGCGGCGTCAAAGGCCAGCAACTGGAAATCACCTTCAGCCGCAAGG
>DAOTYC010000042.1:0-25631 GCA_034435095.1 Anaerolineae bacterium | reverse complement strand
CTCGAAGGCATGTACCAGGCCGGCGCAGCAGCATATTTCGACGTGCTTGGCGCACACCCTTACGGCTTCGCCTACGACCCCTACGCGCCATACGAGGTTGGCGACGGCCTGAATTTCTCTCGCCTGTCGGCTCTGCGCGACATCATGGTCCGCTACGGCGATGCGTACAAGCCGGTGTGGGCCACTGAAGTAGGGTGGACGGTTGGAACTGTGTGGCACGCCGTCTCCCTCACGCATCAAGCCGATTACCTGGTCGGCGCATTTCAGCGGGCACAGCAGGAATGGCCCTGGCTGACCATGATGGCAGCCTGGACGCTTTCGCGCTCGCTGCCGACTGAGGACGAAAAGCAAGGCTATAACATGCTGGATGAGCTGGGGCGTCCACGCCCGGTCTACTTCGCCTTCCGGGAGCTGGCCCGCCGTGCGCCGCGCAGTTTGGACGCAAGGCCCAGGCAACAGGCCGGGCCAGTCGAGATTCTGGCTTCAGATGTCACCCTGCACCTCGGCGATAGCGAGCTGCCGCCGCCATGGCGGCCTCTGCGCAAAGGGGCGAACCCGGCAGATACGTGGGAAGCTGACTTCTACATCCTCGACCCTGGCACAGAAGACTGGACGCTGTATGCCGAGCTGATGCAGCCCAACGAACGCACCAGCACGGTATACATCAACGGACAGCGGCTGACGCCGAACCTGCCGGTCGAGGACTACAGCCGCACCTGGACAGCTCATACCTGGCACGTACCGATCAATCTGCTGAGGCCCGGCCTGAATCGTCTGCAACTGCAAGTTGGTATGGATTTGCCGGACTATCAACAGACTGGCTATGTATGGGATGACGTACAGATTCGCCACGTGTTCCTGGCACACCTGCCATAGACCAATCACGCTGGGCCGATCAGGTCAGTTGTAAGGCGCATGGATAGCCGGTTGCTGCGCTACAGTTGGCGCGCACATCCTCTTTGACCGGGACATTCATCTCCCGCAAATGGACGATGATGTCGCACAGAGGCAGGCCCATCACATTGGCATAGCAGCCTTCCACCCGCGCCACGGGCCGGAAAACAGGATGCTGGATAGCGTATGCCCCGGCCTTGTCGAACGGGTCGCCTGTCGCGATGTATGCCTCAACCTCCGCCTCGCCATAAGGCCGCATCCACACCTGCGACCCGGTCGCCCAATTCCGCGTCCGCCCGCCAGGCATCTCGACCAACGCCACACCAGTATAGACCTGGTGGACTCGGTCGCGCAACAGCCATAACATTCGACGCGCGTCGTCGGCATCGGACGGCTTGCCCAAGGCTTGCCCATCGAGCGCGACGGTTGTGTCCGCGCCGACCACCACGGCAGGGCCACTCAGCCGCATGGCCACGGCGCGCGCCTTCGCCAGGCTGAGCCGCCGCACCATCTCGGCAGGAGACTCGCCAGCGAGCGGTGTCTCATCCACTTCGACAGTCATGACATCAAACGGCAGACCCAGCAGCGCGAACAGTTGTCGCCGACGGGGCGAATTGGAGGCCAAGATATAAGTGTCATGCATAGACCTCACCTCCGGCCCCTCTTCGACATGGAGAGGGGAGATTCCCCTTTTCCCTGTAGGGAAGGGAACAAAGGGTCAGATTGTCTTGCCCCGGCACACAGAGAACAGGAAGGTTAGCTCCCCCAGCCGACCAGGGCTGCCTGGCTCAGCCAGACGAGCGTGCTGGGGAACAGCCCAATGAGCACGGTGAGGACAGCGGCCACGGCCAGCGCGACGGCCAGGGCCGGGCAGATGGTCAGGGCACTCCTGGGCGAGGCAGCACGCATGTACATGGTCAGCACAACGCGCAGATAGAAGTAAGCGGAGATGACGCTGTTGAGGACGCCGATGGCAGCCAACCACCACCACCCGCCCTCGACGGCCGCAGCGAAGACGTACAATTTGCCGAAGAACCCGGCCAGGGGCGGCAGGCCGGCCAGCGAGAACATAAACACGGCCATCGCCGCAGCGAGCAACGGCTGAGCTACGCCCAGGCCCGCGAAATCGTCAAGCGATTCGCCGTCTTTCTGGTCTCGGCTGACAGCGATCAGCACCGCGAACGCGCCAATATTCATGAACGTGTAGGCGACCAGATAGAACAGCACCGCCTGAATGCCAGCAACCGAGCCGGCTACCAGGCCGACAGCGATGTATCCGGCATGGGCGATGCTGGAATAAGCCAACATGCGCTTCAGGTTCTTCTGGGCGATGGCGGCGATGTTACCGATGGTCATCGTCAGCACCGCCAGAACGGCCAGCACCCAACTCCACCCCGTCGCTTCGCCGGACAGCGCGCCAATCAAGATTCGGATCAGCGCGGCAAAGCCCGCCGCCTTGGCCCCAACCGACATGAAGGCCGTGACCGACGTGGGCGCGCCCTGATAGACGTCCGGCGTCCATTGGTGGAACGGCACCAGCGCAACCTTGAAGCCGAATCCGACCACCACCAGACCAACGCCAATCCATACATACGAGCTAACCGACGAGGCGGAAGCCAGGTATTGGGCGATAGCCGGCAGAGCGGTCGAGCCTGTGCCGCCGTACAGCATGGCGATGCCGTAAAGCAGAAAGCCGGAGGCAAACGCGCCCAGCAGGAAATACTTCAGCGCAGACTCTTGGGAGCGCGGGTCGTTGCGATTGAAGCCGGCCAGCACGTAGAGCGGTATGGAAAGGACCTCCAGGCCCAGGAAGACGACTATCAGGCTGGTTGCCCCCGCCAGAAACATCATCCCGGCGACAGAGGTGAGCATCAGCCCGTAATACTCGGCGTCACCCAGGCCCAATCGTTCCACATAGTTGACCGAGGACAGGACCGCCAGCCCGGCTACAATGAGGAAAGCCAGATTGAAATACGCCGATAAAGCATCCACCGCCACCATGCCCGGAAAGGCTGGCTCATGAGCATCCCAAATGTACAGCGTTGCCAGACCGGCCAGCACCAGACCCAACAGGCTCACATAGGCCAAATAGGACTTGCGTCCCGGCCCGGTCAATGCTCCCAGCAAGAACACCGCCAGGGCAGTCAGGATGACGATAATCTGGGGAGCCAGCGCTATCCAATTCACGTCAGGGATGACAATATCCATGTTACACGGTTCTCCTCGTAAAACAGCTATCAGCTTTCAGCCAGCAGTCTTATGGACCCGGCTCTCTACTCGCTCTTCATCGTGACCGTCTGTGTCTCGCCCGTCAGGGCCTTGGCCGAGGCATCGGTTCGGTTGAAGACCACATCCGGGAACAGGCCGATGACGAAAATCAAGACAACAATCGGCAACAAGGCAACAACCTCTCGAAGCGACAGGTCGCGTACACTCTTCGGCTCGCGTGTCCTCTCCATGTCGTCCGAGACCGGTCCCTGCATGACCTGACGGTACAGGTTGAACATGTACCATGCGCCCAGCACCATCGTCAGCGCTGCAAACGCAGCGTATGTCTGATTCACACGGAATACGCCCACCAGGATCAGGAACTCGCCGACGAACCCGTTCAGGCCAGGCAGCCCAACCGAGGCCAACATCGCGATCAGCAAGAACACGCCGAAGGCCGGGATGTATTTCCACACCCCACCCAACTTATCCATTTCCAACGTGCCGTATCGTTCGTGAAGCATACCCAGCAGCAAGAACAGAATGGCAATGTTCAACCCGTGGTTGACCACCTGCACCAATACCCCCTGCGCTGTCTGGATGTTTAAGACGAAGACGCCCAGTATGATGAGGGCAATATGGGCTACGCTCGAGTAGGCCACCAGCATCTTGGCGTTTTTCTGGGCCAGCGCGGCCAGCGAACCATAGATGATGCCGATGATAGCCAGCACAGCGACAATCGGGGTGAACACCGGCAGCGCATCAGGGAACAGGGGCAGGCACAGGCGCAAGAATCCGTAGATGCCCATCTTGGACAGCACACCGGCCAGGATAACCGTCACCGGCATAGGCGATTCGCCGTAGGCGTCCGGCAGCCAGGTATGGAAGGGGAACAGCGGCGCCTTCACCGCGAAAGCCAGTCCAAAGGCCAGGAACAGGCCCACTTGCTGCGTCGGAGTCAGCGCCAGGTCCTTAAGAGCCAACAGGCTGAAGGTAAAGCCTGCGCCCTGGCGGAAGCCGACCGTCGCCAGGTAGAGGATGCCGACCAGCATCAGCGCGCTGCCGGCCATGGTGTACAGGAAGAATTTCATCGTCGCGTAACGGCGACGCTCGCCACCCCAAAGTCCGATAAGGAAGTACACCGGAATCAGCATGGCTTCCCAAAAGACATAGAACAACACCAGGTCAAGCGCGGTGAACACGCCGAGCACGCCCGTCTGGAGCACGAGCATGAAGAACAAGAACCCCTTGACGTTCTTGTCTACGGCGCGCCAGCCGCCCAACAAGGCCACCGGCATCAGAAGGGCGGTCAGCAGGACCAGAAACAGGCTGATGCCATCCACGCCCAGCATGTAGTTGATCCCCAAACTGGCGACCCATGGCGTGCTCTCGACGAATTGCATGTCTGCGGTATTCTGCCAGTAGACCAGGAGTGCGAGGGCCAGCGCCAGGTCAACCAGCATAACGGCCAAGGCCCAGCCTTTCAACGTCGCTTCATCCTTCGTGCGGAAGAAAAGGGCAAGCACAATGGCCCCTAACAAAGGCAAGAATACGATCACCGACAGGATGGGAAAACCCATTGTGTTCATGCTGGCAATACTCCTAATTGGATACGGTCAGTTTGAACCATTTGTTCATCTCCAGTTCTCACAACGATCGCTGAAAGCAGATACCCACAGCTGCTTTATTATCAGCGATTCAGCGCAGGATCAGGTAGCCTAATATAGCTGCTGCGCCGATCAAAATCGAAAAAGCATATTCCCGCACCAGGCCCGCCTGCATTCCGCCAAAGAGCGGCGCCAGGCCAGCGGTGACGCGGCCCACGCCGTTGACGATGCCGTCAATCAGCCCGCGGTCCACGTCAAATGCCAGGAAGCCGCCCAGCTCGCGCGTCGGCTTAACGATAACCTCCATGTAGGCCTCGTCCACATAGTACTTGCGCACGAGCAGGTTGTACAGCCAGCCAAACTGCGCCGACAGCTTCTTGGGCAGCTCCGGATTCAGGACGTACAGATGGTAGGCCAGGTAAATGCCCAGCACAGAGACGACAGCAGAGACCACCAGCAGAATCCACTCCAGCGTCGAGCCGACGGGCGCGGCATGGTGCACGCCTGGCGTCGTCAGCGCGGGCTCCAGGAACCTGCCGATCAGCGACAGGCCGCCCGGCAGGCCGACAAAGCCGGCGATGCCAGCGAACACGGCCAGGATCACCAGCGGCGCGGTCATCACCGGGGGCGACTCGTGCACATGGGCAGCAGCCTTCTTGTCCAGGCGCGACTTACCCCAGAAGGCCATGAATACCAGGCGGAAGGTGTAGAACGCGGTCAGGAACGCCGTGCCCAACCCGACAACCCACACGATGGGCCCGGCCTTCAGCCAGGCTTCCCACAGGATTTCGTCCTTGCTGAAAAAGCCGGAGAACAGGGGGAAGCCGGCCAACGCCAGGGCGCCGACCACAAATGTCCAGTAGGTCGTGGGCAACTTGTCCTTCAACCCGCCCATCTTGCGGATGTCCAGCTCGCCAGACAGGGCGTGCATGACGCTGCCCGCGCCGAGGAACAGCAATGCCTTGAAAAAGGCATGTGTCGTCAGATGGAACATGCCCGCGGCATACGCGCCCACGCCGACGGCGACGAACATATAGCCCAATTGGCTGATAGTCGAGTAGGCCAGTACGCGCTTGATGTCATATTGGGTCAGGGCCATGGTGGCGGCGAAGAAGGCGGTGGCCAGGCCGATGAGCATGACCACATTCATCGCCCCCGGCGCGCGCTCAAACAGCACATGGTTGCGGGCAACCATATACACACCCGCAGTCACCATCGTCGCGGCGTGGATGAGGGCCGAGACCGGTGTCGGGCCTTCCATCGCATCGGGCAACCAGACGTACAGCGGAATCTGCGCCGATTTGCCGACCGCGCCCAGGAACAACAGCAAAGTCATCGTCGTCGCCAACTCGCTCCCGCGTGGCAGAAGGGCCGACGCCTGCGAAAAAACGGTCGAGAAATCCAGCGAGCCGAACGTGGCAAAGACCAACATGATGCCCAACGCAAAGCCGAAGTCGCCGATGCGGTTCACCAGGAACGCTTTCTTGCCGGCGTCGGCTGCCGCCGGACGCTCGAACCAGAAGCCGATCAAGAGGTACGAGCACAAACCAACCGCTTCCCAGCCGACATACATCATCAGGAAATTGTTGCCCAGCACCAGGACGAGCATGGAGAAGACGAACAGGTTCAGGAAGGTGAAGTAGCGGCTGTAGCGTTTGTCATCGGCCATGTACCCGACCGAATAGACGTGAATGACCGTGCTCACGCCGGTAACCACGACGGCCATCAGCACCGACAGCGGGTCAATCAACAGCGTCAGGTCAATGGTGAAATCGCCGACAGTCATCCAACGGTACAGCGTCGCTTTGACCGGCTCAGCTTCGGCTGGCAACTGCACCTGGGCCCATAAGAGCGAGAGGGCCACCACAAACGACAGGCCGACAGCCAGGCAGGCAATCCACGCCACCAGCCGGCGGCCCAACCTGTGGCCGAACAGCCCGTTGATGATCACCCCAACCAGGGGAAACAGTAACAGCAGCCATTCATAATTCGGAAACATTCACGCCTCCGCTCACTGAGTAATCACCACAAAAACAGCTTTATGCTCCTTGCGCCTTTGCGGTTCGCCTCATCCCTTCAACAGGTTGATGTCATCCACGTTGACGCTTTCCCGGCCGCGGAAAATCGCCACGATGATGCCCAAACCGACCGCTACCTCAGCCGCAGCCACGGTCATGACGATGAAAACCAGTACCTGGCCCTCGATTGAGTTCAGGTAGCGACCAAAAGCAATCAGCGTCAGGTTGACGGCGTTGAGCATCAGTTCGATGCACAGAAACAGCACGATGGCGTTGCGCCGGATGACCACACCGAGCACGCCGATGCAGAAAAGTACAGCCGAAAGAGCCAGATAGTATTCCAGTGGCACCACGTTCAATCATCTCCCCTTGCATACAGCGATTGGCTTTCAACCGTCAGCCTTCAGTTTTCAGGCCGCATTTATGCTATTACACCTCCGGGCGTTTTTCGCCCAGGAAGACCGCACCGATGATGGCGCCAAGCAAGAGAACTGACGCCAGCTCAAACGGGATGAGGTAATCGGTGAACAAGGCGCGTCCAAGCAGCCACACGTTGCCGTGCTGAGCCATTAGCTCTTGGGTGTGAACACCGGCGGCCCCTAACGTCCCTACACTGAGAATGTAGATAACCTCAATAAGCAACAGCACAGCGAGCACAATCGCCGGAAAGCGCAGCCAGCCCATTTTGCCCGCCTTGAAATCCTCCCAGTCCACTTCCAGCAGCATAATGCCGAACAAGAACAGCACGACTATGGCCCCGGCGTACACGATCAGTTGAGCGATGGCGATGAACTGAGCGTTGAGCAGAATGTACAGGCCGGCCAGAGCGCACAGGTTCAACAGCAGGGACAGAGCCGAGTAGACCACCCGCCTCTGGGCGATGACGCTCACCGCCGACGCGGCGGCAATGGCGCCCAGGATGACAAACATGACCATTTCCATGATTGGCTAATCCTCCAAGACGACAACATGGGGGGAGGCAGGCTGGAGCAAACGCTCCTTTGTGTAAATGAATGACCCCCGTGTGGTATCCGCCAGACAGAACTCGTGTTTCAGCACCAGCGCGCCCGTCGGGCAGGCCTCTTCGCAATAGCCGCAGAAGATGCAGCGGCTCATGTTGATTTCATAGACCTCGGCGTATCGTTCGCCGGGCGAGTAACGTTTCTCCGGCGTGTTCTCCGCTGCTTGAACGAAAATCACATTGGCCGGACAGGCCGCCGCACACAGTCCACAGCCCACGCACTTTTCCAGGCCGTCGGGATGGCGCTGCAGCTCGTGCCGTGCCCTCAGGCGCGGAAATATCCGCACCGGTTCCTCCGGAAATTGCACCGTGATGGGTTTGGTGAAGAGGTACTTTAGCGTGACCCCCATCGCCCGCGGGATTTCAACGATTCCCTTCACAACGCTTTGCAACATGCCTACTCTCCATCAGCTACTGGCTATCTGTCTTCAGTCATCAGCCTCAAATCGGTCGTTCTAAGCTCGCCCACGGCGCGTAAGCGCGCCGCTCATTGGGGAATAAACACCGCCAGGTGCCATGAGCGGGTCGTTTCTTTGCCGGCGCCGCCCCCCCGTCATGCTGAGCCGAAGGCGAAGCATCTCGCGCTGGCAGGTGTTGAGATTCTTCGGCGCCATCGCGCCTCAGAATGACGGGACAAAGTAGTTTCTCAGTAGCGGTTTCGCACTGCCATTGTATGAACAGCGAAGAACCTCCCCCGCCTAAGTGCGCGACTTTTCGCTTCGCTCAGAGCGACCTCCTCCTGCCCGAATCCGTTTTATCCTGCGCATCCGTTGTTCTCCTACGCCCCGAGAGCTACAACAACCGCCGTGATCGCCAGATTCAACAACGCCAGCGGGAACAGAAACTTCCAACTGAATTGCATCAGCTTGTCGAAACGCACCCGCGGCAGGCTGGCGCGAATCCAGACATACAGGAACAGCATGGCCCACACCTTGGCGAAGAACACCCCTACCGAAACCAATGGGTGGATGTCCGCCAGAAAGGCCGGCCACTGCCAACCGCCCAGGAACACCGTCGTCACGATGGAGCTGATCACCACCATGTTGGCGTATTCCGCAATGAAAAACAGCGCAAACTTGATGCCGCCGTATTCGGTGACGAAACCGGAAATCAGCTCATTTTCAGTCTCTGGCAGGTCGAAAGGCGACCGATTGTTCTCAGCAATGCCGCTAATCAGATAGATCAGAAATCCCAAGGGCTGCAAGATGATGATCGGCCAGGTGTGTTGGAACGAGACCAGGTCGGACATCCGCAATGAACCGACGATCAGGGCCACGCTGGCTAGAGCCAGGCCCATCGGCAGCTCGTAGCTGATCATCTGCGCTGTAGCGCGCAGCGCGCCCATCAGCGAATACTTGTTGTTGGACGACCAGCCACCCAGCACGATGCCATAAGCCCCCAGACCGGCTACCGCCATGACGTAGAGCAAGCCCACGTCTATATCGGCAATTTGCAAACGCACGTCGTAGCCGAAAATGTTCCAGGTCTGGCCGACGGGGATCACGCCGAAAGTAATCACCACTGCGGCGAAAGAAATGCCCGGCGCCAGCACATACAGCACTTTGCTGCTGACGCTTTTGGGCACAATTTCTTCCTTCATGAACGCCTTGATGGCATCGGCGATGGGTTGCAGCAAACCAAACTTGAAAGCGCGATTGGGGCCATAGCGAACTTGAAAGCGGCCGCACAGCTTGCGCTCGAAGATCGTGACATACGCGCCAGAAGCCAAGACGCCTACAGCCAACGCAAAAGTCACAATCAACGGGATGAGCAGGGTTCTTATCCAATCCATAGCAATCTTCTCACCTCAGACGGGCGCAAAGCCCCAGACTACCTGGCAATGTCACCGCCACTTATCGCGTAATCCGCACCCGAGTAACCGGTGTGTCATCCTGAAGAACGGTTGTCGCGAACATATCTCCGGCGCGCAACGGAACGAACACGCAACCCGGTCGAATATCATTACTCAGGTGGGCTATCAGCTTCAACTGCCCCACACGGGACGTAACTTTGACCTTTTGTCCCTCTTTGATGTCCAAACGTTCCGCATCGCCCGGATTGAGCAGGACATACGGCTCCGGCGTCATGCCATTCATGGCAGGCGTCTGTTGCAAGAGTTCATCGCCGTCGTACAGCAGTGGCCCAGTGACCAGTGAGAACGGATACTCCTCGCTGGATACAGAGGCGACGTATTCCGCCTGCGCCATTTTCAGCGCGCCATTGGTACCCGGCATCTTGTTGCCCAATGAGTAACCGGTTTCGGGAAGACGGTCATACGCCGCACCCTCGTAAGGCTCAACCAGCCGCGCAATCTCACGCATCACGTGCTCAACCGAAGCGTAGCCGAAGTCGCCGCCCATGTGCGCCGCCAGGTCGCGGATAATCTGGTCATCCGGTCGAGCGCCGTCGAGCAACGGTGCGCCGGCCCGCAGCCGTTGCACGCAACCCATCAGACTGGTCATCGTGCCATCGGTCTCGGCGAAACTGGCGCACGGCAAAACCACATCGGCCAGTTGGGCCGTTTGGGTGAGGAACATGTCCTGCACAACGACGAACGCTTTTTTGGACTTGAGCGCTTTCTCCCAGCCGGGCGCGTCGGCAGCCGGGTCGGAATGAACGATGTAGAGAGCTTTCAGTCGGCCCTCGTGCAGGGCTGCTTTCATTTGTTCGGCGTTCAGGCCGGGTTTGGTGGGCAGCTTGGCCCGCCAGGCCTTGCCCATCCGCTCACGCACGCGGCTGTTGTTCAGCGACTCACGGCCGGGCAGCAGGTCGGGGGCAACACCCATGTCCAGCGCGCCACGGGTGTTGGCTTCCCATACGACACAGGCCGGCGCGTGTGCCCCCAGCAACAGGGCCAGGTTATTGATCGCCTTGATCAAGTCCGGCGATTTCCACGCCGAGGGGCCATAGATAATCAGCGGATTGCTGCTGCCTGCCAGGACATCGGCTGCCTGGCGTAAGGCTGCCGCCGATACGCCGGTCAGCTTCTCAACTTCCCTCAGCGTGAACGATTTGACCCACTCGGCCAGCTCCGATGCACCGCTCATCTTCTTGCCCCGTTCCGTCTTCAACAACAGGGCGGCCAGGCCATTGAGCACGGCCACCTGGTCGGCGGGCAGGCAAGGCAGCCACTCAGCGGGCGGCCTGGCCAGGCTGGGCCGCCTGGGGCCAATGGCGACCCGTTTCACATTGCGCAGCCAGACCTCGTGGCGCAACAGCAGCTCAATCACCGGCGCCTCTTCGGCCAATTCGACATCGCAGAGGACGACCACATCCGCCTGCTTGAGCCTGTTGACATCGAGCGGCGCTGCGTTCAGCGGCAAACGTCCGATGTAGTCAATGTTGTTGCTCCCGAACCCGGCGCGCATGAAGCGTTGGAGCAAGTAGTTGGCCTCATTGGTCGCTTGCGCCGAGCCCAAGGCGGCCAGGCAGTCGCCGCCATGCTCCTCAGCCAGTGCGGTCAGCCGACTGCCCACCAAAGTCAGCGCTTCGTCCCAGGTAGCCGGCTGGAGCTCGCCATTTTCGCGCCGGATCAACGGGGAAGTCAGGCGGTTCTTGCTGTGGACGTGGCCAATGGCAAAACGGCCGCGGTCGCACAGCCATTCGTCATTGACTGCCGGATTGACGCGGGCCGTCACCCGACGCAGCGTATTGCTCTTAAACCCCAGCGTAAGGTTACAACCGACGCCGCACTGGACGCAGACGCTGGGGACATTCTGGAATTCCCAGGCGCGGGCTGAGAAGCGAGAGGTGCGGCTGGTCAGCGCACCCACCGGACACAGGTCAATGACATTTCCGACAAATTTGCCGGCCAGCGGACTGCCGGTGAAGGTGCTGACGTATGTCCCCGCGCCGCGGCCCATATAGTTGAGCTGCGCCTCGTCGGCCCACTCTTCCAGATAGCGCACGCAACGGCGGCACAACACGCACCGTTCCTCGTCCATGATAACCGTTGCACCTAAGGGCTTGGCCTTTTGCTTGTGGCGTCGTTCCTCAACGTAACGCGACTGAGTCGGGCCGTGGGCGAAAGCCAGGTCCTGCAGCTCACATTCCCCGCCCTTGTCACAGGCCGGACAGTCCAACGGGTGATTGGTCAGCAAGAATTCAAGCACACCCCGTCTGGCCTTGATAATCTCCGGCGTCTGTGTACGGACCACCATTTCGGGCCGCACGACGGTCGTGCAAGCGGTCTGCAGGCCGCGCATACGCTCGACCTCTACCAAGCACAGCCGGCACGCGCCCAGTTTGCTCAACTTGGCGTAATAACACAGCGAAGGAATCTCGATGCCCAACGTGCGCGCCGCTTCCAGAACAGTCGTGCCAGGCGGAACGCTCACCGTTTGGCCGTCAATCGTTACAGTTATCCATTCCTGCATGAATTCAGTTCCTCTTCCTTCAGCCCTGAGTGTTCATCCTTCAGCCATCTTGGTCAGCCTGCGCTGACAGCTTCTGGCCGCTCGGTCGCCATCAGGCAACGCTTGTCTCTGATGTGGGAGAGATACTCGTCCCGAAATAGAGCGATGCTGGAACGAACCGGCCCCAACGCGGCATCGCCCAGCGGGCAGAACGTTTTGCCGGCAATGTTGTCGCAAATGTCAAGCAACAGGTCAATATCTGCATCCCGACCGCCGCCATGTTCGATGCGGCGCAAGATTTTGTACATCCAGTCTGTGCCCTCCCGGCACGGTACACACTTGCCACACGATTCATGCCGGTAGAACTCTGCCAGGCGGGCCACCAGCGAAACGATACAGGTACCCTGTCCGATGACGATGACACCGCCGGAGCCGAGCATCGAGCCAGCCTCAGCGATGGATTCGTAGTCCAGATTGACCGTATCTATGACATGCGCTGGCAGCATGGGCGTCGAAGAGCCGCCAGGGATCACGGCGACAATCGGCCGGTCATCCAATGGCCCGCCGGCGCAGTCGTAAATCAACGTCCGCATCGGCGTGGCCAGGGGCAGCTCATACACGCCTGGCTTCTTGACATGCCCACTGATGGAAAACAGTTTGAGGCCGGGGCTCTTGTCGGTGCCAAAGCTGCGATACCAGGCAGCGCCATTCAGCACGATGAACGGCACGTTAAAGAGCGTCTCAACGTTGTTGATGACCGTCGGCTTGCGGTAGAGGCCTTCCGTTGCCGGGAAAGGAGGCTTCAACTTGGGATGGGCGCGCCCGCCCTCCAGGGAGGTCAGCAGACCGGTCTCCTCGCCGCAGATGTAGGCCCCGGCGCCGCGGTGCAAAGTCAGCTCCAGATCATAACCAGAGCCGAGAATGTTCTTGCCCAGATAGCCGCGTTCGTAAGCCTGCTCGATGGCCCGTTCCAGGCGGTTTGCGCCAAAGACGTACTCGCCACGGATGTAGATAAATGCGTGCTCTACCCGACAGGCGTAGGAAGAGATGATGATACCTTCCAGCAAGCCATGCGGGTCGTGCTCAATGAGGACGCGGTCTTTGAACGTGCCAGGCTCACCTTCGTCGGCGTTGCACACCAGGTAGCGAGGAAACACGCCGGGCGGCAGAAAGCTCCATTTGACGCCGGCCGGAAATCCGGCGCCACCTCGCCCGCGCAACCCCGATTCTTTCACCAGGTTGACGAGATCTTCCGGCTTGAATTCCTTGAGCGATTTTTGCAGCGCCTGGTAGCCTCCCCGCTCAAGATACACATCTATTTCGTGAGAGTTCGGCACTCCCACATTGCGCAAGAGCACTCTTTCTTCCATGCACTTCCCCTAAAGTGAGAAACTCTAAACCCAGATAAGGGCTAGAAACATCCGCCGGGACAACGCCTCATGGTAACTCCTTCAATATCTGGTCAATCCTGGCCTCGGTCAGGTTCTCGTAATAGTCGTCGTTGATTTGCATGACCGGCGCAGTCCCGCAAGAGCCAAGACATTGTACCTGTACCCACGAGAATTTGCCGTCGCGAGTCACCTCCCCCTCTGCCACACCCAGCTTCTTCTCCAGGTAGTGGGCCAGATGCTCCGCCCCTAGCAGCGAGCAACTGATGTTGGTGCAAATCTGAATCAGGTATTTGCCCATCGGCTTGAGCCGGTACATCGTGTAGAACGTAGCGATGCCCTCCACTTCGGCGGGTGGCATGTCCAACAGTTCGGCTATCTCGGCCAGCGTCTCCGGGCTTAGCCAACCTTTCTCACGTTGAGCTATCGCCAGGGCAGGCATAACCGCCGACTTGGGGTCGGGATACTTGCCGCGAACTTTGTCGATCTCTGCTTTAGCTCGCTCTGACAGCACGCGATTCCTCCTGGTAATTAGCGTCCAGCCGTCCGCCTCCGTGTGGAACACTGACAGCCGGCAATTGCTTAACGGTCAACCTCGCCCATCGTCAGGTCAATGGCGCCGATGATGGCAACCATATCGGAGAACATCGCTCCACGGGCCATCGGGCCAAGCGCCATGAGGTTTGAGAACGAAGGGCCGCGAATCTTGAGGCGATAGGGCTTGGGCCCGCCATCTGAGATCACATAGTAGCCGATTTCGCCTTTGGGCGCTTCAACAAAAGCGTAGACCTCGCCGGGCGGCGTGGAAAACCCTTCGGTTACCAGTTTGAAGTGGTGGATCAACGCCTCCGGGCTATAGTCCAGCTCTTCCCTGGGCGGCAAAACGACCTTGCGATCATCGCACACGACCGGCCCATCGGGCAGCCTGGCCAGGGCTTGCTGGATGATGCGCACCGACTGTCGCATCTCCTGAATGCGGATGCCGTAGCGGTCGTAGCAGTCGCCGTTTTGCGCCGTGGGAATGTCGAACTCAAACTGGTCATACATGGAATAGGGCGCGTAGCGGCGGGCGTCGTGGGCGACGCCGGTAGAACGCAGAATGGGGCCCGTCACGCCGAGCGCGATGGCCTCCGCCGCCGAAATGACACCGATGCCGACTGTACGCGACAGCCAGATGGGATTCTGCATCACCATCGCTTCATATTCGTCCAGGTGTTTGGGGAAGCGTTTGCAGAAATCCCGCACTCGTTCCACGAAACCAGGCGGCACATCTTTGCGCAGGCCGCCGATGCGGAAGAAAGACGGCGTGAGGCGCGCGCCGCAAACCATCTCGAACGTATCCAGCACTTCCTCACGTTCTCGGAAGCAGTACATCAGCAACGCATGGATGGTGCCGGCCAGGTCCAAGGCAGTGGTGCCGATAGCCAACAAATGGGCGGCGATACGTTGCAGCTCGCACAGGATCACGCGCAGCACCTGGGCGCGCGGCGGTATGTCCAGATCCAGCAATTTCTCGACCGCCAGGACATAACCCAAATTGTTGGTCATCGCCGCCGCGTAGTCCATCCGGTCGGTGTAGGGGATCACCTGCTGATAGGTCTTGTACTCGGCTGTCTTCTCAATGCCGGAATGCAGGTGACCGATGTCTGGATGCGCACTGACTACCCGCTCACCATCCAGTTCGACGACCACGCGCAGCACACCGTGGGTCGCGGGGTGCTGCGGGCCCATGTTGATGACCAAATGCCTTTGCGTGTCCACGCCGGGGGGTACAGTGGAGTCTTTTGTCTCCGGGTTGAGCACCTGCTGGCCCAGGCGTTGAACCTGGGGATGGGCGGCGTTCACCGAGAAAGCAACTTCTTCGCCGCCCAATGGGTAATCCTTGCGCAACGGATGGCCGACCCAATCTTCGGGCATCAGGATACGTCTCAGGTTGGGATGGCCCTTGAAGGTAACGCCCATCAGGTCATATACTTCGCGTTCATGCCAATCGGCTGCCGGCCAGATGCTCGTGACAGACGGGCAAACGGGCGAATCGCCCTCCAAAGGGACTTTCAGGAAAAGGCGACGTCGAAACGGCATGGAATACAGGTTGTAGACCGTCCAAAAACGGGGGTGTTTGCCCATCTTGGAGTAGTCCACCGCCGTGACGAAGATCAGCAGGTTGAACTGCAAATCGGGGTCATCGCGCAGCAGCCGGCAGGCGTCGAGCAAGGCCGCCGGCCGCACCGTGACCGCAGTGTCGCCCCTGAACTCTTCTACCCGAACGATGCTCTCCGGGAAATGCTCTTTCAGCTTTTCGACAGCGATGTTACTATCGGCCATAACTTATCCTCTATCAGGCTGTCAGGTCAGTCTTGGAAACTATTGGACTGAACGCTCAGGCATATTTCTTGAATTTTTCGGTCTTGATTTGCTCCTGCAAGCGGGTCAATGCCCAAAGCAAGGCCTCCGGTCGCGGAGGGCAGCCGGGTACGTAGATATCCACCGGCACAATCTTGTCAACGCCTTGAATAATCGCATAGTTGTTGAACATGCCGCCAGAAGAAGCGCACGCCCCCATAGCGATGACCCACTTGGGATAGGGCATTTGGTCGTAGAGCCGCCTGACAACCGGCGCCATCTTTTGGCTCACCCGGCCGGCGACGATCATCAGGTCAGCCTGACGGGGCGAAGCGCGGAAGACCTCTGAGCCGAAGCGTGCAATGTCGTTCCGCGACGCGCCGGCCACCATCATTTCCAGCGCGCAGCACGCCAGGCCGAACAGCAGCGGCCAGGTGGAATACTGTCGGCCCCAGTTCACCACGCTCTCCAGGGTCGTGGTCAGCACCGATCCTTCGGGGAGTTTCGTCTCTAATCCCATTCCAACGCTCCCTTACGCCAAATGTAGATGTAGCCCACTAGAAGAATGGCGACGAACACCGCCATCTCGATCAGGCCAAACAACTTGAGCTTACGGAAAGTCACCGCCCATGGGTAGAGGAAGATGACTTCGATGTCAAACAGGATGAACAGCATCGCCGTGCGGTAATATTGCACGTGGAAACGCTTGTTGAGCGTGCCGATGGGCTTCTTGCCCGATTCATAGGGTAAATCTTTGACAGGATGGGGTTTATGAGGCCCCAAGAAGGAAGGAATGAGGAGAGCCGCTCCAGAGAAAAAAGAAGCAAGGACAACCAACATCAGGATCGGAAGATAATCACCAGGCATGGATGTTACCTCGCACAGATAATGACACTCCAACGTATCGGCCGATAACTGTTGAGGAGTTTATCACAAGTCACGTGATTTGTCAAAAACGGAACGAGGATGGGTGCAAAAGCCTGCGCGTTCTATTTTTCCGTCGCGTAAGTTCGGACAACCTGAACGCGCCCGCCCAATATCTCCTGTACTACTGCCACATTGTTGGGCGGGCAGCCGGTCACGAACCGTTTGCCGCGCTGGCCTTCGGGCACGCAGACGCCTACGGCGATGATGCTTTCGGGGGGAACGTCGGGCGGGATTTCCACCCCCGGCCCGGTGATGACGGTCACGCCGCTCAGATACTCGAGTTGGTCGGCATTCTTCATATCGAACATGGCGCTGAGCACCGTGTTGCGACAGCCGGTGCAGGTACCCGGCGCATGGAGCAGGCGGAAATCGTTCACCTCCACTCGGGTGTCTTCGCTGGAACGCAGGAAGCGGCGTCTCACCGATTCGATGGACTCTCCAACGACCTCAATCTCGTTGATGTCCATCGTGCCAAGCCCGCGCCGGGCGGCGAAAACGGCGACGCCCAATTCTTCGGGCTGGAAGCCGGCCACCAGGCTGGCGACCGTGTCGGCTGCCACCAGGTCGTGGCTGGCGATCAACAGGCCCATTTTGACCGGGATGCCGTACAGCGGCCCCAGCCCCTCTTGTCCGATGAGGCCGTCAATGACCGTCAGTTCGGGTTTCACGGCGGCCACCAGGTCGGCGACGCCTTTGAATACTCCTCGCTTGTGGAGCTCTTTCTTGTCGGTGTCGCTGATCAGCCCCTTGAGGTTCTTCAGGCTGAGGGTCATCTCCGCCTGGTCATGCGTCTTGAGCACCGGCACGCTGATGATCACGTTGGCGTCTTTCACCAATTGCCAGGTGGAGAATTCGTCCATGACTTGACCATCCGGGACGGATATGGTCGCTCGCGGTTCTCGCTTCAGGTCAATGACCTTGTAGCCCATCTCACGCAGAGCGTCAAATCCCACTGAGGCATACGCCTTCTCTGTGTCCACGCCTACCGCGCCCGATTCAGCGATGACCGCCCGAGCCCCTCGCTCGCTCACCAGGTCGGCGATGGCGCGGCAGACAGCCGGGCTGGTCAACGCGCCGCAGTCAGGCGCGGCGACGGCCAGAACATTGGGCTTTACCAGCACCAAGTCGCCCACATTGACCAGCCCATCCAATCCCCCGCAGAGATCAATGGCCTGCCTGACAGCGTCTCTCAGCGCTTCATAGGGCGCTTCAGGTGTCGCCTTAACGATGGAGACTTTGCTTTTGGGCACGTATCACTCCTCAGTTCGCAGCGGCCAGCTCTGGCATTGCAGCCGTATGCCGGGCGATGATGTCATTCAGTTCTTTGCTGTCTATGCTCTCGACTTCGATGAGCCGCCTGGCAATGGCGTCAAGTGCAGCGCGCTTGGCGATCAGGATTTGCCGCGCGCGCTGGTGCGCCTCGTTGACGAAGTTCTGTACCTCCTCATCAATGGCGCGCGCCACGTCTTCGCTGTAATTCCGCTGTTCTCCAATCTCGCGGCCCAGGAACACCAGTTCTTCCTTCTCGCCGAAGGTCATCGGCCCCAGTTTTTCGCTCATGCCATACTGGGTTACCATTGACCGGGCCAGCTTGGTCGCCCGTTCCAGGTCATTGGACGCGCCGGTGGTGACATCGTTGAAGACAATTTCCTCCGCCGCGCGCCCTCCTAACAGTCCAGCCAGCTCATCGCGGAACTTGGCCTTGCTCCGCAAGTAGCGGTCATCTTCCGGCAGGGGCATGGTATATCCCAGTGCCATGCCGCGTGCGACGATAGATACCTTGTGCACCGGGTCGCTATGTTCCAGGGACCGCATGACCAAAGCATGTCCTGCCTCGTGATAGGCGATGATTTGCTTCTCCTCGGCCGTGATAATCCGACTGCGACGTTCTGGCCCGGCGATTACCCGCTCAATCGCCTCCTCGAACTCAGCCTGCCCGATGGCCGTCTTGTTTCGTCTGGCGGTCAGGATGGCCGCCTCGTTGACCATGTTCTCCAGGTCGGCGCCCACGAAGCCGGGGGTCTCTTTCGCCAGCGTGGCCAGGTCAACATCGGGTGCGAGAGGCTTACCGCGAACGTGTACATCGAGGATGGCCTGTCGCCCGGCCACGTCGGGACGGTCCAACACTACGCGCCGGTCAAAGCGGCCAGGGCGCAGCAGCGCAGGGTCCAAGATGTCAGGGCGGTTGGTGGCCGCCATGACAATCACGTTCGTGTCGGTGTCGAAGCCGTCCATCTCAACCAGGATCTGGTTCAGGGTCTGCTCGCGCTCGTCATGGCTGCCACCCAGGCCTGCGCCGCGGTGACGGCCAACGGCGTCAATCTCGTCCACAAAAACGATGCAGGGCGAATTGCGCTTGGCCTGATCGAACAGGTCGCGCACGCGGCTGGCGCCGACGCCGACGAACATCTCCACAAACTCGGAACCGCTGATGCTGAAAAATGGCACGCCTGCTTCTCCGGAGACCGCCTTAGCCAGCAAGGTCTTGCCCGTGCCAGGTGCGCCGACCAACAGCACACCTTTGGGGATTCGCGCCCCCAACTGGACGAACTTCTCAGGTTCACGCAGGAATTCGACCACCTCTTGCAGCTCTTGCTTGGCCTCGGTCACGCCGGCAACATCGGCAAAAGTGACCGTCGGCTTGTCGCCAGTGAACATGCGCGCGCGGCTCTTACCAAACGACAACGCCTGGCTGTTGCTGCCTTGCGCCTGCCGCATCAGGAAATAGAACAGCGCGCCCACGAAGATCAGCGGCAACACGCCGCTCAGTATCGTCAGCCAACTGCCCCAATCGCTTGGTTTCTCCACCTGAAGGCTGGTCGCCAAAATCTTGTCCGGCGGGACTCCAAGGTTGGTCAACGTTTGGACTACATCGGAATTGCGCTCTTTACGAGCCAGGGCCGGTTCCCGGTTATCTTTATAGTAGACCTTGACCTCATCGCCGGAGACGATCATTCGCTCGACTTCACCATTGCTGACCTGCTGGGCCAGCACGGTCAACTCGAGTTCACTTTGCGACGTCTGCGGCGAGAACAGGCTGAAAAACAGCGCGATCACCGCCACCAGAATCAAAAAGTAAACAAATCCGTTCTTCATCCATCCAGAACTCACAAGTATCCTCCAAACTCAGCCCCATCAACCAGGGAAACACAACAAAGGGGGAGCCACCTCCCCCCACTGCTGAGCCATCCAGTCCAGGGCCATAACACCTCACTCAGTATTAGACATCGCAGGCCGAATCTGGAAACGGGTAGCCCTTGGTGGGCCTCGAAACTGATGCGAAACCTTCAGGCTACAATATTCCCGAACAGGCTTTTACTGAATATTATTATACCAGAAACCAATGGATTTTGCCAATGCGATGTATCACAATCCTGTCAATGCGGTGCAGGACATGGTAGGGTTTACCGTCCTTGAACTTTGATGAGCTTCAGGATGAGCGATTGCGCGCCGGGTTGCACCGCGCCGGCGCTGGTCACCGGCAAACGTTGCATGGTCTGAGGGTCGTACATGCCCACTTCCAACCAGTAATCGCCCGGCGGAACGTCTGGGGGTACGGTCAGCGCGTAGGTGTCCTTGATGATTTCACCAGGCACCCACCCCGACGTAGGACGCCCGCCCTGTACGGGTGGATTGTCCTTTTCGACGATGTTTTTCCCGTCGCGCATGATGTGTACGAATACCTTCAGGTCGCGGCTTATGCCCGCCTGGCTGGTCCAATACAAGGCCAGCGGAATCGTCTCGCCTACCAGGTAATGGTCCCTTTCCAAATCGAAGGACTTTAGGGCAATGTTATTGTCGAGAATCGCATCCACCTGGAAGCGCGCCCCCGTGCTGACAGCGACCCTGATCGTCGCACCGGGTTGCACTTCTGCGCCTTCCACTGGGTCTTGCTGCAAGACAATACCGACAGGGATGGGACCTCCCCATTGCTCGAAGGCTTCGAGCCGCAGGCCTTTGTCGGCTGCCAGGGCCTGGACTTCGGCGATTTCGCGCCCCACCAGGCGGGGCAAGGTGACCGTCTTGGGTTCAGGCCCCTTGCTGACCACTACTTTGAGCACTTCTCCGCGTCGCGCAACCTGCCCAGGGGACTTTTCCTGCTCCACAATGTGGCCGCGCGGCACATGTTCGTCGAACCTCTCTTCCACGGTCTGAATCTGCAGGCCGGCCATGATGACCCGGCTCTGAGCTTCCTCGCGCGCCATGCCAACCAGGTTGGGAACCCGGATGTCGTCGCGAATCACCGTAACTGTTGGCGTAGGTGTCGGCGTCGGCGACGGGGAAATGATAAATTGATATACAAAGAACCCGACTGGTATCATCGCCACTAGAGCCAGGCCGGCGGCCATCAGGAAAAGCACGGTCAGCCAATCTACGGACTTCTCAGCCTGCGGCGTGTCCACAAGCAGCTCCGGCGGCTCTATTTCTGGCACCGCCAGCGATTCGGGTCCGTAGACCGGCCGGGGTTTCATGGCCGCCGGCCGCGGGCGAACAGGGCGAGGAACGCTTGCGTATGCACCAACGTCAGCCTGATAGACCCTCAGGACCTGGGCGAATTCGTTGGCCGTTCGATATCGAGCCTCAGGCAACTTGGAAAGGGCCTTGTCAACTATCGCCTCCAGTTCGGGGGGCACCGCAGGATTGTACTCGGTCACTGCCGGAGGAATTTCCTGGACATGCTTCATGGCAATTGCCACGCCAGACTCACCGTCAAACGGCAAGCGGCCGGTCAGCATCTCGAACAGAACCACGCCAATGGAGTAGACATCAGAAGCAGGGCCGACTTCCTCGCCCATGGCCTGTTCGGGCGAGATGTAATGGGGGGTGCCCCAGACGGTCCCCTCTTCGGTCAGTCCCTTAGGTGCGCTCAAGGCAATGGCTATGCCAAAGTCAGTTACCTTCACGTGGTCACCAGAGGTCAACAACACGTTTTGGGGCTTAATATCGCGGTGCACCAACCCCGCCCGGTGGGCTACGCCTACGGCCTGGCAAATCTGGATGGCAATGTTCACCGCCCGGTCGGTGTCGAGGGGAGCCGATTCCAGCAGCACATCCTTCAAGCTGACCCCTTCGACATACTCCATGACAATGTAGCGCGCCTGCCCGTCCTGACCTACATCATAGACTGTGACGATGTTGGGATGCGACAAGCTGGCAGCAGCCTGAGCCTCCTGCAGAAAGCGAGCCAGAAACGAGGACTCATTGGCGTATTGAGGACGCAGCAGTTTAACGGCCACCGCACGGCCCAGCAGAGTATCCTGAGCGCGGTACACTTCGGCCATGCCGCCCTCACCCACTCGGACCAACAGACGATATCGTTCGCTCAAGATACGTTGCTGGGTCAACAGTCGCTTACCTTCTTCTGGATATATAACTCAGATGTCTGAGTTGATATTTTACACCAATGATGTTGTAGTGACAAACGCCGGGCGCAGGCGTGGGTGCATCCAGGGCTGCAGGCGATTGAGCAGGAGTCTCAACTGCGTCGGGAGTCCACTGAAAATAAGGTAGCGGGGTAGCGTGAAAAGTAAGATGGTCGTGTAATGGGCTGCAATAGCTTTTGACAGGGGGGCGTATGTTTGTAGCGAACGACAAGCACCGGCAACCGCACATGTTTAGCAGCATTACCTCTTTGCCGCAGGACGAGCTCAATTTGTTGAAACAGAGTTGGGCGGTTACCTTTTACCATGAAGTATTCTGTCGGATTGATGAGCAGATATTTGCTGAAGACCGGTCGGGAATTGAGCGCCAGCAGCCTGAACTCGCCTGACGATGTGGAAGCGACCTTTCGGCGTAAGAATCAGACCGAACACGTGGGTTATGTCGCCAACCTGACGGAGACCTGCGACCGTGACAATCCGCTGCAGTTGATTGTCGAAGTCCAGACGGAGACCAATGTCACCGACGACACCAGTCTTCTCGCGGCGGCCTTGCCTGACTTGAAGCAACGCTTGGCGGTGGAAGAGGTCTATACCGACGGTGGCTACCATAACGAACTGACCGGCCGACTCATGGCAGAGTTGGGAGTTAAGTTCCGTTGACATTTGAGATATAAAGAGTAAAATGGTCTCATGACAAACGTGAAGCTCCGAGACGATCAATGGGAACGCCTATTCCTCTACTTTGCCGATGATCCGGACATGGAGAGTTGAGATACAACAAGGTGGTGTGAAACCACACCGCAAGGAGCAAAAGATATGACAATGGAACATCTGAAAACACTGGCAGACGTGTTCTCCCGGCGCATGTTCCGCGTACCGGATTACCAGCGGGGTTATGCCTGGGATAAGGAACAGCGTGAGGACTTGTTGCAGGACCTCGAATTGTTACCGGATGGGAAGCTGCATTACACCGGCACCCTTATTTTGTCCTCTCCACCGGATGGGATAACGAGAAACAGAATGGACAAGGGACGTACCGAATACAGTGTTGCGGACATCGTAGACGGTCAGCAGCGCATCACAACCCTTGTACTCCTCCTTGAGATGATTCGCAGGAAACTCGAGCAACTGGCACAGGCTGAATGGGCTGAAAGAGTTCTCAGAGACTATATCATGGTCGAGGATGCTAACAATCAACCAATGCTGCGACTTGCTCTGAACAGCGATTGCCACGACTACTTTCGCAGCCTTCTGTGCCGCACCAACGTCAGCGGTCCGAAGATTCGTTCCCACAAGCTTCTCAAGGAGGCCGGAGAGCAATTCGAGCAGTACTTGAGGCAGAAGAAGGATGAACTTAAAGGAGACTTCCTTCCGTGGCTCGAGTCCTTCTACATCAAGATCACTCAGCGGCTGACTTTTCTCATATTTGAAGCCAGCGATGAGTCGGACGCAGGAGTCATTTTCGAGACGATGAATGACCGTGGGAAGCCTCTGACCGAGTTGGAGAAGGTCAAGAACTACCTGCTCTATCTGTGCTCAAAATTGGACCTGAAAACGACGAGCGATTTGCCGCAGCGAATCGTACAAACTTGGGCTCAGATTTTCGAGCGACTGATGGCCGCAGATCTCGGTCATGTAGAAAATGAAAACCAGTTGCTCAGAGCACACTGGCTGATGGCTTACGATCCTGACCCTAAGAAATGGCAGGGCAGTCGTTCGATCAAGGAACGCCTGAGCTTGAAGAACTATCAAGATAGACATCAGGCATTGCTCCATGACCTCATCCGCTATGTGGATACTCTGCGTGAGGCCGCCACAGCCTATTGCGATATTCAGAATCCGATGCACTCCGATGCCTTCCGAGTATTCGATTCGACACCTGACGGGCTGCGATCGAAAGTCAAACATGCCAATGAAAAACTGGTTCGACTTGGGTCGGTCGCGGCGTTCTTGCCTTTGCTCATGGCCGTCAGACTGAAGTGCGCCAATGATGGAGGTAAGAGCTACCTCCGCATGGTGGAACTCTGTGAGAAGTACGCCTTTCGGGTATATAGCTGGCTGAACAAGAGAGCGGACACGGGCCAGGCCAGTCTCTTCCGTCTCGGGCACAAAGTTTTCCATGACGAACGGAATTTTGTCCCAGCGCTGGACGAAGTCAGAGAGCTGCTGTTGCACTACTGTCCGGACAGGCAGTTCGAGGCGGAGTTCGATCTCGAAACAGAGCGGAATTGGTATCAATGGTCGGACCTGAGGTATTTCCTGTACGAGTACGAAGAGTATTTGGCCATCGAAGCGGGGATTGGAAGACCGAGAATGAGCTGGGAGAAATTGCAGCGTCGCGTCAATACGAAGAAAGACACGATTGAGCACATTCTTCCGCAGAATCCAGATGCTGGCGGCTACTGGACGCAGCGATTCTCGCCAGAGGACCGCAAGAAATACACGAACGACATCGGAAACCTGAGTCTGACCTATTACAATCCCTCGCTAGGCAATCGTTCGTTTCCGGAAAAAAAGGGCCAACCAGGGCAAGCACGTTGCTATGCCGGTTCAATTATCCTGATAGAGCAGCGGCTGGCGAAGTATGACGATTGGACGGCACAGGAGATTCTTGCCAGGCGTGAGGAGATCAAAGAGTGGGCGCTGGAACGCTGGCGTGTGAAGGCGCCTCCCCAGCCAGAGTCAACCAAAACAGATGTAAGTGATCCTTCGAGGAACAAGCTGGACGCTTTGATTGCTGAGGCCGACGGCTATGGAGTCGGAGAGTCATTCCGGAGGATTCTGGAGGTCGCGGAAAAGCATAGGATACATCCCATTGCCAGAGAGAAGAGTGTCGTCTTGCCACCACCGCCCAAGCGAACCTATAGCCTGATCACCCTGGCTCCAAAACGCGACGGGTTTCGTGTCGCTATCCGGTCTGATGGTTTCACCAAATTCTACAGAGTGACCACAGAAGACGTTGTCGCCGCACTAGGCCCGATCGGAGAGCGAAACGTTACACCCGATGAGGTCAAGGTGCTGGCGGAGAGACTTGACCGCTTTATGACGGAAATCACGGAGGCGAAGAAAACCTGATCTACTGACCAGAACATAATTATATAAAATATATCCAGGCTGTCGGATACAAGCCTGGATAACTCGTTACTCAAGGTGTGCCGTAAGACCGGTGTCTGCCCTTTCGACTGATCTGCGTCGCAGCGCCGGCAACAGGTAGAAGCCTGACCCGTCAACCCCGACCAGCGTGCGCCCCTCCGCTAAGGCCTTTTTTTACCTGCGGCCAGCGTTCGACCTGCCAGCGCTGAATCGCTTCTTCGTCCTGCTGGCGGGCGCGGCAGACAGGCTTCTGCACACTCCACCCACAAGCGCGTAACAGGCGCCCAACATGCACCGGCGTGTACCGCACGCCAAACTCACGCCAGATGACCTCCGCCACCCGTTGCCGCGTCCAAAGGTCGCCCTGAAAACCGTAGGCCTCCGCCCCGCGCGCCA
>DAOTYC010000041.1:0-3248 GCA_034435095.1 Anaerolineae bacterium | reverse complement strand
GGCTTTTGGCCGGCCGAGTTGAAATTCGCCGGCTTTGACGCCATCGTGATCAAGGGGCAGTCCCCCAAGCCCGTCTACCTGTGGCTGCACGATGGCCAGGCAGAGCTACGTGACGCCTCGCACCTGTGGGGCAAAGAAACAGGTGAGACGGAAGACATGCTCAAGGCTGAGCTCAACGAACCCAAACTGCAAGTCCTGCAGATTGGCCCCGCCGGTGAGAACCTGGTCAAGTACGCTTGTCTGATCAACAACAAAAACCGCGCCAATGGGCGTACCGGCATGGGCTGTGTGATGGGTTCCAAGAAGCTCAAGGCCATCGCCGTACGCGGTACCGGCAAGCCGGGCATCGCTGACCCAGAGGCACTCAAAGCGCTGGTCAAAGAGGGGGTGGAATGGCGCAAGATAGACGTTGGTGTGCAGAACATGCAGAAATACGGCACCGGCGGCGTGCTGGGTTACCAGCAGCAGACGGGTGGCCTGCCGACCAGAAACTGGTCCAGCGGCGTGTTCGAAGAATACAAAAACCTGATGGGTGAGACCATGGCGGAGACTATCCTCAAAGAGGACGACACCTGCCATGCCTGCATCGTGCGCTGCAAGCGAGTCGTCGAGGTCAAAGAGGGTGAGGGCAAGTGGACTGTTGACCCACAGTACGGCGGGCCCGAATACGAGACGCTGTCGACCATGGGCTCCTATTGCGGTGTCGGCGACCTCATTGCTGTGGCCAAGGCCAACGAGCTGTGTAACCGCTATGGCCTGGACACGATCAGCACCGGCGCGACCATTGCTTTTGCGATGGACTGCTTTGAGAATGGGCTGTTGACCACCGCCGATACCGATGGCATTGAGCTCAGATTCGGCAATGCCGAAGCGATCGTCAAGATGACGGAGATGATTGCCAAGCGCCAGGGCATCGGCGACCTGTTGGCCGAAGGCCCGGATGCGGCAGCGGCGGAAATTGGCAAGGGGGCAGAACAGTACTCAGTGTGCTGCAAAGGCTCGCCCTTCCCGGCCCACATGCCGCAGTACAAGCGGTCTCTGGGGCTCATCTACGCCGTGAACCCTTATGGGGCGGACCATCAGACCTCCGAGCATGACCACGCCTACGCGCCGGATGCCTCCGATGAGCAGCACCGACGCAGCTCGGCCCTGGGCCTGCTTTCCCCGCGGCCAGCGCATGTGTTGGATACCGAAAAGGTCAGATTCGCCTGGTACACCCAGTGCTGGTATCACACGCTTAACAGCGCCGGCACATGCCAATTCGTCTGGGGCGGCACCTGGCAACTGTACGGGCCGACTGCTCTTCCGCGCGCGGTGGCGGCCATCACTGGCTGGAACACCAGCATGTGGGAGTTGATGAAAGTTGGCGAGCGGAGCTTGAACCTGATGCGTGTATTCAACGCCCGCGAGGGCATCGCCAAGAACCGCGATGTCCTGCCGCCGAAGGCTTTCGTACCGCTCAAGGGTGGCCCGACGGACGGCGTGGCCGTGGACAAAGAGGAGTTTGAACGGGCCAGGGCGCAGTACTATGCTATGGCTGGCTGGGACGAAAACGGAGTGCCCACACGGGCCAAGCTAGAAGAGCTGGACCTGGCCTGGGCTGCCGATATGCTCGGCAAATAAGCCTGGCCCTGGTAGAGGATAATGAACAGCCGCCGGAACATTTCCGGCGGCTGTTTCCGTTGGGTGAACCTCGTTTTGGCAATCGCTGATCAGAATCAGGGCGCGTCGCTCTGTTCCACATCGCCGCGGCTGCCGTTAAACTCGTTCATCGCTGCATCTATGCCGGCCCGCAGAAAGACTGACACTGCGGCGACAACGCGGTCATAAACACGCGACATAATAATCGCTTCATCTGAGCTAAACTGCTGAAGCACGTATTCCACTGCGTCTCCGCCGGTCGGCCGCCCGATGCCCACGCGCAACCGCGGAAAATCCTCAGTGCCCAAAGCCTGGATGATGGATTCCATCCCTTTGTGCCCGCCTGAACCGCCGCCGGGCCGCAGGCGAATGCGCCCCACAGGCAAATCCAGGTCATCATAAATGACCAGGATGTCCTGATAGACAACCTTATAGAAGCGCGCCAGGCTACCCACTGCCTGGCCGCTGAGGTTCATGTAGGTCATCGGTTTGACCAAAGTGACTTTCAGCCCTTCGCGTTCACCTGAAGCCAAAAGGGCTTTCGCTTGCTGGCGAGCGAAGGCCCAGCCATACACTTCGGCCAGACGGTCCACGCAGTGAAAGCCGACGTTGTGCCGGGTCCGGGCATACCTGACGCCGGGATTGCCCAGTCCCACGATGAACACGTGTCTTTGCGGGCCCATCGCCCCCGACCTGTCAGCGGCTGCTCAACAAGAGCAAAATAAGGTGGCGCAACAGGGACAACGCGCCGAAAAAGACGAATACTCCGGCCATAAATAAGGCCCCAAAACACAAGGCGTTGCCCAACTGCTGAGGCTGAAACAATTCAGTGATGCTCGGCGCCGGTGTGCTGGTCGGCCGGGGGGTAGGGGTGGCGGTCGGCTCTTTTTCTGCGACCAGGGTGCCCAACGTCGGGACAGGTTTGAAGTCCACGGTTGGCGGCGGCGGTGGAGTGGCGGTGGGCTGGTTCAAGAAAGGCTGCTCTACCACAATGGTCGGTGTCGGCGGGATAATCGTCGGCGTGAACGTGGGCGGCACAAAGACAGGCGTGGGAGGCAGTTCAGGCGTCGGCGTAGGAGTCGGGGAGGTATTGTTGACCGATAGGCGGCGCACCCAGTCCTCTTGATAATTGCCGGTGATGTCTACGACCCGCAGGCGCAATGTGTATGACCCGTCTGGAATGAGCGTGGTATCCCACGTCTCCAAGAGGCCGTTGATGATCTGCTCCTCATGGATTGCGCCAATAATGACCATCTGGTCGTCTGTCGGGTTTTCTCCCGGCCCGAACTCGACCTTGTAAAAACTGAATTGGGGATGTTGAGCTGACCCTTTGACCTGGACTCTGCCCTGTAGCACGCTGTTGGGCAAGGGAGAATCAATTTTAGCCAGCATACCCTGGCCAACGGGCCGCATCGGCGGCTCGGCAATCACCTCAACCGCGGGCAGAAAAAAGGCAGTCGCCAGGCCCAACGATATAAGGATCCAGAACTTTCTCAAAGCACGCTCCTCAACTCATTAAACTGATAACGGCGTTTGCCAATTGCAGCCGCGCACAATATCTTGTAAGCAGTGGTGGCAAGTTTAGCACACAACCAGCCGCAAGACAA
>DAOTYC010000040.1:0-8659 GCA_034435095.1 Anaerolineae bacterium | reverse complement strand
TGCCCGTCCTGGTCTACATTTCCTTGCAGATCAGCGGTTTTGGCCGGACAGGTCAGATGCCCTACCTGTGGTTGCTGGCCGTCGGCGTAGTGTTGGTCTTGGGGCTACTGGTCAGCTTTGTCTTCTGGACAGGGGCGCAAGCGACGTTGCGCTGTCTTGGCCTGGCCGCGATTGCCGTGCTCGGCCTGGCGACGTGGGGCGCGATGTGGCGGCTGAACTATCTCTATGCCGCCGACCCACGCGAGCCCATGGTCATCCACCCCACCCACCCGGCTGTCCGCGATTTGGTTGGCCTCTTGGAGGAACTGTCGCTCTGGCGGTCGGGAGACAGACGCGAACTGCCCATCGGCGTAGTGGCATTGGAGGATTACGTGGTGCGCTGGTACGTCCGCGATTTCCGCGATGTGCGCTTTGCCGACAATGTGGGGGACAACCCCGACCGGGCGATTTACATCGCGCCCGCCTCGTTCACCGCGCCGGCCCTGGAAAGCCGCTATCGGGGCGAGCCGTTTGAGCTGCGCAGCGGCCGGTTCGCGCCCGTTTGGCAGGGCGCCAACTTCATCAAGTGGTGGCTTTATCGCGAGGCACAGCCGCCAGAATCGCAGCAGGTTATCTTGTGGGCAAAGGGCGGCAGCGGTTTGGGAACGACGACAATGCGATGACTTGTCCGATACAAAAAGGGAGCGTGTACGGTTCATGAACATGGAAAACTCCACGCCTTCAGGTGTGTTGAACCACCCCTCGTCCACCGGTTCTCAGGGCGACGATGAGATGTTGTCACCCAATGCAAGCCGACATTTCCTGGACACGCCGATCCTGGAGCGGCTGCACCTCAATGTGGAGACAATGCTATACGTCATTCTCGGATTGATCGGCGTGCTCACCCGTTTTTGGGATTTGGGCGCGCGGGGCATCAGCCACGATGAGAGCCTCCATGCCCTGTATTCCTGGAAGCTCTACGTCGGCCAGGGCTACCAGCACAGCCCGATGATGCACGGGCCATTTCTGTTCCATGCCAACGCACTCATCTACGCTCTGTTCGGCGACAACGACTACACAGCCCGTATCGTGCCGGCCCTGTTTGGCGTTGTCCTGATCATCCTTCCCTATCTGCTGCGCAAGTGGCTGGGACGCACCGGCGCGCTGGTCGTGGCGCTCGGGTTCACCATCTCGCCATCGTTCCTCTATTATTCGCGCTACATCCGCAACGACATCTACATCGCCGTGTGGGCCATGTTGATGGTCGTCGCCCTGTTCAAGTACATAGACGAGCGCAAGGACAAGTGGCTGTACATCGGCGCATTGGCTACCATTATGTCCATTCTGACCAAAGAAGTCTCATACATGATGGGCTTTATCGGCGCCACGTTCATCATCCTCGCCCTGATTTGGGAGCGGCTGCAGGTCGGCGCGCGCCGCGCTGTCCAGGTCGCCTGCATGGCGCTCGCCGCTGTTTTGCTGGTCATCAGCGCGTTTATTTTGACCGCTGGTGCGGGCGCACAGGAAGGTAGTGTGCTGGCGACGCTCATGCCGGTCGTGCAGTACCTCATCGTGTTGACCGGCCTGGACATCGCCGCCCTGTTTGCCAGCCTGCTCTACAAAGGCGACGATTGGCGATGGATGTGGCAAGCCGTGCGTGCGGTCAGCGGACGGGCGGTGGTCATCAGCCTGCTCATCGCCCTCATTCTGTTTGCGTTGCTGGCGACCACGTTTTTCACCAATCCGGCCGGCCTGTGGACAGCCGGCGGGGGTTCGATAGCCTATTGGCTGGAGCAGCATGGCGTCCAGCGCGGCGGGCAGCCCTGGTTCTACTACATTGCTTTGCTGTTGCCCCTCTACGAATTCCTGCCGCTGTTGTTCAGCGCGGCGGCCATTGTGTACTACCTCATCAAAGGAGTTCGGGACTACCACGAGGGACAGGACCGTTTGTTCATCGCTTTTCTGGTCTACTGGTGGGTCGTTGCGCTGGTACTGTATAGCTGGGCCGGCGAGAAGATGCCCTGGCTGGTGCTCCATCCGGCGCAGCCGATGGTCTTGCTGATGGGCCGCTTCCTCGGTGATCTCCTCGAGGCGGCCGATTGGCAGTCCATCCGGCGCCAAGGCGGGATTTATCTCGCGCCGGCCTTAGCTTTGCTCGTCCTGGCTCTCGTTACCCTGGCGCAGGCTCGCCCCTTCCAGGGCATGTCAATCTGGAAGCTGCAGGACACCGGCCAGTGGCTCACGGCGGCCATCGCCACCGTCGTCCTGATTGTGCTGACCGTCGGGCTGGTGCGCCGGCTGGGCGGGCAGCAGAGCCTCAACGTGGCCGTTTTCACTCTGGCCGGCCTCCTGGCCCTGCTGACCGTGCGTTTCGCCTGGATGGCAAGTTACATCAATTATGATTATGTTAATGAGTATCTTGTCTATGCCCATGCCGGCCCCGATGTCAAGCAGGCCATGGCCGAAATTGAAGAAATCTCGCGCCGCCTGGTCGGCGACAAAGAAATCAAGGTCGCTTATGACGATGACTCGACCTGGCCGCTGGAGTGGTATTTCCGCGAGTACAAAAACCGGGCGTTCTATGGCGCTCAACCTTCGCGCGAAGCCCTCGACGCGCCCATCGTCATCGTCGGCGACAAGAACCTCGACAAGGTGCGGCCCTATCTGGGCAAGAAATACAACGAATACCGCTATCGGCTGGTCTGGTGGCCGATAGAGAGCTACAAGCAGATGTCCCTGCGCAGCATCTGGGAGACCATCACTGATCCGCTCAAGCGAGCGGAACTGTGGGATATTTTCTTTTATCGGAAGCATCGCTCTTCTTTCAACTCATGGCCTTATGTCCATCGCTTCTACATGTTCGTCCGTAAGGACGTGGAGGCGCAGCTCTGGAACCGCGGCGGCGGCGAGCTGGTGTCGCCCGAGCAGGTGGTCGAGCTTGATCCCTACGCCAAAGGTCACCGCGAGATCAAAGCCCTGCTCACCTGGGGACAGCGCGGCTCGGAGCAGGGGCAACTGCTCGACCCACGGGGCATCGCCGTTGACGCCGAGGGCAATGTGTACGTCGCCGAGGGCGGCAACCACCGCGTCCAGAAATTCGACGGCGAGGGTAAGTTCCTGATGGCCTTGGGCAGCCAGGGCAACCAGCCCGGGCAGTTCCAGGAGCCGTGGGGCGTGGCCGTAGACCGTCAGGGTAACATCTACGTCGCCGACACATGGAACCACCGCATCCAGAAGTTCACCGCCAACGGCGAGTTCGTGCAGCAATGGGGCTCGTTCGTGGACACGCAAGGCGTGCTGAGCAACGAGCTGGCCGGTCTGTTCTGGGGGCCGCGCAGCATCGCCTTCGACAGCAAAGGCCACCTGTATATTTCCGACACGGGCAACAAACGCATTCAAGTTTTCGACTCTGACGGGAAATTCCTGCGCCAAATCGGCGGAATTGGCGCGACAGCCGGGAAATTCGAGGAGCCGGTCGGCCTGGCAATTGATGAGAATGACAATTTGTTCGTCGCCGACACCTGGAACCGGCGCATCCAGAAATTCAACTCGAAGCTGGAATATGTGGCCGAGTGGCCGATTGAAGGCTGGGAGAGCCAGTCGGTGGTCAACAAGCCCTACCTGGCCGTGGATGCCGCTGGCCGTGTCTACGTCACCGACCCGGAGAACTACCGGGTGTTGATGTTCGACAACGACGGCAAATTCCAGGCGGCATTCGGGCAATACGGTGTGGACGTGTCGTCGTTCAACCTGCCCATCGGCATAGCCGTTGATCGGCAGGGCAACATCTTTGTTTCCGATTCGGCCAACGCGCGGATCATGAAATTCGCGCCGCTGAGTGCAGAACCATGACGCCGCCCGGTCTGGCAGCCACGGCCCGGCAGCAGACGATGGAAAGGCAACGTCGTCTCGCCCAAACTGCCGCTTATTTCCTGACTTTTGTCTCATTGGGCATGGTCGCGGCCGTGTGGGGGCCGACTTTGCCCGGCCTGGCTGCGCGCACCGGCGTCGGCCTGAGCCAGGTCAGCGTCTTGCTGTCGGCCTACCCGTTTGGCCGGTTGCTGGGTTTTCTGGTCGGTGGGCATCTGTATGACCGCGTAGCCGGCCACCTGGTGATGGGTGCCGCACTGCTGTTGCTGGCAATGGCGTTGTGTCTGGTTCCGCTGATCCCACAGTTGACCGCATTGGTTCTCGTTGTGCTTTTGGTGGGGGCATGTGCAGGTGCGCTCGATGTCGGAGGGAACACTCTACTGATGTGGCTCCACGGCCAGCACGTCGGGCCGTTCATGAACGGCCTGCATTTCTGCTTTGGCATCGGCGCGCTGATCGCGCCGGCCATTGTCGCCCAACTGCTCCAGTTCAGCGGGGACATCGTGTGGGGCTATTGGGCACTGGCATTGGTTGCTCTGCCGGCGGCGGTAGCCTTGTCGTTCCAGGCCAGTCCGACACCCCACAAGGCGCGAGACGGCGGGCTGTCAGCGCCAAACCAGTCGGCCGCCATCGTCCTGATCGCCTGTTTCTTTTTCTTTTTCATCGGCGCGGAATTCAGTTTTGGTTCATGGATATTCAGCTACGTGGTACACACGAACCTGGGCTCTCAGGCGACTGCTGCCCTGCTGACATCTCTCTTTTGGGGCGCGATGGCACTGGGAAGACTGTTGGCAGCGCTGGCCTCAATACGGGTTGGGCCGGCAGCTATCCTCTGGGCAGCACTTGTCGGCTGTCTGCTCAGCATGACGCTTGTCTTGATCTGGCCCATGTCCCAGACGGTCATCTGGATTTCGACTTTTGGCGCCGGGCTGACCATTGGTCCGCTGTTCCCCGGCATCCTGGCTTTCGCCAGCAAACGTATGGCGATCACCGGCCAGGTGACCAGCCTGTTTTTCATCGGCGTCAGCCTGGGCGCCATGAGCCTGCCGTGGCTGATCGGCCAGGTGTTCGAAACCGTGGGCCCTCTGACCACGATGGTCACCGTCGCCGCGGCGATGGTCATGGCCACAGCCGTGTTCGCACTCTTAAACCGCCTGCCGGCGAAGGTGACCCGCTAGTTGATCTCAGAAGGTGAGGAGAAAATGAACCAAAGGATAAGTAGAGAAGAAGTCTGGAATCTGGTCACGGAGTATACCAAAAGCGAGAGCCTGCTGCACCACATGCTGGCCGTTGAGGCGGCCATGCGCGCCTACGCCCGCAAATTTGGTGAAGATGAAGAGGTGTGGGGGGCCATCGGTCTGGTCCATGATTTCGACTACGAACGATACCCATCAATGGACCCGGAGACGCCCGACAGCGAAAAACACGTCTTCGCCGGCGCCGAAATTCTGCGACAGAGAGGCTGGCCGGAAGAATGGATACGCGCAGTGCTCTCTCATGCGACGTACAGTGGCGTCAAGCCGGAGACACGCCTGGAAAAGGCCCTCTACGCCGTAGACGAGCTGACAGGCCTGATCACCGCCGTAGCGTTGGTGCGCCCGTCGAAGAACATCGCCGACGTGACGGTCAAATCGGTGCGCAATAAGTGGAAGGATAAAGCGTTCGCCGCAGCGGTGGACCGTCAGGAAATCGAACGAGCTACGGCCGAGCTGGGCGTCGAACTCAACGAGCACATTCAGACGGTGCTCGAGGCCATGCAGGGCATTGCACCAGAGCTGGGCCTGGATGGCCGCCTGGCAACCAATTGAAACCAGTGGCAGGCCAATTTGCCACCATAGTTCCCGTAAGGAGCCGGCCTCAAATCGGGAAACTATCCCTTGATGGGGCGTGACCTGAAATGTTATGTAAAGTCTATGAGGGAGGGACGGAGAGATGGGATGGTTAGCCTGGATTATCTTTGGCGCACTGGCAGGCTGGGTTGCCAGCCTCATCGCCGGCACCGACCGGCAGCAAGGTTGCCTGGTCAACATCGTGGTCGGCATCATCGGATCATTCATCGGTGGCATTCTGGTACAGTTTCTCACGGGTCGGCCTTTCGACTTCGGTTTCAACTTGTCCAGCTTTATAGTCGCCGTCATCGGCGCGGTCGTGCTGCTGGTAATCGTGAGGCTCGTCCGGGGAAAGTAGGAGTAATATCATGGCGATCAGGTTTCATCCCCACGCGCTTGAACGTATGGCGGAGCGTGGTGCAACCGAAGACGAGGTGCGTTCGACGATTGAGCAAGGAGAGCGGTTCCCTGCTCAGTTTGGGCGCACAGGCTTTCGCCGCAATTTTTCGTTCGGTGGAGAATGGCGCAGGAAACGCTACAATACGAAACAGGTCGAAACGCTCGCAGTACAGGAAGGTGATGATTGGCTCGTAATTACCGTAATCACCAGGTACTTCTAGGAAGGGAAGCTTGTTAATGAAATTCACTTATGATCCGCGATATAATATTGCCTACATTCGTCTCGCTGAGAAGCGGTCAGGAATCGAATCTCTTCGCCTCAGCGATGAGTTGATTGTTGACATTGCTCCGGATGGGACTTTGTATGGCATCGAATTATTGAACGCCAACGAACAACTGCGGCGAAAAGATGAAGAGGGGGCAGCGGCAGGCCGTCCCCGTCTGCTGGTGATCAACGAGGCCACCAACGAACAAACTGAAGTTCTACTGAAAATTGAGTGAAGCCCTGCTGAAGGTCCTTAGACCAGGTATCTCCGGGCTGCCAGAAACTGCTCCACTTCCGGTCGACTGGGGATGCCGGCCCGCCCGCCGAGACGGGTGCATTTTAGTGCGGCGGTCGCGCTGGCGAAGGCCATGTTCTGCGCCAGCGGCCAGCTTTCCAGCAGGCCTACCACGAAGGCGCCATGATACACGTCCCCCGCGCCGGTGGTATCGGCGACCGGCACCTGAAAAGCCGGCTGGAAGCAGCTTTGCCCGTCAGTCGTCCAGCCATGACTGCCCGCCAGCCCATCGGTGATAACCACTGTGTGTGCGCCGAGATCCAACAGCGTGCGGGCGCACTGAGGCAGGTCCTGTTGGCCGGCAACCTGTTGGGCGAAGCGCCGCGCCACCACCACCACATCGCACAGGCGCAAGAGCTCCAACTTGTCCGGCGAGGCCAGGCCGGCGCCGCCGTCGAAAGAAACCGCCACCCCCAGCGATTTGGCCGCGCGGGCGGCCTTGAGCTCGACCTCCATGTAGCTGCCGCTTAAGTGCAGGACGCGACAACCGCGCACCAGGTCATCATCAAAACGATCGGCGGTCGGCGGCGGGAGCGAACCGCGATAGGACATGATGGACCTGGTCTGAGTGGAGCGGTCGACCAGCACGGTCGCCAGCGGCGAGTGGTAGCCAGGAAAGACTTGCAGGTGATCGGCGTTCACACCATACGCCCTGAAATCGGCGGCGATGAAATCCCCATAGTAATCATCGCTGATACAGGCCCAGATGGCCGCCGTATGCCCCAGCCGGGCAACCGTCACCATCGCGGTCGGCACCACACCGCCACCCTGGTGGCCGACCTGCTCAACTATCAGCACGTCATCAACCTGGGGCATGTGTGGGATGACCAGCAACAGGTCGGCGTAGGGACGACCAATGCCCAATACCTCGAAATTTGACATAGCAATCCTTCACAAACTCGTGTGCTTGACCTGTGCGCCACAGACAGATAGAATAATCACAACTGCCGGAGGTAAACATGCGATATTGTCCTGTCTGCGGCCAAAAGGACATCTTCGTATCTGAGACGCTGGGCGCATGTGTCGGTTGCCTTCGCGCCAAACCAGACCTGCTCCACGCTGTGCAGCGGCATAGAGGAGAGGCCCGACGCACCTGGGGGCTGCCTGAGTCGCCACCGCGCACGCCAAGCGGTCGCACCTGCTCACTGTGCGCCAACTTTTGCCAGATGGGCGAAGGAGAGCTGAGCTATTGCGGCCTGCGCACGGTCATCAACGGCAGGCTGACCCATCTGGCCGGGACGCCGCGGGGCGGACTTCTGCACTTCTACCATGACCCCCTGCCCACAAACTGCGTCGCTGACCCTTTCTGCAACGGACGCACTCGCTTTGGGCACGCGAACCTGGCGGTTTTCTACGGGGCCTGCACGTTCGACTGTCTCTATTGCCAGAACTGGCACTTTCGGCAGATGTCCGCCCGCGACCGGCTCATCTCGGCCGACGAATTGGCCGCCCAGGCCGCGCAGCGCACGGCTTGTGTGTGTTACTTCGGCGGCGACCCATCGGCGCAGATGCCTCACGCCCTGGCCGCATCCCGCCGGCTCATCGGCCGGGGTTTGTATATCTGCTGGGAAACCAACGGCTCGATGCACCCCGCCCTCCTCGACCAGGCAGTTGAGCTCTCCCTTGCCAGCGGGGGCTGCATCAAATTCGACTTGAAAGCCTGGGACCGCAATCTGCATCGGGCTCTGACGGGCGTAGACAACAGCCGTACACTGGAGAACTTCGCTCGTGCCGCCCGTCGGATGAACGAACGTCCCAGCCCGCCGCTGGTGGTCGCCAGCACATTGCTGGTGACCGGCTACGTCGATGTGCAAGAAGTCGAAGCCATTGCGCGCTACATCGCCAGCCTGGACTGCCGTATCCCCTACGTGCTGTTGGCCTTTGCACCCAACTACCTGCTGAGCGACCTGCCCTGCACCCCATCACAACAGGCCCACGCCGCCGAGGAGGTTGCCCGCCGCGTCGGCCTGCTCACTGTCCGGATTGGCAACCGCCACTTGTTGGACGCAGGCTGGTGAAACA
>DAOTYC010000039.1:0-1544 GCA_034435095.1 Anaerolineae bacterium | reverse complement strand
GGTCGCGAGGGAGCTTCGCAGTTTTGATAACGACCCTGCTGCTTGTCATGCTCATCACCGCTGCCTTGCTGTACGATGGGATGACCCGACATTGGTGGGATGTGCCCGCCAGAATCGCCCAACTGTGGCAGGCCGACCGATACACTGCGCAGGCGTTCAATAAGTACGGTTTGTGGTCGCTGTTAACCTTCGCCAGCTTCTGGGGAAACTTCGGTTGGATGAACATCCCGCTGGACGTGGGCTGGTATGTCAGTCTGGCCGTCGTTAGCCTGATGCTGATGGTCGGCGCAACGCGGGCCGCGCTGCGGGCCTGGCGCAACAGGCGGCAGAATTACCCGAAATACCGGGCCATAGGCTTTTGCGTCTCAGCCGTCCTGCTGGTACTTGCCCAAAGTGGAGCTTCCATGATCGTCAGGCAGATGCCGCCGCAGGGCCGATACCTCTTTCCAGCGATGCTTCCCATCGCTTTGGGCTTCGCCTGGGGGCTTTTCGAGTGGATTCCGGTGAAGTATCATCGTCTGGGTTTGGGCGCCGCAGCGCTCGGCTTGATTGCCCTGGACTCGGCATGTTTGTTTGGCTATGTATTGCCTTATTTCTATGGCTAGAGGTTCACCTTTAGATGGACCGCCTGGTCGCGCAGGCGGCATCGCCGCCACGCTGAGGTCGTGTTTAGCGTGCATCGTGATGAGCACAGGCATCGCGGTTGCCGCTTTGCTTATTCTGGTGTGTTACCAGTGGCCCGATGAAACTCAACCTTTGCTGGATTCGGAGCAGCCGTTCGCGCCTGGAGAGGCGCACGTTCAGCCCCTATCTCTATCGAAGGAAGGCCTGTATCGCCTCGACGTAGCCATGTTTCGCCGGGGTGCGGCGGTCGGCCAGGTTGTTCTGCGCCTGACCGCCGATCCGGATGGGGCAGATGAATTGGCTATGGCGAGTACACCAGTGGAACGTACAGAGGATGTTTCTGTAGCTATTCGCCGCCCCTATACTTATGTGGCTTTTGAATTGCCGGCGGACAAGATTATCCCGGCGGGCCAGATTTGGCTGCGGCTGGAGCCGCGCACGAATGCGCCTGTGGTCTTGCGGGGGACAGAGAGCCCTGAGCACGAGTTTAGCATGGCTATCAAAACCTATTACCGTCGTTCGCTCGTCGGCAACCTGGCGACCCTCCTCTCTCGTCTGGGCGAGAGAGGCGTTTACCTCGGCGTTGTTGTGATCGTCTATGCCGTGCTTCTGGCGAGCCTGTGTCACGCCTGCCGGACTTGCCTGCCCTGACGGCCCGCACTTTGCGGCAGGTTCTCTCGGTTCTGATCCTCCGCACGGCGGGTGGACGCCCCACGCATCGGGGAAGAAACACCGCCAGGTGTCGTGAGCGGGTAGTTTGTCATCAGGCGCAGCCTTATCCCGTCATGCTGAGCCGAAGGCGAAGCATCTCGCGCCGCCTGTGAAGCTGAGATTCTTCGGCGCTGGCGCGCCTCAGAATGACGGAACAGGTCATTTTCATAAAAAGGGTGCAATACTGCAATGACGGGGTAGTTTCTTAC
>DAOTYC010000038.1:0-3935 GCA_034435095.1 Anaerolineae bacterium | reverse complement strand
AGCTCGTTTGTCTTGATTGAAGTCCTCGCACGGCCCATTTGACCCGCTAGAAGCTCCCCAAAACGATTGTCCGAAGGCTCCCTCTACCTCCAAATTGAGTTTTTCCACACTCTCTGTTTGGGCGCGTTTGTCCAATTGATGACTTGGTAGTATAATGGCTCGTTGTGAAATGGCACAGAGGCTGAAATCTGATATGGACGATGTTGTCTATCAATGCAGACAACTGACCGAACGAGATATTGAGCATCTGCGCAAAATCGAAGCCGGCATGCCCATCGTAGCGGACATCAGCCGCGCCGATTTGCTGTTGTTTTGCCAGTCTGGGCCGGATGAGGCGGTTGTGCTGGCCCATGCCCGACCGCGTTCGGTGACGCCGGTGTACGTTGCCTCGCAGGTGGGGCAGAGAGCGGATGCGTACAACCGCGCGGCGGTCATGCGCGCATTTGCCAGCCATCGTGTTGTGCGCGATAATATGGCTCACGTTCCGGGCGGCGCGCCAGTCATGCAAGAGGTTCACCCTATCTTGGGTGAGAACCAGAAGATGATCGGCGCCCTGTGTATTGAGACCAATTCAATTGAGTGGGAACGTCATTCGCGCCGCAAGAAGCCCTTCCGCATAGCCGTCATCCAGCTTCAGCGGATGCTCATCGCCGGTCGGCTCGAAAACGCGCAGCATCTGTCCCCATTTGGCGAGCACGATGGGATTGTGGTCGTTGATGCGCAGGAGAAGATCACCTATGTCAGCGGCGTGGCTACCAACCTGTACCGTAAGCTGGGCTTCATGGCCGAGCTGGTGGGGCAATCCATCAAGGACCTGGAGACCGACGATCACCGGCTGATTTCCCGCGTGTTGGAAGAGCAAGAGTGCCTGGAGGAAGAGGTTCAGGAACAACAGCGCATCTGGGTGAAGAAAGCTATCCCGTTGTTTTCCGATGCCAGCGAGTCCCCTCTGACCTGGTTGCCGTTCCGTCCGACGCGGCCCCGCCTGGTCGGCGTGATGATGACCATCCATGACCAAACCGAAGAACGGCTGCGCGAACAGGAGTTGCAAGCTCAGGCCACGATGGTGCAGGAGATTCACCATCGGGTGAAAAACAACCTGCAGACCATTGCGGCTCTGTTGCGCCTGCAATCCAGGCGGGTGAGCTCGGATGAGGCCCGGCAGGTGCTCACCGAGAGCATCAACCGCATTCTGAGCGTGGCGATTGTGCATGAGTTCCTTTCGAGGCGGGAGGCCAGCGTCATCAATCTGCGGGATGTCGCCCAACGGATCATCGGGCAGGTGCGAGAGGGTCTGCTGGACCCGGAGAAAAGAATTGAGATCGAATTGAATGGCCCGTCAATTTTTCTGTCGCCGCAACAGGCCACAGCCTGCGCGTTGTCGGTCAACGAGCTGCTGCAAAATGCCATCGAGCATGGCTACGCCGACAAGACGTCCGGCGTCATCAAGGTTAACTTGACAGATCAGGGTGATTTCGTGACAATTGAGGTGGCCGATGATGGGGGCGGTTTGCCTTCGGATTTCGATTTTGACCGCAATGTCAGTCTGGGGCTGCGTATTGTGCAGTCTCTGGCAACCAATGATCTCAAGGGACAATTTGAATTGAAAAATTCCGGTAACGGGACATCGGCTACTTTGAAATTCCCTAAGAAAATTACAGGAGGAACGTAAGCGTGGAACGGACAAGAGTGATCATTGCTGATGACGAATCAATTATTCGGATGGACCTGAGGGAGATGCTGACCAACCTGGGCTATCTGGTTGTGGGCGAGGTCGGCGATGGGCAGAGCGCGGTCAATCTGGCGCGCGAGCTCAGGCCGGACATCGTTATCATGGACATCAAGATGCCGGATATGGACGGCATTGAAGCAGCCTCCATCCTGACCAAGGAACGCATCGCGCCCGTGCTGCTGCTGACCGCTTTCAGTCAGAAAGACCTGGTCGACCGGGCGACCGAGGCGGGCGTCGCTGGCTACATTGTGAAACCGTTCCGCGAATCCGACCTGGGACCGGCCATTGAGGTCGCGCTGGCTCGTTTCAACGAGTTCCGGACGCTGGAGAAGGAAGTGGGCACGCTTCAGGAGGCCCTGGAGACAAGAAAGGTCGTTGACCGCGCGAAAGGCATCCTGATGGACACGCAGGGACTGAAAGAGGCCGAAGCCTTCCGCAAGATTCAGAAGATGAGCATGAACACGCGCCGGCCGATGAAGGAGGTGGCAGAGGCCATCATCCTGGCTCACCAGGCCGGGGAACAACAATAAGCCACATGCTCGTCTCCGATCGCTTGGCCGGGGAGATTGCCGCCTGGATTCGGGAGCAGGTTGACCAGGCGGGCTGCGCTGGAGTCGTCTTGGGTGTGAGCGGCGGCGTGGACTCGGCGGTGACCGCCGCGCTGGCGCGACGCGGCTTGGGCCGCGATGCTGTGCTGGGTCTTGTCATGCCCTGCCACAGTGTCCCAGACGATGAAGAACATGCACGCCTGGTCCTGGACACGTTCGGAATTAAAGGAGAGCGAGTCGATCTGGGGCCTGTTTTTGATGCCCTGACCGCCCTTCTGCCGCCGGCTGACGGACTGGCAGTAGCCAACCTGAAGCCTCGTTTGCGGATGCTGACGTTGTACTATTATGCCAACCTGTATCATTACCTGGTGCTGGGGACAAGCAACCGCAGCGAGCTGGCCGTGGGCTATTTCACCAAATATGGCGATGGCGGTTCCGACCTCATGCCGCTGGGTGGCCTGCTCAAGCGCGAGGTTCGCGCCCTGGCGCGCCTGCTCGGCGTGCCCCAGGTGATCATTGACAAAGCACCCAGCGGCGGGCTGTGGGTCGGCCAGACGGATGAAGGCGAAATGGGCATCACCTATGACGCGCTGGACCGTATCCTCGAAGCCCTCGACGCCGGCGATGTGGCTGGCCTCGAACTGGGCGATGTCACGCGGGTAAGACAAATGATGGCCGCCTCGCAACACAAGCGAAAGGCCATACCCATTTTTCAGCCGCGGTGACCATGGCCCTGGCGTGGGGTGACGGTGAGATAAGATCAGGGCGGCCTCAACTCAGGCCGCCCTGCACACAAGTCAAGAATCAAAATAGTTCACACGCAATCAATTGAGCAATTGCTACCGTCATCCCGTGGGCATGTTGGAAAGGACGCTGAGAAGCGACACGCCCGTAATGCTCAGTACGAGGAAGATAATCGCTACCAGAATGCTCACCCCGATTCCGAATAGCAATGCGGCAACCTGGAACCCGCACCCGAACTTGAACCCATCGCCGAAAGACAATCCCCCTTGCATGAATCCCCTCCTTAGTGTTTTGACGGTCAGTTTCAACGGACATCGAACTATTCAGTTTTCACCGCACAACGCCCAGAAGTGAGCATCCTGCTGTTAGCAACCATTATACCATATCTGGCTTTCCAATACAAAAGTGCAATAAGAACTGGGTGCATCCAGAATTTTGGGCGAGTTATCAGAAGCTGAGCCGCAGTCCTGAGCGCAGCGAAGGAGCAGCGAAGCATCTCATTTCACGATGTACAACGAGATTCTTCGCTTCGCTACTAAGAAACTACTTCGTCCCGTCATTCTGAGGCGCGATAGCGCCGAAGAATCTCAACGCCTGCCAGCGCGAGATTCTTCGCTTCGCTCAGAATGACGGGATAGGGCGGTGTTTCTTCACCCATGAGCGGCGCGCCCACGCGCCATGGGAGAGCTCAGAATGACGGTCAAAGCCTTTCGGCGGCTATCGAAAACGGCGTAGGCATCAGCTCCCTTAAATTTCGGATGTACCCATTACGCTAACTCTGCGGGTTTCACTTTAGCTTTAGTTTAGGAGGAAAGGTAGGAATAGGTCACTGACGGTTGGCTTTGATTTCGTCCCGCAGCCAGGCGACACCCAGCTCGACGAGTTTCCCATCGGTGGGGATGCCCGTCGTC
>DAOTYC010000037.1:0-3103 GCA_034435095.1 Anaerolineae bacterium | reverse complement strand
ACTGGCAGCCGCTCGCCAGTCGAAGGCAGGTACATGCCAATGCGCAGGCCGGCTGCCGCCGCACCAGAATCATCCAAGAACGGGATCGCATATTGGTCGCGAATAATCTGGCCTGCCTGCCAAAGGCTTGTGGGGTAGAAACCATCTACAGGGTCGTTATCTTTCTGGTTCACAAGCTGGCCTTGAGCGTCAACCACGTGGACGAAGACCTTGTAGTTGTCTGTCGGGTGACCAATCGCCTGCCAGAATAGAGTCAGATACAACGTCTCCCCTCTTTTTGCCCCGCCTGACAGGTTGTAGCCGAGCAGGACAATTTGGTCCGCCAGTCTGGCACCGAGCTGGTGCTCCATGTCCAAATTATCAACTTCTAGCTCTAAGCACAGTGGAACATTTACGTTAGCGAGGTCAGTCGATGCTTCATTGAGGGGACGTATTTCCTGTTTGGTCTGCTCATCCAAAAGAATCATTTCCAAAATGTATTGGCCGGGCGGTGTGCCGGGCGAGATATCCATCCCCAATTGAACAGGGTAAACTACGTCTTTCTGTCCACAATCGCCGTATATTTTGTCCAGAGAAGGTATTTGTACCCTACCCCAGATTTTGAACGCATTGTCGCGTAGTTTGAACTCTGTTATCGCCCCTTGGGGGCACGGAATTGTAGATTTCCAATAGACACTGAATGGAAGCAGCAACAGGCCGGGCTTCTCGCCCTCGGTCAGTGGTTCCAACTTATGGCCCAAGAACTTCAGGCCGTTTTCATATGCTATACTCGCATGGGTAGCGTCGCTGGGCAACACGGCGATAGCTTTCGAGGGTACCCTGTAAACAAAAGCGTAATCAATCCCGTTAATGTGCGCAACAAACTCTGGCTCGGTCGAAGACACGAGTGTGTCATAAGGTGTAGGCAGCTTTGTGCGATACATTATCGGTAGGTAAAGAACCAAATAGTCCAAGTGGGTGTATGGGTATTTGAGCAGTTTCACCGGCTGCCAGGGTGGGAAACGTAGTGCTTCGCCTTTCAAACTTTTTATTTCTAAGGTTTCGAAGTACCCGGTGATGACCATACCCAGCCGAAGGTTCTCTGCATCGTCCAAGGAATTGAGATAGTTTACTACCAGCCCCAGTCCCTCTCCGTGCCCTACTGCTGAGGGAATAACGGTGGCAGCAGACATCCCGCCTCCCAAGACTGGATTATAGTAGGTAAAATAGTAAGGGTAATGGACTACACACAGTGCTGCCTGGAAGAAAAGCATACCTCCCGTTAGGAGACGTGTTGTGACCCGCGAATACCACGAATACCCATGGCTCCTCCATGTGATCCCGGCTATCTCTAACAGGTCACTCATACCCATTGAGCCCAGTATACTGAGCGACATCAAAGTTGGCAGAAGATAAAAGTCATTCTTAAAGTGCCCTAAATGAAAGAGCACTAAATAGATTCCGAATGTTCCCCACAGAGCCAGAATCCAGATCCGCTTCACCCCAATTATCTTTCTTCGACAGCTTATCAGCCAACTGACCAAGCTAACCAGCGTAACCAGCGCGCCAAGCAACGAGAATGGTGTGCTACGAAATAAAATTGCCAAAGGATAGAAAAAGGGCGTGGCAGGGGTGACCCAGTAACCCGAATATCCAATGTGGTATGCGTTATCGAAGATGCCTTTCAGCGACTGCCAGGGCTGGACCCACATTGAGGGCCAGAGGGCGAAAATGCAAACGACCGCCGCGCCATACCATATACCCAGGTGAATTGCCAGCTTCGTCCACTCGCTCCTGGCCCGCCGTTGAGATATGTAAACGATAACACACAACAGCGGAACTAACCCAAACAAGACCACGCTAGGCGACTTAGACAGGAATGCCAAACCTGCTGCCAAACCGGACGCAGCATACCAGCGCCACTCGTCTTGCTGAAGAGCCAGTACCAGCAATCCAACAGCCAGCAGTGCGAAAGATGATTGTAACGTATCAGTGATAAAGACCCGCGACAGGGCGACGAAGAAGGGATCAAAAGCCAACAACAACGCAGCCAGCACAGCGACGCGCCTGTTCAAGCTCTTGGTGAGCAGCAAGTACAGCAGGGCGACTGTCAGAGATGTGATAACCACTGTCGGGAAGCGGGCGAAGGCCAGCAGTTCCAACGACGGCCGGTATACCTGGGCGATAGGCTTGCCGGAAACCAGGATTTGCCCGGCTTGCCAGGAAAGGTTCGGCCAGAAGTAGGCGAGTATGCCCCAGGCACCGGTCCAATAGGTTGGCACGGCCGGATAGACCTCCGGGCCAATAGTCGCGGCCCAATCCCCTCTGGCTATCGCTTGCAGGAAGCTGAAGGAGCGGTCTAGCCAGGTGCCCTCGTCTACGGTGGAAAAAAGGTTCAGGGCTGGAAAACGAGGAGCGAAGGCTGCCCAGAATAGGACAAAACTGAACAGGATATCTTGATGCTTCTTGGCAAAAGCTGTCAGAGCCTTCATCACCTTCATGTCCATTCCATCACTTGAACAGCTAAGGTTTTTTCACCACGGCAATCAATGAGACCCCTATGGGAAACGACATGAATTTCAACAAAGTGGCCTCGAATCCGAAGATGTGAACAAGAATTTCATTGAGAAATGGGGGCAGCGGTTTCAGATCAGACGATGGAACACCTGAAGGGTTTCCGCTCGACAGAAGTCGTTTCCGCAGCCTGACGAAAAGGGCAATCGGGAAGAGAATTGTGTTAATGTAAGTCAATCTTTCCACGATGAACCCTGCCCGCTCGAGTTTGCTCCGCAGCTCGCCCGCGGTATAGCGGTGCACGTAGTCAGCCCATGCCCTGTCGTGCTCGCCTCCTAGAATCTCCAGGGCGGGTAAATTGAGCAACAAGCGTCCGCCCGGCTTCAACACTCGATGGAACTCCTTTAAGGCTTGGGCGTCGTCGTCCAGGCAACACAATACATCAATGCAAGTAATCAAATCAAATAGCTCGGAGCGGTAAGGCAGGGTATCCGTTGAACCTAGCATCAGGTGATGGGGAGGTATACCGCGTTCCACGCAATACTTAAGTGCATCGGAGGAGCGGTCTAAGCCTAGGGGCCAGCCCAAGTTAGCAAGTTGTTGCAAAAAG
>DAOTYC010000036.1:0-50292 GCA_034435095.1 Anaerolineae bacterium | reverse complement strand
TGGAGAGTCCGTCGACGGATCCGAACGCGCCGGAGTATCAGTGTATCTGGGAGTTGATGCGTGTGGTGGATGAGTACATTCCGACGCCGGTGCGCGAGGTGGACAAGCCGTTTTTGATGCCGGTGGAGGATGTGTTCAGCATCAAGGGGCGAGGCACGGTGGCGACCGGGCGAGTGGAGCGTGGGCGGATTGAGCCGATGACGGAAGTGGAGATTGTGGGGTTGAAGGATGAGGTGCGCAAGGTGATGGCGACCAGTCTGGAGATGTTTCGCAAGACGTTGGACTATGCGCAGGCTGGAGACAATGTGGGCATCTTGTTGCGCGGAGTGGACCGTGACGAGATTGAGCGGGGGCAGGTATTGGCGAAGCCGGGCAGCATCAAGCCGCATCGGAAGTTCATGGGCGAGGTGTACGTGTTGAAGAAGGAGGAGGGGGGGCGGCACACGCCGTTCTTCCAGGGGTATCGGCCGCAGTTTTACATTCGGACGTTGGATGTGACTGGGGTGGTGACCTTGCCGGAGGGGATGGAGATGGTGATGCCTGGCGACAACGTGAACTTGCAGGTTGAGTTGATCGTGCCGGTGGCGTTGGAGCAGGGCTCGCGGTTTGCCATCCGCGAAGGCGGTCGCACGGTGGGCGCCGGTGTGATTACCCAAATCATCGAGTGAGAGGAGGATGGGGGAAGGCCTCAGGCTCGATTGCTCGGCCCTTCCTCCACACAGTGAATTATGGCAAAGCAACGTATCAGAATTCGCTTGAAAGCTTACGACCATCGGGTGCTCGATCAATCGGTCCGGCAAATCGTCGGAACGGCCGAACGGACCGGAGCAGGGGTAGTGGGGCCAGTCCCCTTACCCACAAAAATAGAGAAATTTACGGTTAATCGGTCGCCTTTCATTGATAAGGATTCTCGAGAGCAGTTCGAAATTCGCACACACAAGAGATTGATTGATGTGATTGACCCGGGCTCGAAGACAATCGATACGTTGATGCGATTGAACCTGCCGGCAGGCGTGGACATTGAAATCAAGCTCTAATTTACACGGTCTCTGTTTTTTCTGCAGGCGACATCGAGTTGATCTCTGAGAAGAAGAACCTGGGGTCGGGTTGGCGTCGCAACTGGGTGCCTGCCTGGGCTCTGGTGGAGGATAGGTCATGAAAGGGATTCTGGGGAAAAAAGTGGGCATGACCCGCATTTTCGATGAGCAGGGTGAAGTCATTCCTGTAACGATTATCGAGGCTGGGCCTTGCTACGTCGCACAGTGTAAAACTACCGAACGAGATGGATACAATGCTGTGCAATTGGGTTTCGAAGAAGTACCGCCGAGGAAGCTGACGCGCCCAGAGATGGAGCATCTTCGTAAGAAAGGGCTGCCCGCTTTGCGCTACCTGAGAGAGTTACGCTTGAAAGGAAATGAAAGCTACGCGGTAGGCCAAAAGATAACTGTGGATACCTTCCAGGTGGGTGAGCGTGTGGACATCACAGGCATCTCCAAGGGGCGAGGTTTTGCCGGTGGAATGAAAAGACATGGATTTCGCGGCGGCCCCATCACGCACGGACAATCTGACCGGCAGCGTTCACCCGGTTCCATAGGCTCTGGTACAACTCCGGGCCGCGTCTATAAGGGGTTACGCATGGCCGGTCACATGGGCAATGAGCAAGTCACAGCAGAGAGCCTGGAAGTGATGATGGTCGACGCCGAGCGGAATCTGCTGGCTGTTAGAGGGGGCGTTCCTGGCAGCAAGGGCGGTTTGCTGATCATTCGTGAGGCCAGGAAACAAGGCTGATTCGCCGAAGGTCTCTCGCTCGGTTCTGGCAGCGAGTCCTGCAATCGTAAGGAGATGAAGTCACGATGCAAGTTGCTTTGCGAAACATAAAGGGAGAAGTAATAAGGGAAATCGAACTCAGCGATGACATATTCGGAGTTCCTGTCAATGTCCCTGTGATGCACCAGGCTTTTGTCCGGCAACAGGCTAACGCCCGCCTGGGCACGGCCGCAACCAAGACGCGGGGACTTGTCAGCGGTGGCGGGAAGAAACCGTGGCGACAGAAAGGGACAGGACGGGCCCGACAGGGTTCCACGCGCGCTCCACAGTGGCGTGGTGGTGGCACTGTCTTTGGCCCACAACCGCGGAGTTATGCCCAGGCGATGCCACGCAAAATGAGAAGGCTCGCCCTGCGCTCGGCGCTGTCCTCTAAAGCGGCTGAAGACCGCATCGTGGTACTGGATTCACTGGAGCTGGAAATGCCGAGAACCAAGCAGATGCTGGAGATCCTGGACAACCTGGGGGTGACTTCTTCCGCCTTGGTGCTTCTGCCCGAGAGAAATGAGAATGTTGAGCGTTCGGCCAATAACCTGGCCATGGTCAAGACGCTCAGGGCCAATTACCTCAATATCCGCGACCTTTTGGGTTTCGACTATGTTATCATGCCGCTAGGGGCGTTGCAGATCATTGAGGAGTTTCTGGGCTAGGGACGTCGTAGAGCTGAACAAGTGTTGTCCCTACGATGACAATGGGTAAGGAGAAACACGATGCACATATATGAAGTGTTGAGGCGACCTCTCACCACAGAGAAGAGCTTGAAGCACTCTGAGTCGCTGAATCAGTACACTTTCGAGGTTGATAGACGGGCGAATAAGCATTTGGTGAAAGAAGCGGTTGAAACTGCCTTTGATGTCAAAGTGGTCGCCGTCCGCATGATGACCGTACAAGCCAAAAGAAAGCGATATGGCCGCCGAATGGTGGTCAGCAAGCCCCAATGGAAAAAAGCGGTCGTCACCCTGGCCAAAGGGGACCGCATTCAGTTCTTTGAGGGCGTGTGACGTTCCACCGGATCACACAGGGTTCATCAGATGTTGATTGACGAGTAGATAGGGAGTAATCATGGGCATTAAGACTTATAAGCCGACCTCCCCTGGGCGCAGGGGCATGACGAGCCTCACGTTCGAGGAGATTACGAGGACAGAGCCAGAGCGTTCGCTGGTTATCCCTAAGAAACAGAAAGCCGGACGCAATTTCCGGGGCAAGATCACGGTTCGCCATCGGGGCGGCGGCAACAAACGTCGCATTCGGGTCATTGATTTCAAGCGCGACAAGTTCGGTATTCCGGCCAGGGTGGATTCGATTGAATATGACCCCAACCGTTCGGCACGGATCGCTTTGTTGGTCTACGCTGATGGCGAGAAGCGGTACATCCTTGCGCCTCTCGGCTTGAAGGTTGGCGACCAGGTGATGTCGGGGCCTAACGCCGAAATCCGGCCGGGCAATGCCCTGCCGTTGGCCAATATTCCTACTGGTACGATGATTCACAATATCGAGCTTAAGGAAGGGCGTGGTGGGCAATTGGCCAGGTCGGCTGGCATCGCGGCTCAACTACTGGCCAAAGAGGGCGATTACGTCCAGGTGCGCATGCCCTCAGGCGAAGTGCGACTGATTAGCCAGCGTTGCATTGCGACAATTGGGCAGGTGGGCAATCCAGACCATGGCAACGTCAACCTGGGCAAAGCAGGTAGGAAACGTTGGATGGGGTGGCGGCCAACTGTTCGCGGTTCGGCTATGACTCCACGCGACCATCCTCACGGAGGCGGTGAAGGTCGTTCTCCGGTTGGAATGCCGTCGCCCAAGACGCCTTGGGGACAGCCCGCTCTGGGCTACAAGACGCGGCGGAACAAGGCAACGGATAAGTTCATCGTACGTCGTCGCACTAAGAAGCGACGGTAACAGAAGTCAGAAGCTCAAGAATGGGCAGGAAGACTGTGGTTGGTTTGCTGTCCCTGGAGGAGGTTGTAAGTGTCTAGATCTCTCAAAAAAGGACCGTTTGTAGATCCGAAGCTGTTGAAACGAATTGAAGCGATGAATCGGCAGGGTGAGAAACGGGTCGTGAAAACCTGGTCTCGGGCATCAACGATTTTCCCGCAAATGGTGGGCCACACGATCGCTGTGCACGACGGGCGCCGTCATATACCGATTTATATTACGGAGAACATGGTGGGACACCGATTGGGTGAGTTCGCCCCGACGCGCTATTTTCGTGGGCACTCTGCAAAGGAAAAGACGACCGGAGCCCGGCGCTAGGAGACTGAAACCCTGGACTGGTCAAGTCGGGTCTGGGCATTTCCGGGAGGGAGAGAAGCATAAATGGATTTTGAAGTGAGAGCTGTCGGTAGATATATTCAGATGTCGGCCCAAAAGGTGCGGCTGGTGATCGATCAGGTGCGGGGCAAATCGGTTGATGAGGCCTTGACGCTTCTGCGGTTCGTGCCGAAGGCGGCAGCCAAGCCAGTGGCTAAAGTCATCAAGTCGGCGGCGGCCAATGCAGAGGAGAATTTTGGCCTGTCTCGCGAAGATTTGTATATCGCCCGTATCACCGCCGATGAAGCCCCGACTCGCCGCTGGCGACGTTTTGGGGCGCGAGGCAGGTTCAAGCCCATTTTGAAGCGCGCAACGCACATAACCGTCATTTTGGACGAGCGTAGCGTAGAATAACCTGACGATTTGATTGCGAAAGCAGACAAGGGATGACAAAGAAGGAGGGGTTACTTGGGGCGTAAAGTACATCCTTACGGGTTCAGAATAGGCACCATCAATACGTGGAAGTCCCGATGGTACGAAGAGGGAAAAGCATACGGTGACCTCCTGGAGGAAGACAGACAGATTCGACAGCGGATTGTCAAGGAACTCCCTGGGGCGGGCATCTCCAAGATTGAGATTGAGCGCTTTCCCAAGCAAGTGTCAATCACGGTTCATACAGCCAAACCTGGAATCATTATCGGGCGTAAAGGCGCCAGCGTGAATCAGCTCCGTCGCGAACTGGAGGACCTGACCGGCAAGAAGATACGAATTGATGTCATTGAGATCGAGAAGCCCGAATTGGACGCTTTTTTGGTTGCAGAAAGCATTGCCCAGCAATTGGAGAAACGCATTTCTCATAAGCGAGCGATCAAGCAGGCGATCACCCGGTCGATGCGTCTCGGAGCGAAAGGCATCATGATTTCGTGTGGTGGCCGTCTGTCCGGCGCTGAAATGGCCCGGTCAGAGACCATACGTGAGGGTCGCATTCCACGCCACACCTTGCGCGCTGACATAGATTATGCCCGCGCCGAAGCTTTGACCACCTTTGGCCGTATCGGAGTCAAAGTCTGGATTTATAAGGGCGAAGTATTTGCCGAAGAAGAACCTCTTTTGATGGAAGAAGAGATTATCGACGTGCCGGCTAATTAACTCGCGTTTGGACCTCTATGATGCGAGAGTGGGCCAGATCGATGATAATATTTTTTGTGACAGCCCTGAATGATGAAATGCTCTTCAGGGTGTCTGACTGAGGAGACGGTAGCTTATGTTGATGCCAAAGAGAGTTAAATACAGAAAAGCGCATCGCGGACGTATGAAGGGACGGGCGTCGCGTGGGGCAGAAATCTCGTTCGGGGAATACGGTTTGCAGGCTTTGGAACCCTGTTGGATGACGAGCCGGCAAATTGAGTCGGCGCGTCGCGCGATTGTGAGATTTGTAAGACGCGGCGGCAAAATCTGGATCAGAATCTTCCCGGATAAACCGGTCACGGCCAAACCGGCTGAAACCCGCATGGGGAGCGGCAAAGGTAACGTAGACCATTGGGTGGCCGTGGTCAAGCCGGGGCGCGTGCTGTTCGAAATCGGCGGAATACCCGAAGAGACAGCTCGTGAAGCCATGCGCCTGGCCGCTCACAAACTGCCCATCAAAACTCAGTTCATCGCCAAGCGAGATATGGCAATAGGAGAGGGTGGAGTCTGATGCAAGCACGAGAAATCCGGGGCTTGAGTGATGCCGAAATAAAACGACGGTTGGACGATGCTTACCAGGAGCTGTTCAACCTGCGTTTTCAAGGAGTCGCCGGCCAGGTGAAGAACACCAACCGATTAACCGAAGTCAAACGAGACATTGCCCGTCTGAAAACGGTCCTGCGCGAACGTGAGATGGCGAAGGAGGGTTCACCCTCATGAGAGAACAACGAAAGAAATTGGTGGGTTTTGTGGTGAGCGACAAGATGGACAAGACGGTTGTCGTTCGCGTTGAGACGCTGAAACGCCACCGCTTGTATCACAAAGTCGTAAAACATGCCAAGAGGTACAAGGCGCACGATGAGAATAACGTCTGTCGTGTGGGTGACCGTGTTCTGATCGTCGAATCCCGCCCTCTCAGCAAAGAAAAGAGCTGGGTGGTCGCGCAGATTGTACAGGCAGCCCAAAGTGAACCACAGGTAATTGAGGCAGACGCCCAGGTGTGAACAGTTCACTCATGCGGGCTATCAACCAGGCAGCATAATTCGTTGGGGGTGACAGGGAAATGATTCAGACAGAAAGCAGACTCAAAGTTGCTGATAATACGGGCGCCAAAGAAATCCTTTGTATTCATGTTTCGGGCGGCAGCACTCGACGATATGCACAGGTAGGTGACATTATCGTCGCTACGGTGAAACAGGCTACTCCGACAGGCTCGGTCAAAAAGGGCGATGTAGTCAAGGCTGTAGTGGTTCGTACCAAGAAAGAACACCGACGGCCGGATGGCTCAGTCATTCGCTTCGACGAGAACGCGGCCGTGATCGTAGATGACAACAAGAACCCTCGTGGGACGCGAATTTTTGGCCCGGTGGCGCGCGAGCTGCGCGACAAAGGTTTTATGAAAATTGTCTCCCTGGCGCCAGAGGTGCTCTAGGTGTCTGTAGTTGTGATTCGAGTTCTCCCTTGCGGGAGTGAAGTGAGGAGGTTGCGGTGAAAATCAAGAAAGGCGATACTGTGCAGGTGATCAGCGGAGACGATAAAGGCGCCAAAGGCACAGTTCACCGCGTATACCCTAAGAAAAATATGGTAGTCGTGTCGGGCGTCAACATGATCAAGAAACATCAACGCCCCACAGGACAAACGCGGACACAGGTGGGTATCATCGAGCGTGAAGCGCCGATCCACGTATCCAACGTCGCCTTGTTTTGCAACAAATGCCAGAAACCGGTGCGCGTGAAGTTCCAGGAAAATGAGAGTGGATACAAAGCGCGGGTGTGTAAGAAATGTGGGGAAGTGATCGAATAAGTCCAGGCAATGCCTGTTACAGTTTCCTAAGCATGGGCAGGCAGGTGGCAGGGCGTTGAAGGAGCTCTCAGAATGTCGAGATATAAAGAACTGTACAGGTCGGAAATTGTGCCGACGATGATGAAAGAATTCAATTACCGAAATGTGATGGAAGTACCGCGCCTCGAAAAGATCGTGGTCAATATTGGTATGGGCGAGGCTCTGGAAAATGCCAAGGCTCTGGATTATGCGGTAGCCGATGTGAAGACCATCACCGGACAGCAACCCATCGTCACTCGGGCGCGGAAGTCAATCGCCGGTTTCAAGCTGCGGGAGGGCAACGCTATCGGTGTCAAAGTCACTTTGCGTGGCAAGCGTATGTATGATTTCCTGGACAGGCTGTGCAACGTCTCATTGCCGCGCCAAAGGGACTTCCGCGGTGTGTCGCCTGACGGATTCGACGGCCGTGGCAATTATAGTCTGGGCTTGCGTGAGCAGCTCGTCTGGCCGGAAATCGACTACGATAAGATAGACCGCGTTCGCGGGATGAATATCACGGTGGTGACCACGGCAAAGACTGATGACGAAGCCCGACGTTTGCTGGCGCTGTTTGGAATGCCCTTCCGCAAACGTTAAGTGGGCGCAATACGGTCACCAGCATCGAATAGATTAAGAGACGATACTGGACGGCAAGTCGTTCTGTGGGAATATAGGGAGGAAACGTGGCCAAAAAGAGCATGATCGTACGCGAGACGCGTCGCAAGTATAAGACACGGATAAGAAACCGCTGCGTAGTCTGTGGCCGTCCGCACGGTTACATGAGGCGATTTCGATTGTGTCGTATCTGTTTCCGCGAGCGTGCGCTGGAGGGTCTCATTCCAGGCGTAATGAAATCCAGTTGGTGAGCAATCGGAGTCGTGGGGCGTGGTTTTAAGGAAAGTTCGCTCGCTGTTCTATTGTGAGCGGCAAGGCTCGGTCGCCAGAAACTGACCGGGTGACATCCCCAAGGAAATAGGAGAAGCGGTCTATGAATATGTCTGACCCTATAGCTGATCTGTTAACTCGAATAAGAAATGCCATCATGGCGCATCACAGCCAAGTGGTAGTTCCTCATTCGAAATTGAAGTTGGCTATTGTAAGTATTCTTAAGGAAGAGGGGTTCATCGAACGTTATGAGGTCATCAAAGACGCATCGCGACCGATGATCCGCATCTGGTTGAAATACGATGACCAGCGTAGACCCGTTTTGACCGGGCTCAAACGTGTCAGCAAGCCAGGTTGTCGCATCTACAGCAAGCAAGGCAGTATCCCTTGGGTGCACAGCGGGCTGGGCATAGCAATCCTGTCCACTTCTAAAGGTGTGGTCACCGATTCGCAAGCGCGCCGTTTGGGTGTCGGGGGAGAAGTATTGTGTTACGTGTGGTAACACGAACGCCAGGGTCTCGAACAAGCTGGGATGGAGGTGTGTTGTGTCTCGTATAGGGCGAATGCCAATCACCCTGCCGAAGGGTGTAAATGTCGATATACAAGGGCAGAAAGTGTCTGTTAACGGCCCGAAAGGTCAACTGTCCTATGAGGTGCGGCCTGAAATTACCGTGAAACTGGAAAACGGCCAATTGGTGGTGGAGAGGTCAAGCGATGAGCGAGCTCACCGCGCCTATCATGGACTGACTCGTGCTTTGCTGGCTAACATGGTGCACGGAGTCAGCGAGGGTTTTCGCAGGGTTATGACCGTGGAAGGCGTTGGCTATCGGGCCGCCATGCAGGGGCAGTCACTGGTCTTACAGGTCGGTTATTCCCATCCTGTGGAGATCGTTCCCCCGCCTGGTATCAAGTTCTCTGTGGAGAAAGGCGACAGAATCTTTACCATAGAGGGGATCGATAAGGCATTGGTCGGCCAGGTTGCAGCCAAGATCCGCGCCCTTCGAGAACCTGAGCCTTACAAAGGTAAGGGGCTGTTGTACGAAGGCGAACGGATTCGCCGTAAGGCCGGCAAGGCTGGTAAGAAATAATTTATCTCGGCAGTTCTGCTCTTCGTGAAGCCAACCCATCGGGGTGCGGGAGGCAGGTCTGCTTGAAAACTAAGAGGAGTTAAAGAGGTGAGCGAGATCAATCGAAATGAAGCGCGTCAGCGACGTCATGCACGAGTCCGCAAGAACGTAAGTGGAACCAGCGAACGTCCTCGCCTCAACGTGTTTAGAAGTTTGAATCAGATTTATGCCCAGGTAATTGACGACGTCCGAGGGCATACGCTTGCGGCTGCTTCTACCTTAGACCCGGAATTGCGCAATCAGGTCAAGGATTTGAGCAAGGTTGATCAGGCCAGGCTGGTGGGCAAGCTGATTGCCCAGCGGGCTTTGGCGCGGGGTGTGAACCGTGTGGTCTTCGACCGGGGCGGTTATCTCTATCACGGACGGGTCAAAGCGCTGGCCGATGCGGCTCGAGAAGGCGGGTTGGAGTTCTAGTCGAAGCAATACACAGCGGGTAGTACGCTTGCGTCAGGTAAGACAGTACTGGTTCGTTAGGGAGGATCGATGCCGAGAAGAGATTTTGAAGAACTTGAAGAACTTGAAGAAAAAGTGGTGAGCATCACCAGAACGGCCAAAGTGGTGAAAGGCGGACGGCGTTTTGGTTTCCGGGCATTGGTGGTAGTAGGCGATAAACAGGGGAGCGTGGGAATCGGAATTGGAAAAGCTGGCGATGTGCCCGAAGCCATTCGTAAGGGCGGCGAACGCGCCCGTCGCAGAATGCGGAAAATGAACTTGAGTGGCACCACCATTCCGCACGCTGTGGTTGCCAAATTCGGGGCTGCTAAGGTGCTGCTCAAACCGGCGTCACCCGGCACGGGCGTGATCGCTGGCGGCGGAGTGCGCGCCATCGTTGAAGCCGCCGGCGTGCGGGACATTCTCACCAAATCGCTGGGCAGCGCGAATATTCTGAATGTGGCGCAGGCGACGTTCGAGGGGCTCAAGCAAATGAAATCCGCCGAAGTCGAAGCCCAAAGGCGCGGAGTACCGGTGTCCAAACTGATCCCTCACTGGAGGCGACGCAATGTGGAAGACTGAACTGGAAAAAGCGAAGCGACTCAGGATCACCTGGGTTAAGAGCGACATCGGGTATTCCCTCCGGCAAAAAGGGACGATAAAAGCTCTGGGGCTGCGCAGGCTGGGTGATGTGGTTGAGCACGACAACACGCCGACGGTCAGGGGCATGGCCCAAAAAGTGGGGCATCTGATCCGTGTCGAGGCCGTTGATGAGGGCCATCCGTCATGACGTGGACTGCAAACTGACAGACCTTAAGTGGAGAATAGACGATGAAACTACATGAACTTCGCCCTGCAGAAGGGGCCAAAAAATCCCGCAAGAGGGTGGGCCGTGGTATCGCCGCCGGTCAGGGCAAAACGGCCGGCCGCGGCACCAAAGGACAAAATGCTCGCTCAGGCGGAGGCGTGCGTCCCTATTTTGAGGGCGGTCAGTTGCCCATTGTGCGACGTTTGCCTCACAAGCGGGGCTTCAAGAACCGTTTCAAGGTATACTATGCTCCGGTCAACTTAGAGCGGTTGTCGGTCTTTGAAGAGAACACGGTGATCACTCCCGATGTTTTGGCCGAAGCAGGCATCATTCGTTCGCCAAAAGAGGCCGTGGTGATCTTGGGTGAAGGCGAACTGGACAAGGCGTTTGTGGTGAAAGCCCATCGTTTCTCGATGACAGCGCGTGAAAAAATCACCAAAGCGGGTGGAACCATCGAGGAGTTAGCCCTATAGCAGCAGGCACTGGCCTGCCGGCTCCTGTCTTGTTGGAGGAGAGTGCAAGATGCTACAAGCCATTCGAAACGCCTTCAAATTGCCCGACCTGCGACGCAGGATCCTGTTCACGTTTGCGATTCTGGTCATCTATCGTCTGGCATCACACATTCCTATACCCAACGTTGATTTACAGGCGTTACGGAGCGTCTTTGAGTCCAACCAGCTCTTGGGTATGCTCGACATGTTCTCCGGCGGAGCGATGTCCAGCTTCTCGGTGATGGCCATGGGGGTCTACCCTTACATCACTGCATCCATTATCATGCAGTTGCTTGTCCCGATCATCCCTCAGTTGGAGGAAATCGCCAAAGAGGGCGAAGCCGGGCGGAACAAAATCAACCAGTATACGCACTGGCTTACCGTGCCTCTGGCCGCGTTACAGGCTTATGGGCAGGCGACTCTCTTGTCCAGGGGGCAAATGCGGGTGCTGACCAATTTCGGCTTTGGCTCTCCCGAAGACATCTTGCCTACCCTGAGCACTATCCTGACCTTGACCGCCGGCACGGTGGTCGCCGTGTGGCTGGGAGAGTTGATCACAGAACAGGGCATCGGCAACGGCGTGTCAATCATTATTTTCGGAGGCATCGTAGCCCGTGTGCCGCAGCGGGTGGGGCAGTTGCTGGTCAGCGAGTCGGGGCCATGGGCCTTGATCTTCTTCCTGATCGTGACCGCCATTACCGTCCTGGCCATCGTGTTCATCCAGGAGGGACAACGGCGTATACCGGTGCAATATGGCAAACGGGTATTGGCAATGCGCGGCAACCGGCTGCGGATTGCCGGTGGCCAGAGCACCTACGTGCCGCTGCGCGTGAACTCGGCCGGCATGATCCCGCTCATCTTTGCTCAGTCCATTCTGATCTTTCCGGGCGTCGTCGCCAGTTACTTTGTCTACTCCCAATCGGCGCTGATCGGCCAGATTGCCACGGCGATTAACCAAATGTTCAGCCCAGGCAGCAATATCTACTGGATACTGTATTTCTTCATGGTCGTAGGTTTCACCTACTTCTATACCGACGTGATTTTCCGTCAACAAAATCTGGCGGAAAATCTACAGAAACAGGGTGGGTTCATCCCTGGCATTCGTCCAGGCAAGCGGACAGCCGACTATCTCAATGGCGTGCTGCAACGCATTACGCTGGTAGGGGCAATCTTCTTGGGGTTGGTGGCTATCCTGCCCTGGTTGCTGAGAGACGTGACCGAAACACAGACGCTGTTGATTACCAGCACGGGCTTGTTGATTGTGGTGGGCGTAGTGCTGGACACGATGAAACAACTGGAAGCGCAGCTCCTGATGCGCCACTATGAAGGGTTCATCAGGTAGCGACGAAGGCGACCAGTCTTAATCGCAGACACCATAGCGAGAGGGGCAGTTTGATTGACGACTAATACGAGAGCAAGGCACATTATTCTAATTGGAGCGCCCGGCGCGGGCAAAGGCACTCAGGCGACTGTGTTGTCGGGGATGTTGGGTATCCCGCACGTTTCTTCGGGCGACTTATTCAGAGATAACCTGAAACGCGAGACGCCTCTGGGCCTACAGGCAAAGAGTTACATGGAGAAGGGCGAGCTCGTCCCTGACGATGTGACTGTGGCCATGGTCCGCGACCGGCTCAGTCAGGCGGATTGCAATGACAGAGGGGCCATATTGGACGGGTTCCCCAGAACTGTCGAACAGGCGCGTGCACTGGACGAGGTGTTAGCGCAAGACGGCAAGAAAATTGACACGGTGATCTATTTCCAGGTGTCAGAAGCGGCGTTGGTCGAACGGCTGACAGGCCGCCGCATCTGTCGCAATTGTCAGGCGGTTTATCACACGCTGTTCAATCCGCCCAAAGTGGAAGGTGTGTGTGATGTCTGTGGCGGCGAGTTGTATCAACGCGCCGACGATCAGCCGGAGACGGTGAAGAACAGACTACAGGTCTATTTCGAGCAGACCCTGCCCTTGATTGATTTTTACAAACAAAAAGGGCTCTTACACACTGTGGACGGGCAGCAAGACATTGAGGCGGTCAGGGCTGCCCTGCTGGACGTAATCAAGGCATGAGGATGGTATTGCTGAAATCGCCGCAGGAACTGCAAAAGATGCGGCAGGCCGGTCGGATCGTCGCCAAAGTTCTGGAGTTGATGAAAGAACAAGTGCGCCCTGGCATCACCACCGGTGAGCTAGACGAACTGGCGCACAAGGTGATTGTCAAATCGAAGGCGATACCGTCCTTCAAAGGATATCGTGGCTATCCAGCCTCAATATGTACTTCGGTGAACGAAGAAATTGTCCACGGTATTCCGGGCAAGCGGGTCTTGGAAGAAGGCGACATCATCAGCATAGATGTTGGCGCCATCTATCGCGGCTATCAAGGCGATGCTGCCATTACCCTGGGCGTAGGGCAGATTGCCCCGCAGGCGCAGCGTTTGTTGGAGGTGACGCAGGGCGCGTTGGAGGCAGGCATTGCTCAGGCCCGTGCTGGAAACCATGTGGGCGACATATCCTGGGCGATCCAGAATTACGTCGAGAGCCATAATATGTCTGTGGTGCGAGAATACACGGGCCATGGCATAGGTCGTAAGATGCATGAGGACCCTCAGGTGTTCAATTTTGGGCAACCTGGCGCCGGCCTTGTGCTGAAGACTGGCTTGACGATTGCCCTGGAGCCGATGGTCAACCTGGGCGACTGGCGAACCAAGGTGCTGGAGGATGGCTGGACGGTGGTCACATTGGACGGAAGTTGGTCGGCTCATTTTGAGCACACGATAGCAATTATGGATAGCGAACCGCTGATATTGACCCAACTGTAGCAACCGAGGGCTGGGAGAGAATATCAACGGCGCCGTAAGGGGAGACTGAAAGATGAAAGTGAAACCATCAGTAAAAGTACGTTGTGAAAAGTGCAAGATTGTCAAGCGCAAAGGTGTGGTGCGGGTGATTTGTACCAATCCCAAGCATAAGCAACGGCAGGGATAGAGCTGGAGCAGAGGGACGGCATGTTGCCTTCTCGCTCTGCTATCGAAAGCTAATGTGAGAGGAGCTACGAATGGCTAGAATCGTTGGGGTTGACTTGCCCCGAGAAAAGAACGTCGAAATCGCGCTGACTTATATTTACGGAATTGGCAGAAAAACCAGCCAGAATATTCTGGCTCAAGCCAACATAAACGGGCAAACCAAAGTCAAGGACCTGGCGGAGGCTGAAATTGGTCGCCTGCGCGATATCATTGACCGCAATTATCGAGTGGAAGGTGACCTCCGCCGCGAGGTAGCGATGAATATCAACCGCCTGCAGGAAATTGGCTGCTATCGAGGTATTCGACACCGCCGAAACTTGCCGGTTCGTGGACAGCGTACACGGACCAACGCCCGCGCCAAGCGTGGCCAGCGCAAGACAGTGGCCGGTAAGCGCCGGTCGAAGGCCAAGAAGTAATTGCAAGGTGACTGACCGGACTGCGCTCTTGGTGCAGCCTGTCGGTCTGAGATGTTTTGGTTCTGTGACTGAGGAGGAAAAATGGCAAAAGCCAAAACTGCTACGACTGCTAAGCGCGGCGGCGGCCGCCGCGAGCGGAAGAACGTTCCGTATGGGCAGGCTCATATTCAATCTAACTTCAATAATACGATTGTGACCCTGACCGATCAGAATGGCAATGCAATCTCTTGGGCCAGCGCTGGCACATCAGGGTTCAAAGGTTCGCGCAAGAGCACGCCTTATGCGGCGCAGCTTGCTGCCCAGAACGCGGTCAAGCAAGCAATGGAGCACGGGATGCGTGAGGTAGACGTATTTGTTAAGGGACCTGGGCCGGGGCGAGAGGCAGCCATCCGTTCAATTCAAGCGGCTGGCCTGAAAGTCAGGTCGATTACCGATGTGACGCCCATACCTCACAACGGTTGTCGCCCTCCTAAGAAACGTCGCGTATAACACGGTCTGATGAGTTTATAAGGAATAGAGACCTGGCGCTCTATTTATGTGGAGGCAAAATGGCGAGATATATTGAATCTGTTTGTAAATTGTGCCGGCGAGAAGGTGAGAAGCTCTTTCTGAAAGGGGAGCGGTGTTTTTCTTCTAAATGCGCCGTTGAGAAACGTTCTTATCCACCCGGCGTGCATGGGCCACAGCGTCAGTTTCGGCGCAAGGCGTCTGACTACGCTTTGCAGTTGCGAGAAAAACAAAAGGCCAGACGGATTTACGGTGTATTTGAAAGACAATTTCGTCGTTACTTCGAGGACGCAGAGCGGCGGCGTGGACTGACCGGCACCAATCTGTTGATCACTTTAGAGCTCCGTCTGGACAACGTGGTGTATCGGCTCGGCCTGGCCGAATCGCGCCCACAAGCGCGGCAAATGGTTCGGCACGGACACATCTTAGTCAACGGTTCTCGTGTCAATATCCCTTCTTACCCGACCAAACCAGGAGATACCATCTCTGTGGCTGAAGAGAGTAAGAAGTCGCCCCTCTTCGCTGGCATAGCGGAGAGCTTGCGTGACCGCATGACGCCTGGCTGGTTGTCGCTGGATGCGGCTAATATGACCGGGACCGTTCTCAGTGTGCCCTCGCGTGAGGAGATCGACGTATCGCTGGAAGAACAACTGATAGTGGAGTATTACAGCCGCTAGACAGTTCCGTCGAGAGTGGCATCGTAAATGAAGTGTGATCAGATTGACACACGCCTGCTTCACTCAACACGGGAGGGGTGAGAAAACGAATGAATCGAATACTACCTAAAATTGATATAGAGGCCCTGGCTCAGAACTATGGTAAGTTTGTCATCGGTCCTTTGGAAGGCGGCTTTGGCATTACGCTGGGCAATGCGTTGCGACGCACCCTGCTCTCCTCTCTGCCAGGCGCGGCGGTGACATCAGTCCGCGTCAGCGGAGTGCATCACGAATTCTCGCCCATTCCAAATGTTCGGGAAGATATGACTATGTTCATCCTGAATATCAAACAGCTTCGTTTGAAGCTGGATGGGGATGGGCCGGTGCGGCTACGGTTACATGTCAGCGGGGAAGGGGAGATCACGGCTGGTGACCTGGAATGTCCGGCCGAAGTGGAAATCGTCAACCCCGAGCTGTATCTGCTCACCGCCGATTCGCCCGAGGCCGACCTGGAGATAGAGTGTGTGGTAGAGCGGGGGCGTGGCTACTCGCCTGCCGAAGAACGCGGGCGGTTGCCGATAGGCGACATCCCGGTGGACGCTATTTTTAGTCCCATTCGCAAGGCGAATTATACGGTGGAACGCATGCGCGTGGGGCAGATGACCGATTTTGACCGACTGATCGTCGAAGTCTGGACAGACGGTACAATCGCTCCGCAACAAGCCCTAAGAGAGAGCGCTCAAATTCTTGTCCATCATTTCAGCCTGGTGGCCGGGGTCAGCGAGACGAAAGTCGAGCCGGAACCCGCTGAACCCAAAGCCAAGATCCCCAGCCGGACGTATGACATTCCGATAGAAGAACTTGGACTGTCGGTTCGAGCGTATAACTGTCTGAAACGAGCTGGCGTCACCAAGGTCGGCGAGGTGCTTGAACGCTTGGAGAAGAGTGAAGAGGAAATTCTGGCCGTGCGCAACTTCGGCCGGAAGTCGCTGGAAGAACTCAAACAAAGCCTTGTGGCTAAGGGGTTCTGGACGCCTACAGAGTCGCCCCTTTCAGCCAGTCCTTCTTTGGATCAGAGTTCTGATGAGCCAGAGGAAGAGGAAGAGTTCGAGGGCGACGAAGATGAGCTCGATGAAGAAGAAGCTGAAGAGCTTGAGGCTGAGCCGTGGGGCGACGAGTTGGAAGAAGAGACAGATCGGTAAGCTTCAATGTGTGACGCGAGAGGGAAACGATGAGACATCATGTTGCTGGACGCAAGCTGGGACGTTCCAAGGATAACCGACAGGCGCTCCGAAGGAATTTGATCACCCAGCTCTTCAAATACGACCGGATCAAGACGACCGAAGCCAAAGCTAAGGCCATCCGCGGTGACGCGGAAAAGCTGGTGACCCTTGCCAAGCGGGGCGACCTTCATGCCAGACGACTGGCCGCCGCCCGGTTGAATGAGCCGGAAGTGGTAAAGAAATTGTTCGACGAGCTGGCTCCTCGTTATGAAGACCGGGCCGGTGGTTATACGCGCATCCTTCAACTCGGTCAGCGACAGGGAGATGGCGCTCGAATTGTACTGGTAGAGTTGGTCGAGTGATCTGACCTTTGGTCAAGGAGCGGGAATGGTTGGATGCCAGTCTCCCGGTGAGACACAAGTTCAACCAATCGAGCGGGAACAGGGTATCCAAAAAGTTGCTTGCGTAATAGAATACGACGGAACTGATTTCTACGGGTTCCAGAGGCAATCTAAACAGCGCACCGTACAGGCCGAGCTGGAGCAGGTTCTCAGTCACATCGCTCAACGGGCCTGTTCTGTGGTGGGAGCAGGACGCACCGATAGGGGCGTTCACGCCAGGTCGCAGGTCATACATTTTTGCATAGATTGGAAACATTCGTGGTTGGCGCTGCGGCGGGCTTTGAATGCTCTCTTGCCGCCGGACATATCGGTTCGAGAAGTGCTGCCGGTTGGAGAAGAGTTTCATGCCCGCTACAGTGCGACCAGCCGCCTGTATCGTTATGTTCTTTTCAATGGTGAAGTGCGGTCTGCTTTTGCAGCGCGTTTTGCCCATCAGGTGACGTCTTATCTGGATGTGCAAATGATGAACCGGGCGAGCGAGTGTCTGGTTGGCGTACATGACTACGCCTCGTTTGGACAGGCGTCCAGTGGTGGGCACACGGTGCGGGAAGTGTACGACGCCTACTGGTGGCGTCAGGGAGATTGGGTGTTCTTTGACATCGAGGCCAATGCGTTTCTGCGCCAGATGGTGAGAAGTATTGTGGGGACGCTCTTGCTGGTCGGGACGGGCAAATTGTCTCCCGCAGGAGTAGCCGATATTCTCGCTGCTGGGGACAGGGCTGCAGCAGGGCCTCCGGCGCCGGCTCAGGGGTTATTCCTGGAAAAGATCTGCTATCCGGCGCCCTGGCAGCATATCGGTTGCTGAAAAATATGTTGATCAATCTTGCTCTCGGGAATGGCGAACCTGAAGCGAAGGAGTCGGAAACAAAGTGAAGACATACGTAACCAAACCAAAAGAAATTGTTCGTGAATGGTATGTGGTAGATGCACAGGGGCAAAATCTCGGGCGCCTGGCGTCCAGGATCGCGCAGATTCTGAAGGGGAAGCACAAACCGTATTACACCCCTCATCTGGATACAGGCGACCATGTCATCGTGGTGAACGCGGACAAAGTGCAGGTGACCGGGGGGAAGCTCACCCAGAAAATGTACTACCGGCATTCCATGTACCCGGGTGGCTTCAAAGCCATTACGCTGGAGAAGCAGCTTGAGAAGCATCCTACGCGGGTCCTGGAAGCAGCAGTGAGGGGCATGTTACCCAAGACCAAGCTAGGCAGAGCAATGATCAAGAAATTGCGGATCTACGCTACGCCCGATCACCCGCATCAGGCTCAGAATCCCAAACCACTCGATCTGGAACTAGGGGGTAGATAAGGACATGGCGACAAATTACTATCAGGGCACAGGTCGGCGCAAATCCGCTACAGCGCGAGTGCGCCTGTTTCCAGGAGGAACCGGTTCCATAGTGGTCAATGGGCGCAGTCTCGACGAGTATTTCCATCGTCAGCGGGATGCGATGACTGTGACTGGGCCGCTCAGCTTGACCGCAATGGAAGGGAAGTTCGATGTCACCGTTCAGGTCATTGGCGGAGGAACAACCGGCCAGGCCGGAGCAGTCTGTCACGGAATTGCCCGCGCACTGGTTGAAGCCGACCCCGATCTGCGCCCTACCTTGCGCAAGGCTGGCTTCCTGAGCCGCGACCCACGCGCGAAAGAACGCAAGAAGCCTGGTCTGAAGAGGGCGCGCAAGGCCCCGCAGTACACCAAGCGTTAGAATAGACGCGCCGCGGAAATACCATACAATGAGACTTGGCCCTGGCGTAGGCCTTTGGCTTACGTCAGGGCTTTTGACCTGTTTGGGGCCAGGCGAGCCGGTTCATTCAGGCCAGATACAGAATCAGGATCACCGCCAAAGCCCACAGCACCATGTTGATGATTAAAGGCTTGTCTTTGATTACAATTTCTTCTGGTGCGCCACCCTCCCCCCTGACGTGTATGAGGTAAAGATAGCGAAATAGGCCATAAAGCACAAAAGGGGTCGTCAGCATCATGGTGTGGTTCTTGGGCAGGTTCTCTGCTGAGAAGGTGTACAGCGAATAGGCGATGAGCGTCGCCGCGGAGATAATGCTGATCATTTCATCAATGAAACTCAGACTGTATTCGTCCAGGATCGCGCGATGGGTGTTCGCATTGCCCTTCAATAGGGCCAGCTCGTTGCGACGTTTCCCAATGGCGATGAACAGGGCGAGCAGAGTGGTGCAAACATACAGCCAGGGAGAGAATCGCTCTACGTGCACGAGCACCACACCGGCAGCGACCCGCAACACGAAACCGGCGGCAATGGTCATTACATCCACGATAACCGTGTTTTTCAAGAAGAACGAGTACACAATCATCAAGATCACATAGCTGACAGCGATACCACCGAAATACAGCTCCAGCATGAACGACAAGGGCACACAGACTACTCCGATCCCAATCGCGGCGAGGACCGCCACAGAGGGCGAAAGCTCACCCGCTGCCAGCGGGCGGTTACGCTTTACAGGATGTTGCCGGTCTTTCTCTATATCAACCAGGTCGTTGATCAGGTAAATCGTGCTGGAGAGGAGACAAAACAGCACAAACCCCGCGACAGTGCGGAGAAGTGGTGCCGCCTGAAACAATTTAAGGTCGAAAACAAGAGCTGCAAAGATAAATAGGTTCTTTGACCACTGTTTGGGCCGCAAAGTCTTGATGAGCGGTTTGATTGTCTTCATGGCAGTGGGCTATCAGCCTCCTGAGCAGAATAGGATTCTGAAGTCACAGAGACTTCTGCGGTTGGGGTGTCGGTTGCGGGGGTGACAGACCCGTACACCGGCACCTCGTCCCCGATGGCGGGCCACCATTGGGTTGGCGTAGGTTCCAGAGTGGCAGTCGGCGGCCGATGGTGGTCTGGCGCCCGGGTGGCAATTACGGTGATAATGATGGGTGGTTGTTCGTCACCGGGCTGAGTGGGCAGGACCACCGTCACAATAATTGGTGTGGGAGTGTCAGTCAATAGAGCCTCTAAGACAAACCATCTCAGGTAAAGGCCAACAACTCCCAGACCATACAGACACAGGGTGAAGATGACTATCAGGGTCAGGCAATTGTAAAAGAGCGGCCTGATCAACGATTTGACGTGAGCCCGACTGGAAACGCTGGAACTGGTCAAGGTGGTTTCTCTTACCCAAAGTAGCAGATCACAGATGCTCTGCCTGGCGACTTCTCCACGCGACACGGCGACATATCCCGAGCGGGCGCATTTTATCAGAACTCCAAGCCCGTGTCAATCAGCCCGGCGGCCATCTCATCCACCGTCCGCCCAACAAGTGCAGGTGCAGGTGGTGCACACTCTGACCGCTCTGTTCCCCTCGATTGATGACCAACCGATAACCGGTCTCGGCGATCCGTTCTTGCGCGGCCAGTTGATTGGCCACGGTAAACATGCGCCCCAGCAGCTCGTAGTGTTCTGGCCCGATGTCGCCGATGGAGGCCAGGTGCTGGTTGGGCACAATCAAAATGTGCACCGGCGCCTGTGGCCTGATGTCTCTAAAAGCAGTAAGCAATTCGTCCTGATAGACAATGTCGGCAGGTAGCGCGTGGGCGATAATATCACAAAAGATGCAATCCATAGCTTCCTCTCCATCGGGTTATTTTGAAGGCTTGGGCGATCAAGTTAGTGCGATTCTCGCCCTGGCCTGCAATCTTCAGGAGTCAGGTTCCACTCCGTCGGCAGAAACGGGCAGTTCACCCCAGAGGCCGTTGGATGTCAGGGCGGTAATGTGCACGGGCGTAATGCGGTTGTGCAGCTCTGCTTCGCTGCGCGCCATCACGCGCACGTAGTGATCGGTCAGACCCGACCACACGTGAGCCTCTCGTTTGCTTTCCCAAAGGACTTTAACCGTCTGCCCGACAAACCGCTGCCAGAAAGCTCGTTCTCCTGCCCGAGCAATTTCCGCCAGCCGCTGCGCGCGGACTTGCTTCACTTGCGGTGACACCTGGCCGGGGTACGTTGCCGCTTCGGTCCCAGTTCGAGCAGAGAACGGGAAGATGTGCACCCGGCTGAATTGCATCGCCCCAACAAACCGAAGGGTTTCTTCAAACTCGCTTTCTGTCTCGCCGGGGAAGCCAACGATGACGTCAGTCGTAATGGCCATATCCGGCACCGCCCTGCGAGCCGCCTCGACGATTTCAGCGAATTCACGTACCGTATAGCGCCGTTTCATGCGGGCCAGTGCCGTGTCACTGCCGCTTTGCAGGGGCAAGTGCAGGTGCCTGCACAGTCGTTCGTTCTGCCACAAAGCAAGATACTGCGGGGCAATGTCCCACGGTTCGATAGACGACAGCCGCAATCGCGGGATGCTCGTTTCTCGCAGTATCGCATCTACCAAATCCCACAGATCAATTTCCGCAGTCTGATTGTGGTCTCGGCCATAAGCACCGATGTGGACGCCGGTCAGAACGACCTCTTGATAACCGGCTGAGACGCGCTCGTGTATCTCGGCGATGATTTCATCTTTGTCTCGACTTCGCTGGCGGCCCCGCGCGATGCGTACAATGCAGTAGGTGCATTCATTGTCGCACCCGTCCTGAATCTTGACAAAGGCTCGAGTGCGCAGAGAAGGCAAAGCAGGCAAATGCCTGACAGAACCTTCGCCTGCTCCGGACGGGCAGAGACCCAACCGCTCCAGCAACCGCTCTTTGTCGGCATTACCCACAACGGCGCGGACTCCAGGCAAAGCAGCCGCTTCGTCGGGCGACATTTCAGCAAAGCAGCCAGTCAAGACAATCTGGGCGTCGGTGTTGGCCCTGTGCAAACGGCGGACAAATTGGCCTGACTTTCGGGCAGCGATGTGTGTGACCGTACAGGTGTTCAGGATGATGGTATCCGCTTCAGTCGGATCGGAGACCACCTGATGTCCGCACGCGCTCAGCTCTCGGGCCAACTTCTCCACTTCGCTTTGATTCAATTTGCAACCAACAGACGCGAGATAAACGTTCAACTCTAACGCACGTCCAGGCGGTCGCGCCCCCAGTCAGCAGCAGCCGGTGCGTCGGTAATCTTGCGCGGGTTGCTGCCATCCGGATTCATCACCCAAATGCCCCATGCGCCGTCACGTGTGGAACGAAAGGCAATGCCACTCCCGTCCGGCAGCCAGACCGGCATTGCGTCAATACCTGGATCATCCGTGAGGCGCACCTGGCCGGTGCCATTGGTGTTGATCGCCCAAATGTCCCAATTGCCCCCTTGTTGGCTCGCATACGCAATCCGGTCCCCCAGAGGCGACCATGAGGGCATGGCATCGTCAGCGCTGGTTGTCAGGCGGGTCTTGGCCTCTCCGAATCGGCCCATCAGGAACAGCCCGCAATGGCTGCCCACGCAGGTTCTGGCGACGATGCTGCTGCCGTCCGGCGAGAAGTTGGGTTGTTCCCCAGGCCCTAAGTCTTGCGCGGTGTTGGTGGAACGGTCATAAATGACCAGCCGTTTGTTGGGGGTGCCGGTAATGGTGTTCATCGCGATGTATCGTCCGTCAGGAGACCAGTCCAGATACTCGGCGCTCCCCTGGTTCCAGATTTGTCGTGTGCTGGTCCCGTCTATGCTGATTTCGTACACTCCGCTGCCTCCGCGCGGGTGCCCATCCCAACCGTAGAACACGATGGCATTCCCATCCGGCGACCAGGCGGGGTCGCTGGCCCGATCTGTCAACAGGCTTCGATTGGTGCCGTCCAGGTTGATGGTCCACAGGCTGTGGATGTCCCCCTGGGTCATACTGTACACAATCTTGAACTGGCGGGCAGGTTGCTGGGGCGTCGGCGTCTTGGGCCTGGCGACTGCCGCCGGCGAAGGCGACGGCGTGGGCTTCACAGGAGGTTCGGGAGATGGACTACTCCCTTCAACCATGAACTGTCCTGAGCCAAGCAAACGGCCGTTCAGTTTGATGTCCAGCCGATAACTGCCGGGCAGGAGACCTCGTTCGTTGTTCAAACTGCCCTGATATTGGCCCGTTGTGGCGTCAACCCAGGCAAAGCTGCCTTTGCCGCTCTCCTGACCGTTGAGATACCAAATTTGCTCGAAAATGTCACCCTGACGGAAATCGCTGTAACTGAACGTGGCATACACCGTTTTGGTCCCGGCAGGAAAGACCGCGCGGGGAAGGGGCGGCTGCTGGCTGGTGAGAGCTTCAAGAGAGAAATTGATTGGGCCGATCTGAGGTTCGGAGGCGGCGACCGTAGCGGTTGGCAGGGCGGCCTCCGCCGCAATCGGCTGAGGCTGCGTTGGGAGTGCTGCCGTTGGCCCTTGCACAGTAAAATCCACGGCTCTAGACAACCGTCCATCCAGCAAGATTTCGACTGAATAAGAGCCTGGCTCCAGCGGACTGGCAGGTGAAAGATAGAAATCAACATAGGTATCCGCCATGTTTTCTTGGGCTGTGACGGTGGTCATATACTCTGTCAGCAATTGTCCGCCCTGATACCATTTCGCCGTTAGTTCAGAACCCAATCCGAGGTCGGCGTTCACCGAGCAGTGCACAACATCAGTCGGCGCAAAGACCAGAGAAGGGGCGTTGGCTCTGTAGCTTTCGTCAACAGACTTGGTCAGGATGGCCGATTTCACACGAGAGGCCAAGGCTGTGGCCGGCGGTTTAACCGAGAAGCGACGCTCAGCGACCGTGGCCCCGTTCAACGCGATTTCGACGCGATAGTCCCCAACGGGCCATACGCCTTCTTTGGGTGACAGATTGAATCCGAGATTGCCCGAACCAGCCTTGTCCGTTGTGAGGGTAAATTGGTCCAAGAGTTCGGCGCCTCGGTACCAGTTTGCCGTGACCTGAGAACCTGCCGGCAGGTTGATCACTTCGACGGAGCAGAAAAAGGTGTCGGTTTGCTCGAACGCCTCCGTGGGGTCTAGCGGCCTCTGGCTTTCGTCCAACCGCCGGGCCATTGTCACACCCTTGATCGGTGAATCCGCCGGCAGTGTGGGTTGAATTCTCAGTACTGGCAGGGTCGGCAAGGCTGCCGACGGCGTGGCAGGCGTGACAGCTTGTAGCTGACCGGTTGGACTGATGGGGGCAGCTACGGGCGGTTCACCCATGAAACCAGGCCCGGGTATCGCCGGTACGGTCGGATTCGTGGCCGCAGGAGTAGGGACTACGAGCTGCACCAAGACAGTGGGCGTGGCCGATGGCGGGATAGAAAGCACAATGGGGGTTGCGGTTGGCGCACTTGTAGCCGGTCCCGGCGTCACCAAAACAATCGCCGGCGTCGGCGAGGCCGCGGCGGCAATGGGCGTCTTGATTTCCTCACCACTTGACCTCACCGAGAAATTCTCAGTTCGGGCCAACACCCCGTTTAACGACACCTCAATTCTGTAATCGCCCGCCGGCCACCTGCCTTCTTGCGAGGCGAGATTGAAACCCAGGTAACCCGATCCGGCAGTCTCCAACGTCAGCGTGAATTGATCCAAAAGTTGCTCGCCATAATACCATTTGGCCGTGACCTGTGAACCTGACCGCAAATTCTCCACCTTCACGGAGCAAAAGAACGTATCGGTTTCATCGAAAACCTTCGTGGCCTCAACGGGTTTCTGACTGGAATCAAGTCGCTTCGCCATGGTAACATCGGCGATGGCAGGTTGCCTCTGAGCCCCGGTCTTATAATTGAAGTTGCACGCCAGCATAGGGACAAATAACGTCCCAATCAACAACAAGATTAGCGCAATGGAATACCGTCCGTTTCGCGTCTCCGGCATAGCTGTCGCCCTCCTTACTGGTTTCGCAGGCGAGGCGCCCGTGGCACAATGTCTTAAGGATTCTCTCCATTTCAGTTCACTTCCATATCTTACCACGAGAATCCGTTAGATGCACAAAACCTCAATTGAAGACCGCGTAGGGGATGCCCCACCGTTTGCCGAACCGGGCCAGTTCAACGGCGCTATCATCGTCCAGCAACCGCGCCTGGAATGGTGCGGGCTGAATGATCGGCTTCAGACGGCCTTCCCGTTCCTTCGCCTGGCCCTCCGTTACGCTCAGGGCGACCCCATAGGCTGTCAGGCGGCTGGTGGTCCAGGGAAGGGTGTTGACCAGAACTCTGATGGTTTCTCCAGGCGGCCATTGGCGTACCGGGTACCATACCAGCGTTGGTTGAGGAGTGTGGGTGGACTGAATGATTTCGCCGGATTCATTTACGAGATGAAGCTGAACAGCGCAATCTGAGTCCAGTGGTTTCAGTGCCTGCCAATACAATACGAAATTGACCTCTCGGTCTCGGTCGTAGAGGATGTCGAAGCCCAGGAGACGCAGGCTATCCCCGAAATCCACCACCATCGGATGCTGAATTTCCGGGTTCTGCGCCTTTGCAAAAGTGTAGAATTCGGGTGGCAATTCCGCCCTGCTTGCACCTCGCTTGAGCAGAAGATACCCATCCTGCGCCTTGATCAAGCCAAATTCGGTCTGTTGCTCAATCTTGTCCTTCAGCCACGAATGCACGTTGTCCACGTTGACAAATGAAGGGTGGGACACATCCAAAAAGATATATTCGGCGTCGGTTTTGGAGGTCCAAACGTAATACGCTCGCTCGCGCTGGCTCACGTGGGGGAAGAGGCGGTCTTGGGCAATCAGCGGCGCGTCCGGCGGGATCTCCCGGATAAATTCTTCCGCCAGGCGATGGTGGGCCGTTACGACTGGTGGCTTGTAAGCCAGGGACATCGGCGAGAAGCCGCGGTAGTAGTGGTAGGTCATGGCGCACAGCAACACCAGCGCGGACGCCAGACAAATGACCAGCCGCTCTCTGCGCAGCCAACGGCTGAGGTACAGCGTACCGTAGACGGCCGCTAAGGCCACAAATGGCGCGATAGGGACGGCGTATTGTTTGGCCTCGAGTTCGTGCATGAGTGGAAACGAGCTGAGCAGGTTTATCCCCAGCGATGGGGCGGCTATCAGCAGGACTGGCAAGCCTGGAAGGGGCAAGAACCCGAACGGGAAAAGCAAACCGACCATGTAGTACAGGTTGTCCGTCGTGAGCAGTGTCTGGGCGGTCAGTTGTGGCTTGGTGAGGAGGGTAAGGATGATCGAGAAGGGGCTGTCTCCAAAATCCTCATAATAGCGCATAAAGGGCGACCCCTTGCCCTCTCTGACTGCGGGAAAAACGACATAGAGAGCAACGTAGAACCACAGGCTACCCAGACCGATTAGCGACAGCCCGCCCCTCCATTTTCTTGCGACGATGAGAAAGTACAAGCCCATCATCACGGTGAGCAGCGGAATATCTTCTTTGCAGCTCATGGCCAGGATGGCGAAGCCCACAGCGGGAGCATACGAGGTCAGAGGCGCGTCGGGTGGAGTTTTTTCCATAAAGTAGAAACAGAACAACAGGAACAGGGGTGCCAGGGCCACAGCGTGGAACTCAAAGAGATTGGCCGCCTCCAAAGCGGGCAGAAGCAAATAGGCGGCGGCAAAACATGCAGCCGCCCAGCCCGAGCCAAGTTTCCGGCGCGCAATCAAATACAGAGGCCAGGCCCCAAGGCCGAGCGCCACGGTTTGCAAGGCTAACAAGGTCTTGGGGCTGCTATACAGCAGATACAATAGCGAGACGGGGATCAAAATCGGCTCGATGTGCATCGCCAGCCGGATGTCTCCCATGTGAGGTTGGGTGGTGAACTGCAAAATGCGACCGTGCAGGGTATTCCAGACGGCCTGGTCAACATTCCCCAAATCGTAGATGGACGTCCAAAAAGCGTTATGTTGCAGTATGGACAAGGTCCCAAAAGTCGCCCAGTAGGCCAATATACAGAGCCACAGAATTACAGGTGGCATCTTGGGGAGCACAGAGCGCACGGAGCGCGCCATATCGCCCAACGGGCCTCGCCTGTGTGTTTCGTGCGCCAAATTGACTCCCACGGTACTCAGCCGAGCAAAGTCTTGAGCTCCGGTTCGAGCCCCCATTCGTGAGCCAGGTCGGTCAGGCTGCCTATCACATGGTCGGGCAATTGCATCCCTTGTTTCAGGGCAATTTCACGTTTCTCCCACTCCATCTCCCCAGGCAAGTAAATGCGGTCGGAGTTTTTGGCTTTGGGAGCTGACCTGATCTCGCGGATCATGTTGTCCATTCTGGTCTTGAACTCCGGCAGGGGCATGATCTTGGAAACATCAATGGCAATAAAGGCATGGCCCTGGTTTACCGGCTTAGGCTGTTCTTCAATCCAACTGGGCACCTCCTGGGTGACGCCGGCGCCGGTCATCACCGCTGCCAGAACCTCAATGAGCAGGGCCAGGCCATAGCCCTTATGGCCGGCCATGGGCACCATTGCGCCGCCGTCGAGAAATGCGTTGGGGTCGGTGGTAGGCATCCCCTCCTTATCCACAATCCAATTGCTCGGCACCTGTTTTCCGACCTCTCTGGCGGCCAGGACTTTGGTAGCCGCCACGGCGCTGACCGCAATGTCCAGGAAGACTGGCTTTTCTTCCCCGGCAGGCACGGCGTAGGCCAGAGGGTTCGTGCCAAATATTCTGGCGCGCGAGCCTGGAACGGTCATAATCGGGTCGGTGTTGCTGACGGATATGCCGATCATGTCTTGCCGGGCAGCCATGTTGGCGTAGTACCCGGCGGCGCCGAAGTGGCTGCTGTGTCTGACCCCGACGTAGGCCGTGCCTGCGTTTCTGGCCTTGTCGATAGCGAGGGACATGGCCCGAGAGGCGGTGACCATCGGAAAAGCGTGGTGGCCGTCTACGAGCGCCCAGGCTACTCCCTGCGCGACGACCTCTGGGCTTGCCTGGGCATTCAGCCGCCCAGCTTTGACAGCACGCAGCAAGCCGCGAAACTGTCGGACGCCGTGGGTATGGATGCCCCAGGTGTCGTTGGTGACCAGTACCTGAGCTGAAGTGCGGGCGTCTTCATCACTCAGACCTGCCCTGCGTAAAGCCTTGACGCAAAAATCTTCCAATTCTTCCGGAAAAACCCTCTTTGTCACCGAGTCGGTCATAGTCGTTCCTGTCCTCTCCTCTTCATTTGATGATTTGTCATGAATTGTAATCCTTTAGACGCTTCCAGGCAACTCCAGGCCAACAAAGGTACAGCGTCGTGGTGTGCGCAGGGTGGACCAACGTGGGTAGATATACGACTTGAGCCTTTGGCTGTCAGGAGAAAGGCAGCCCCCGGACTGCGGAGCTGCCCTCATGATCAGTATTCTCAGGTCACTCGTCACACCGAAAGGTTGGAGCAGGTTGAAGACGGGATAGATGCTTAAATGCTTTGGCCGGTGCTCTCGTCAAAAAGGTAGATTTTGTCGGGACTGAAGGTCAGGTATAAATGTTCGCCCACGGCGGCGTTGAATTCCAAAGGCATCTTCACCTTCAACATATCTCCATTCACCTTTACGGTGAAAATGCGTGACCGGCCGACTTGCTCGATCAGATAGACCTCGCCTTTCCAGGCCGTCCCGACATCCTGGCGATGTAGGGTGATGTCGGAAGGGCGTATACCGACTTGCAATCGCTCACGCGACTGTCCCGCGACCAGGCTCTGGATTCTCGGAGAGAGCTCCAGCCGCAGTCCGTCAATTTGCAGAAAGATCTCACCCCCCTCCGATCTGACCTGACACGGTGAGGTGAGGAAATTCATCGGCGGGTCGCCTACAAATCTGGCGACGAACCTGTCCGCCGGCCGATTGTAGATTTCCAGCGGTGTGCCAATCTGGTGCAGCTTCCCTTCATTCAAAACCGCGATGGTGTCGGCCATAGAAAGCGCTTCGAGCTGATCGGGCGTGGTGTAAATGGCAGTTGTACCCAGCTCCTTCTGCATGGCCTTGAGTTCCGCCCGCATGTGGTGGCGCAACTTGGCGTCCAGGTGGGCAATCGGCTCATCGAGCAGGAAGGCTTCAGGCTCACGGATCAAGGCGCGGCCCAATGCCACGCGCTGTTTCTGTCCGCCGGACAATTGGGTTGGCATGCGGTCGAGCAGTTCATGGATGCGCAACAGCTCACCTACTCGCTGGACGCGCTTTTTGATTTCCTCTTCGCTAAACTGCCTGGCGCGAATCGGTGCGCGGAGGGGAAAAGCGATGTTCTCAAACACAGTCAGGTGCGGATACAACGCATAGGTTTCAAAGGCCATCGCCACGTTGCGCAAACCGGGTTCCAGGTCGTTGACCAGACGGTCGCCAATGTATATCTTGCCCCCGTCGACGTTGGTCAGTCCGGCGATCATTTTCAAGATGGATGTCTTACCCGCTCCAGACGGGCCAAGGATGAAAAAGAATTCGGAATTCTTGCAGTGCAATGAAATTTCATTGACAGCCACCTGGTCGCCGTATTTCTTTGAGACTCCTTCCAAACGTACTTCCGACATTGAAGTTGGTATCTCCTTCCCTATACAACGAGATTGGCTCCCGTTTTAGAGTCGAACAAGTGCAATTTGGCCGTATCGAAGCCTATCCAGGCTGTCTCGCCAGCCTGGGTGAAGAAATCGCCCGAGGTCTCGACGCTCAGCAATTGCCCATCCAACTGAACGGTTACCTGGCACGTTTCTCCCTGTGGTTCGTAGACGAAAGTCTGCGCGGCGATTGGCGTGGCCTCACTGGCGGACTGTGCGATTCGCACATCCAGCGGCCGAATGCCCAGAATCAGCGAGCCATCTTTCCCTCTGAGCAGCAGTTTCTGTTTGGTTTCTGCTGGCAGCGCGACTTTGTAGCCCTGTCCCTGCACAAACAGCTCATCCCTCTCCCAAACCAGTTCGCAGGTGAGGAAGTTCATGGGTGGCGAGCCAATGAAACCGGCGACGAACTGATTGGCCGGCTTGTCGAACAGTTCAGTCGGGGTGCCCACCTGTTGAAGCACGCCAAAGTTCATAACGGCGATGCGGTCGGCCAGAGCCATCGCTTCCAATTGGTCGTGCGTCACGTACACAGTCGTCGCTTCGACCTCCAGATGGAGGCGTTTCAGTTCGACGCGCATCTGAGCGCGCAACTGAGCCTCCAGGTGAGAGATGGGCTCGTCCATCAGAAACACGGCCGGGTTGCGCACGATGGCCCGCCCGATGCCCACGCGCTGTTTCTGTCCGCCGCTCAATCGCACCGTGCGCCGGTCGAGCAAATCCGTCATGTGCAGGATTTCAGCGGCATGGCGCACTTTGGCATCAATTTCAGCCTTGCTAAAACCCCTCACTTTGAGTGGCATGGCGATGTTGTCATAGACCGTCAGGTGAGGGTACAGAGCGTAGTTCTCGAACACCATGGCGATGTCTCTGTCTTTGGGCGGGACATGGGTGACATTGCGCCCTCCGATAAACACGTCCCCCTGGGTCACGGACTCTAATCCAGCAATCATGCGCAGCGTCGAGCTTTTACCACAGCCAGAGGGGCCGAGCAAACAGAGGAATTCTTTGTCGTGGCACACCAAGTTGACGCCTTTGACGGCCTCAACTGTGCCTCCGTATACTTTCCAAACGTTCTGCAGTCTTACCTCAGCCATAAAAAGACTTCTCCTTATGCAACCTGTACAGACAAGGGTATCTCAGCTCATTTGACCGCGCCAAACGTCAGGCCGCGCACCAGATAACGTTGCATGATGAACGTGAAGACCATGACCGGCAGGATGGCGATGAACGCTACGGCCATGAACGGCCCCCAATTGATTCCCATCGAGTTAGAGAACCCTTGAATGCCGACCGGAATGGTCTTGGCGTTGCTCTGGGTCAAGATCAAAGCGAACAGAAACTCGTTCCAGGAGAAAATGAGCGAGAAGACGGCTACTGCTGCCAGCGCCGGCTTGACCAGAGGCAGGGCAATCCGGGTGAAAACCTGAAAGCGCGTATAGCCATCAACCAACGCGGATTCCTCCAGCTCGGGTGGTATGTCCAAAAAGAAGCCGCGCAAGAGCCACACAGCGAAAGACAGGTTCATGCCGGTATACATAATGATCAACGCCCACCACGTGTCCAACAGACCCAGCGATTTGATCAACACGAACATAGGGACGACAAATGCGATAGGCGGCGCCATGCGGGTCGACAGAATCCAGTAAGCCAGGTCGTTCTTGCCTTTGAAGTTAAATCGAGCCAGGCCGTAAGCGGCCATGGACCCAAAGACGACGGCGATAATGGTGCTGGCAATGCTCGCTATCAGGCTGTTGATCACGTAAGGGAGCTGGCTGGTGCCCCCTGTCAGCGCCACCCGGTAGTTGTCCAACGTCGGCGTAAAGATGAAAACCGGCGGTATGGCAAAAATCTGCAGGTCGGTCTTGAACGACGCGGAGACAATCAGGTAAATCGGAATCAACGACAAAATCAGGAATCCTACAGCGATAACATAGAGTACAATCCTGGTCAACAGCCCATATCTCTGCCGCACCTGGGCGACCTGAGCTTCCTTGATGGCTCGCTGCGCTTTTAGCGCTTCGTCAAATTGGTACTGTTCAACGTCCATATCTCACTCCTTGCTATCCAACATACTCTGACCCGGGTCTCGCGCTCGGAGACCTGAAAAAATGTCTTGAGTGATGCACGGATGAAGCAGGCCGCCGTTTGCAGGGGTCATGCTGAAGTGGCCTGCTCTTCGCGGTACATGCGGCGGACAAAAACCTGACCGATGATGTTGATCAGGATCAACATCAGAATGGCGAACGCCGCAGCCTTGCCAATCTCGAAGAACTGGAAGGCCTGAATGTAAATATAGTACGACAGGGTTTCAGTCGCACCTGCGGGACCTCCCTGGGTCATCACGTAGGGGAGGTCAAACAGCTTGAATGCTTCCATAATGCGCAGGAGGACAACGATCAGGATGACTGGCATGAGTAAGGGCAAGGTGACCCAGCGGAACTGCTGCCAATCAGACAGGCCGTCAATTTGCGCGGCTTCGTAAACGTATTCGGGCAGTGCGTTCAAACCGGCCAGTATCACCAACATAATGAAAGGCGTCCACTGCCAGACATCGGCGACTATGATCGAGAGCGTGGCTAAGGCCGGGTCTGTCAGCCAGGGCTGCGCGGGGATGCCCACCAACCCGATGGCCCAATTGATTAGCCCGTATCGGTGGTTGAACAGGTAGAACCAGATCAGTGCGGACACGACGGGCATGACGGTGACTGGCGCAATGGATAGTTTGCGGATGGTGTCCATGCCGCGTAATTTGCTGTTCAGAACCAAAGCCATAATGAAGCCGAGGACGAACTCGATTACGACGGCGGCGATAACAATTGTCAGCGTCCGCCCTACGCTGTTGATGAAGCGCGGGTCTGAAAACGCTGCGCCATAATTGCCGAACCAGATGAACTTGGCGCCTTTGGCGACTCGGGCCAGATTGTATCGGTGAAAGCTCAGGTACAGCGCATAGAAGAACGGGTATAGATTGATCGTGGCCAAGATCACACAGGCAGGCGCGATGAGAATCAGACCTGTTCTGAGCTTGGCGGCTCTGGAATTCTGGACTTGTCCGAACATCTATTTCCTCCTCAGGCTTCCGAATAGAAGTAGGGCTGACGTAGAGCGGATTTGACCGCGATATACGCAGGCGCAAAACCCCTTCGGATGCCATCAAACTGTCGCAACTGGAAGGGGTAGGGAGAGCACCCCCCTACCCCTTGGAAGAGACTACGCTAACTCCTGCGGCTAATCGTAGTAGCCCGCGTCGGTCATGACCTGCAGCATGGTTTCCTGCATTTTCTTGACTGCCTGCTCTGGTGTCAAAGAGCCGGCCAGCATCTCGTGGAACACCGTCCCGTAGGTGTCAGCCAGAACCGGCCATTCAGGGATGGCGGGCCGCATCCACATCTGGAGCAGGCCTTCGGTCGCCATCTTGTCCACGGCCTCGAACGCCGGGTACAGTTTTTGCAGTTCAGGGTCTCGGATGATGCAGTATCGCGGCATACCGCCGTTGCCAGCCAGGGCCAATGCTTTGAGCTGATTGCACTCGGTCAGCCATTTCAAGAATCCCCATGCCAACTCCTTGTCCTTCACGTTGGAAGGAATGGACAGCGTCCATTCGCCCATCGGGGTAAGGGCCGGCATATCAGGTGCGTGGGGCGAGGGGATGAAACCCGTGTTCGCCAGGACTTCCGGGTCTTCGATCATGAATGTACGGGCAGCCCACTCGTAGATCATTGCCGTCTTGCCCTGAGCGTAGAGCCGCGCCCGCTCGTCCCAGGCCATGTTCAGAATGTCAGGAGGCGAGTACTTCATCAATTCCAGCGCATAGTTCGCGGCCCGCAGAGCGTTCGGCGTGTCTAAGGTCGGTTTCATGTTCTCATCGAACGGGGGCTGACCAAAGGCGGCGTAGAAGTGCGCCATTTGTTGGCCGAGGGCCTGACCGCGGGCGCCGTTCCAGCCGATGCCATAGAAGCCGTTGTCCGGGTCATGGAAAGCCGCAGCGGCGGCAAGCAATTCATCGGTGGTTTCAGGCGGCTTAATGCCTTTCGCCTCAAACAGGTCTTTCCGGTACCACAGGATTTCGGGGTGAGGTTGGAAGGGAATGCCCATTTGCTTGCCTTCGTACTGCGCGCCTTTCAGCATCGCTTCGGGGAAGTCCTTTAAGTCAATGTCGGACTTGGCAATGAAATCGTCCAGCGGGGTCAGTACGTTGCCTGCTCCAAACTCGCCTTCCCACACGATGTCAACAGCCACAAGGTCATAGGCCGATTCGGCACTTTGGGAATTCAACAGGATTTTCTGGTGCTGAGCATCATAGGGTTGAACATCTAAAACAATCTTGGCGCCTGACGCGGCTTCCAGGTCGGCCAGGATCTTCTGAGTGGCGAAAGCGTAGGGGTCGGCATTGAAGAGCAGTCGAATGGTCTTACCTTCAAAGGGCTTCGGCTCCTGGGCGCTGGCTGGGCTCGTCGAGACAAGCAAAGACAACAGCATAGCAACCAACACTACAACGGACATCAAACGAAATAGCCTGGTCATGTCTGAAACCTCCTTTGGTGAGTGAAAAAAGCCAAAAGACACACGACGTGGAACGGTGGAATGTCTGAGAAAAAAGAAGTTCTGCTCTTAAACCTGACTTAGCCTCCTTTCTAGGACAAACGCGGGACGCGGTGTTGGAATTTTCCCCCAACTGAATAGCCATGGCAAAGGAGAAGAGGGGGAGACCAATTGGCCGCAGTCCAGGAACTGTTGTTGGGATTATATAATATTTTACCACCAATCGTGCGTTCTGTCAAGGGGTATAAAAAATATTGTCGACGAACGACTCATATACCTTTTCCATTGGGCGTGAGTTCTAATTGTTGGCCTCGCGTTCGGCTTTGGCTGTGGCGATTTCCTTTTCGGCGGTCTCAATGTCCTCTGCTACAAAAGCCATGTGCTGGCGCATGGCCTCTCGGGCACCTTCCGCATCTGCTCGTTCGATGCACTCCAGAATGCGGCGGTGGAAGATCTGTCCGTGCTGCGGCGAACCGGCGATGTGATACGTAATGCGGCGCATGTCGGCCAGCGTCCCCATAATGGGGTCGAGGACGGCCTGGAAAAGCGGGTTATGGCTGGCGTCGGCCAGCATGGCATGAAATTGCACATCGGCTTGGATGAATTCTTCTTTCGCATCGGCTGCCAGGCATTGGTCAATGCGTTCCACCACCTCACGCAACTGGGCGAGCTCTTCGGGTCGGGCCCGTTCGGCAGCGGCGCCCGCTGCCGCGACCTCTAAAGCCGAGCGGATTTCATGGAATTGGAGCAACGAGGCATTGCGGGCTTTCACCAGCAGGCCCATGTACAAAGAGACGGCTTTCATGTCCAGGCTGGTAACGAAGGTGCCTCGTCCCGGTATCACCTCGACCAGTCCTCTGGCCCCCAGCACCTTGATCGCCTCACGGATGACCGTGCGGCTGACGCCGAATTTCTCGGCCAGTTCACGTTCCGGGGGGAGCTGATAGCCTGCTTGCCAGCGCCCTTCCACAATCAGGTTCTGGATTTGACGCGCTACCTGCTCGCATAACCTTTCATATTGCACTGTGCCATAAACCTGATCGTCCATGTCCACGTTCCCCCAGTGTGCGGGACTGCTCGCATGAATGGCAAGATGATATGATGATTGTACCTAAATTCAAAATTAGCATATCATAGATTACGGCCAAAGTCAAAAAAGTCCCTGATTTACTGAATGACCCTTGCTGGACAGATTTGACTTTTGCGGCAGCCTGTGCGATAATTTTGACAAATGCAAACGTGAACAGGGTCGTTCATTTGTCTTATATGACATCTCTGTTAATATATTTCCAACTTGTTTGGGGGGAGGTATCTCGTATGTCTATCGAAGGTAAAGGGTATTTCAAGAACGAGCCACTGACTTTCACCCTGCCGGAAGGGTGGAAGTTGCTGGCGATGGCAGAGCCCAGCTCGGTGCCGGCCGCGCAAGATGTCAGGGCTGCCGTCAAGAATGCAATCTATAATCCCGTGGGGATGCCCAGGCTTGAAAGCCTGTTCCCGCTTAAGAACCCTAAAGTCGCCATCCTTGTAGATGACCAAACCAGACCCACGCCTGCCTATCAGGTGCTCATGCCGCTAATCGAGGTGCTGGCCGACTTGGGCGTCAAGGACGAGGATATTGATATTATTATGGCGCGCGGGACTCACACGCCCCCTAATGAGGCAGGCATTCGCAGGAAAATCGGTGATGAGGCCTACGAACGTTTCCGTTTCACCATGCACGACCCTGATGATGAGTCCAAACTGACCTACGTTGGGACCACAAGCCGGGGCAATAAGGTATACATCAACAGTTTGGCGGCAGCCGCAGGGCTGGTGATTGGCATCGGGCTGTGTAATCCACATTATTTTGCCGGTTATGGTGGCGGACCGAAGATCATTCTGCCAGGCATTTGCAGCCGTAAGACCATTGCTTACAACCATCACATGATCTCAGACCCGAACACCATCGCCGATATAACCAAAGGCAACCCGATCTGGGAAGACATGCTGGAAACGGCGCGTCTTGCCAAACTCGCCATGAAGATTGATGTGGTCTTGAACCAGGACCAGGAAATCTACAAAGTGTTCGCCGGCGAGACCGAGGCGGCCCAGGCTGCGGCCATAGCTGCCCTGAAAGAGGTATTCGGCGTGCCGGTGCCGAAGCTGTCGGATGTCACGATTACTTCGGGCTATCCGCTCGAGTCAAACCTGATTCAGTCCGGCAAGGCCCTGTTGAACGCTGATATTGTGACGAAGAAAGGCGGCGTTGTGATCCTGATGTCGGCCTGTGACGAGGGGCCGGGGCCACTGTTCTATGAGACTCTGGCGGAGCGTCCCGCGCCGGAGGTGGTGATCGAATGGGTCGGGAATGGCAAAGCTTCCCCTACCGGCGGGCCGATGGCCGCGCGCGTTCGTGAGCTCCTCAAAACCAAGAAGCTCATCGTGGTCACCGATGGCGTCGCACCTGAGAAGTTGGCCGACATGGAAATGATCTACGCGCCGACCGTACAGGAGGCCCTTCAAGTTGCGGCGAAATATCAACCGAATGCAGAGGTGACCATTCTGCCGGTGGGCGGTTCGACCCTGCCGATTTTGCCCAGATGATTGGGAATCCGGCTGAGACATGGTAAGCCCAAAAAGAGGAGACAGGCACTGCCTGGCTCCTCTTTTCTTGTAGACTGCTGGTGAAAAGGCCCGCGCTCGCAGCTTACAGGGTGGGGCAATCTACTTGGCGTAGTCTACCGCTCTCGTTTCACGGATCACAGTGACTTTGATTTGGCCCGGGTATTCCAGGCTTTCCTCTACTCGTTTGGCGATGTCCTTGGACAACCTGATGGCTTCCAGGTCATCAATCTCTTCTGGTTTCACGATGATGCGGACTTCCCGACCCGCCTGAATTGCAAACGACTGTGCCACCCCTTGGAAAGAGTTGGCCACTTCTTCCAGAGATTTGAGCCGCTTGATGTAAGTCTCCAGGCTCTCACGGCGAGCGCCAGGGCGAGCGCCAGAAATGGCATCAGCCGCTGAGACCAGGATGGCTTCCAGGGTATCGGATGCTTCTTCGCCATGGTGAGCTGCAATGCAATTCACAATCTTGGCCGATTTTCCCAGTCGCCTGGCGATCTCTGCGCCAATTGTCGCATGGGGGCCATCAACTTCGTGATTCACCGCTTTACCGATGTCATGCAACAGGCCGCCTTCCTTCGCCACAGCCACGTCAGCGCCCAGCTCCTCTGCCATGATTCGGGCCAAAATCGAAGTCTCAATCGAGTGGGTCAAGACATTTTGTCCGTAGCTGGTACGAAACTTCAGTCGCCCTAACAGCTTGATCAGTTCGGGATGCAAGCCGGGCACCCCTGCCTCCAATGCTGCCCGTTCTCCCTCTTCCCGAATAATGGCCTCGACTTCCTCTTGGGCCTTTTCGACCACCTTCTCAATGCGCGCCGGATGAATTCGCCCGTCTACGATCAATTTGTTGAGCGCGACTCGCGCCACTTCCCGACGCACCGGATCAAAGCTGGACAGGATGACCGCCTCAGGCGTATCGTCAATCACCAAATCCACGCCGGTGATGTTTTCAATGGCGCGGATGTTGCGTCCTCCCCGCCCAATGATTCGTCCTTTCATGTCATCGGATGGCAAGGGAACTGACGAGACAGTTGTTTCTGTAACCTGGTCGGCTGCACAACGTTGGATGGCGAGCGTGATGATCTCACGCGCCTTGCGCTCACCTTCCTCGCGGGCAGCTGCCTGTATCTCACGAATAATTCGGGCGGAGTCTTGGCGCACTTCGTCTTCCACGGCTTGCAGCAACAGTTGCTTGGCCTCTTCCTCGCTCAAGTTGGCGACTCGCTGCAATTCTTCCAATCGCTTCTGTTGCAGTTTGTCCAATTCATTGCGTTGCTTATCCAAGCGGCTCTGCAATTGTTCGAGCTTACGCTCCCGATTTTCGATGTTTTCCATCCTTCGATCCAAAGACTCGCGACGCTGCTGCAACCGCTCTTCTTGTCTCTGGAGGTCTCTGCGCTCTCGCTTGACTTCTTCGTCAGCCTCGGCGCGGATCTTCAATGCCTCACTTTTGGCGGACAGTATCAGCTCTTTGGATTTGGTTTCGGCCTCAGTGATCATCTTAGCCACTTCGATTTCGGCTGATTCGATCTTGGAACGCACCAAGTACGTTTTGATGAAATAGCCTGCCACAACTCCAATGGCTACCGCGACTACAGCGATGGCCAACACAATCAGCCAGCCGACGCCGCTGGCTACAGGCCTCTGCAAGATTAACCACATTGCCATATTTATCATTTCCTACCTTTCACTGTCAGAATCTGTCAAATTGTGGCGGGACAAAGGCGACATCGGGCAAAGCAAATCACACGTCCTCTCCATCATCATCCCCAAGCTGGCCTGCCTCTCTTTCCAGCCTGCTCACTACAGTCTCGATGACGGAGAAATCAAACCCCCGACGCGCCAGGTATTGTCCCAACCTGAAACGAAACTCTTTGGGAGAAAGCCCTGTCTCATGTTTGGCGCGAGCGCGCGCCAACGAATACGCGCTCTGTTCTTCATCGAAGTCTTCCAAAGTCTCTTCGACGATGTCTCGTTCTAAACCCTTGTGCAACATTTCATATCGTAAAGCCATCCGCCCCCGCGGACGGAACCGTTCCCGATTTTCAACCCAGAAGCGGGCGAACTCTCTATCATTGAGCAGGTTCTCTTGCTCCAGCCGCTCGATTACTTCACGCACGGTAAGCTCGCTCCAGCCTTTTTGCAACAGGTATCTTTCTACTTCTGCCTGACTGCGCGGGCGATAACTCAGATAGGTCAGGGCGCGTTCATACGCCCTGGCCCGCTCATCTTCGGCCAACAATCGCTGCACCTCTTCGTCAGCCAGGGCTTGACCGCGTTTCAGTTGGGCCGCGCGAATCAAAGAAAGGCTGAACGCGTATTCGCCGTCTAGAAAAACGTTCACCCGTTCCTTGTTGTTCTTCTGTAATTCGAGCGATGTAATTGTCCTTGCCATTGCCCCAAAACGAAAAAGGCCGTGACCATTTACAGTCACAGCCGTCAATAAGACTTGCATGCTCTTTGTACCCACCGACACCACTGGCTTTTCTCTTCGGGAGGGGCCGTTACGTACAGCCGGAACGCCGTATGCTTTTTTGGCGTCAGTCTGTCGTCTATATAGACTCTTGCTTGTGACACACCTCACGATAACCGATTGGTTCACACCAGTAGCGACAGCGGGTAAGTGTAATCACTATTCAACATAAGCGACAAATAAGATCGGCCTGGGCAAACACATTTTGCGTTTCGTCAACGCTCAATGTGACCTGAGACACGTAAGGGGTCAAGTATTTCCCCACGATCTTTGCGCAAACCTACAAGCCTGAATGGCCAACGGCCAAGACAATCTATTGCCTTGTGCGCCTGGCTTTTTCGGCAACAGAACGGCGACCTTTTAGTCACTTCTGCAAAAAGCACGCACCTTTACGGCTGTGCCCGTACTTAGGCTGTGTTACATTCCGTCAACTCAGTGTACAACAGACTTGATGAAAACGCAAATTATTAACAAATCTACTGAATGTGCACCACTGTTTTGGCGTCTTTCCACAGTTTGTCCAGAGCGTAGAAAGCCCGTTTTTCCGGACTGAACAAGTGAACAACAATGTCACCGAAATCAATGAGCACCCAGCCAGATTCGAGGGTTCCTTCTACGCCGGCGAGAGGATATAACCCCAGTTTTTTCATTTCAGGGACAATGGCGTCCACTATCGCACCGACTTGACGGGCCGTTTCTACGGTGCAAATAACAAAATAGTCTGCGAGTAGAGAGATTTCTCGAATGTCAAGGACCAAAACATCGCTGGCTTTCTTGTCCTCAATAATGTCCAGCATCATCCGCACACGTTCCAGTGATTCCAGCTCTGCCAGACCTCCTCAAAATAAATTGAATATCAAAAGCAGCCTATATTCACATAAGCCATGACGTCAGCGTGCCTGACATGGGTCATAATCCTTGCCCATGATCACCACAAAGTCTACGTTGCTGTTCAGCTCTCGTCCCGTTTGGACGGCATCCGGCTGCACGCCCAGGAGAGCGCACAGCATGTTTAGGCTCTGCGCTTTCTTCTTTGTCCCATTGTCTATGATGACGCTGCGCACATAGTCTGTTCGGTCTGCCGGCTGTACCCTGACCACTTTCAGCCCCTTCCATCTCAGTTGAGAGGCCAACAGGTTCGCCAGCTCAGGATTGCCAATGCCGTCTAGAACCATGATCTTCGTGCTTTCCTGATCCACTCTCTGCTGGGTCTGGTCGGCCACATCGTCAGTTGAGAACATTTTGTTGACGGTCTCTGCAATGCGTGACGGAATGGGCAAGAGTACTGCTGCCCCGGCCGGCGTTATCCAACTTTGCACCATCGTGTGATCGATGAAATACGAGCGAATACCCGAAGGACGAACCCGGATGCCGACGTAGCCCAATGCCAACATGTCTTGCAAACTAAGGTCAGTTTCCACCGAATCTTTCAGAATGGTGTATAATCTGGGGCCGTCGCTGATGACGTCAGCCGCCAATGCGCCCTGCCAGACCCCTTTCATGATCGCTTGTTGGCGTCGCGCCCGGTCGAAATCGCTGGTCGTCTTGCGAGACCGTGCATATAGCAAAGCGGTCCGCCCGTCCATGTGATGGATGCCCGGTTGTATAGCGAAGCGGCTCCATCCCGTAGGCGAGCGGCGGTCTCTGAAGGTCTCTTCCAGCGGGCAATCAACCTGAACTGTGACCCCGCCTAGAGTGTTGATGATCTTTTCGAAGCCGTCAAAATTGACGCGCACGTGATAATGTATCGGGATGCCCAAATTGAGTTCTATAGTCTGGCGGAGCAAATCAGCGTGGCCGTTGTTTACGCCCATCCTCTCACCGAGAAAATCTACCGTGTTGATACGCTCGTGTCCGTAACCGGGAATATATACCCACAAATCGCGAGGTATCGAGAGCATTCGGATACGTTCCTTCAACGGATCAACCGTAACCACGATGAGGCTATCGGTGCGCCAATGGCTTTGTCCCTGGCGATAGTCCGCCCCCATGAAAAGGATATTGACCTGCTGTGGAGACAAAGAAACCACCGGCATAGGGGTAGGCACACCCCACCCGCCGGCGATGGCCGCAACAGGGCCATCCGCGTGCGGAGATGGCCACAGAAACGTGGGTGACGTCGGGGTCGGTGTGAGAACTGCCCCAGCCAACGCTGGCCTCTGAGTCGGAGGAGGTTGCGCCGCAGGCTCAGACGTACGTGACGGCAGCGGCAGGATCAGCTCCTCAACGTTCGGTTCGTTGCGCTCTAACTCGGCCATCTCTGTGGGCGCCTCTACAGGGAAGATGTATTTGCTGGGGGCGGCCTCGGTGGGCAGTTCGGTCAGCACAGGCCAGACATACCACACCAGCCACGCTGCTCCGATGTAAACCAAAATGTTCGCCACTGCCAGAACCTTTATCAAGAGCCGGTGTGTGTTTGTCATGGCATCATCCTACTTCCCTATGCAGAAGTTGCTAAAAATTGTTTCCAGGAGACTGTCGGACACATGCTCACCGGTGATTTCGCCCAGCGCATCACAGGCTGCGGCCAAATCGATCGTAATGCAGTCGGCGGGCCATCCGCTGTCGTATGAGTGGGCAGCAGCGGCAACATGATTCAAAGCGCGCTCGATGGCCTGCTTGTGACGTAAGCTATTGACTAATGGCGCATCATCCGCTGTCATTCCGGTCCCGAGCACCACATCCAAAAGGGTCCGTTCGAGGTCAGGAAGACCGGCGCCCGTCAGAGCCGACAGGTAGACCTTCCTTGACTCGGGGAGCAGGCCATTGACCTGTGCAATGAGTGGGAGGTCAATCTTATTGACCACGATGAGTGCAGGGCGGTCAACGAGCAGAGAGGCTATGGCCTGGTCAGCTTCGGTCAATGGTTCACTTCCGTCAATGACCCACAAAATCACATCGGCTGCCTGCAAGGCGAGGCGGCTCCGTTCGATGCCCAACTGCTCAACCATGTCTGCGGTCTGAGCGTTCAAACCGGCAGTGTCAACCAGGAGCACAGGTACGCCGTCGAGGCTCAGCGTCTCTTCGATCGTGTCGCGAGTTGTGCCTGGAATCGGCGTCACAATAGCGCGGTTCGTGCGCAGGAGGGCGTTGAGCAAACTGGATTTGCCCACATTCGGCCGACCTATGATCGCGGCCTTGACTCCCTGCCTGTAAATAATGCCCCTGTCCGCATTGCGCAGCAGCTCACGTAAATTCTCTCGCACCTCAGCCAGGTCGGGACTTATGTCTCGAAATGGAATTTCTTGCTCGGTGAAGTCAATTGTTGCCGTCAGATAGGCCAGCGTATCCAGCAGTCTGGCGCGCAGGGCCTTCACACGGGCAGACAGATGCCCTTCAAGCTGCCCGACGGCGTGCCGCAAGCCCAGGTCTGTTTTCGCGCGGACAATATCCAGGACCGCTTCAGCCTGACTGAGGTCCAGTCGGCCATTCAGGAAAGCCCGCAACGTGAATTCGCCGGGCAAGGCCTGTCTGGCCCCCTCGCGCAGGCACAGATGCAGAATCCGCCGTAAAGCGACGATCCCACCGTGACAATTGATCTCCACCACATCCTCACGGGTATAACTATGAGGCGACTGCATATACCCGACCAATACCTCATCAATGGTCTGCCCCGTATCCGGCTCGACAATATGGCCATAGTACAGATGATGGCTTTGCCACGACAGACGGCGTTGGACAGGTACAAACAAATTGCCGGCAATCCGACGGGCATCTGCACCGCTCATGCGGACGATGCCGATAGCCCCCTCGCCAAGCGAGGTGGAGATCGCTGCTATTGTATCTTCGACGCCATACATCGTGTCAGATGCTCCCGGTCACGCCGTGTACCATGAGGTTCTTTCTATTTCTTTGCACTGCGGTCATGAAACCACATGCTGATAATCGCCGTTGTTCCCATTGCCAGCCGGCTCAAACATCCTGGGTCTCCCCACGCGCGCCATGGAAGCCACACGGTCATCCTCTTTCAGGGTCATAATGCGAGCCCCTCTCGTCGCGCGCCCGCTTACCGGCAGAGTGGAGACTTCGAGTCGGATGACCATCCCCTCGCTGGAGACAAACACGACCTCATCGTCCTTCTGGACCACGCGCGCCGCTGCTATCGCCCCGGCCGTTTTCAGGGCAGAAGAAGACAGGGTTGATATGCCGCTGCCGCCACGGTGCTGCAGAGGATAAGCCTGAAGCGGGGTCCTTTTGCCAAATCCGCGAGTGGTGATGACCAACAGGTCGCCGCCGGCGGTGGCAATATCCATGCTGGCGACGCGGTCGCCTTCCGCCAGGCGCAACGCCCTCACTCCGCCGGCTATGCGGCCTTGAGGCGACACTTCCCGTTCGTTGAAGCGAATGGCTTTGCCCTGCTCAGTGACTATGACGATTTCCTGGTTACCATCTGTCACCTGAACCCAGCCCAAGTGATCGTCTTCGTCCAGGCTGATAGCGATCAGGCCGGCTGCGCGCACGGTGGCGAACTCTTCCAGGCTGATCCGTTTGATCTTGCCCTTGATGGTAGCCATGACCAGATAGCCCGTCGAGTTGACAGATGGAATGGCAACCGCGGCGGTGACTTTTTCCCCTGCATCGAGCGATAGGAGATTGATCAACGCGGCGCCTTTGGCCTGACGGTCTGCCTCGGGAAGCTGGTACACCCTTTGGCGAAAAACCCGCCCCTTGTCGGTAAAAAACAGGACATCATCCAATGTAGAAGCCGCTAGAATGTAGAGCACGGCATCCTCTTCTCGAGTCGCCATGCCGGTCACTCCCTGGCCGCCTCGCCCCTGACTGCGGTAAGACTTGGCCAACACACGCTTGACATATCCGCGCTGGGTGATTGAAACCAGAACTTCTTCTTCGATAACCAGATCATCCTCGCTCAGTTCTTCTGCATCGTCTGCTGAAATCCTCGTTCTGCGTTCGTCGCCATATTTCTGTTTCAGATGAAGCGCGTCTTCTTTGATAAGCAACAGAATCTTTTGAGGATTGGCCAACAAATCCTCCAGGTACGCGATAGTTTCGACAATCTGGGCGTACTCTCGCTCGATTTTTTCTCGCTCCAACGCCGCCAAACGGCGCAACTGCATGTCCAGGATGGCCTGGGCTTGCATTTCTGTGAGAGCAAATCGTTCCATCAGCCGGTCTCTGGCGGTATCCGCGTCTGGCGACTGCCGGATCAAGGTGATTATTTCATCCAGGTGTCCCAGCGCGACCAACAGTCCCTCTAAGATATGAGCGCGCTGGCGCGCTTTCTTCAGCTCATACTCGCTGCGTCGAGTGATGACTTCGCGGCGATGGTCTATGTACACGCGCAAGGCGCGGCGCAGCGACACCAGGCGTGGCTCACCGTCAACCAGAGCCAACATATTGACGCTAAAGGCGGTCTGCAAGGGAGTGTACTTGAATAGCTGATTGAGGACCTTGCGAGGTTGTGTGCCTCGCTTCAACTCTATAATGACGCTCAACCCCTGACGGTCTGATTCGTCTCGCAAGTCAGAGATACCATCAATTCGATCGCTCCGAACCAGAGCGGCGATTTTTTCTAACAACTGCGACTTGTTTACCTGATAGGGAATCTCGCTCACCCGAATCCGATAGCGTCCGCCTCGCATCTCCTCGATATGGGTCTGGGCTCGCACGACAATGCGGCCTTTGCCTGTCGCATAGGCCGCCCGGATTCCTTCTGTCCCCATGATGATGCCGGCTGTAGGGAAATCGGGCCCCTTGACGAATTGCATGAGTTCTTCGACAGTCACCTCATCTGGGCGGTCGTAGTGATCGATCATGTAAGCAATTGCATCGCAGACCTCGCCGAGATTGTGAGGAGGGATGTTCGTGGCCATGCCTACCGCAATACCGGATGCACCGTTGAGTAATAGATTGGGGAGCTTGGCGGGCAAGACGGCCGGTTCTTTTAGGGTAGCGTCAAAATTGTCCGTAAAATCAACGGTTTCTTTGTCAAGATCGAGGAGCATTTCTTCGGCGATGGAGGACAGGCGAGCTTCGGTATAGCGCATGGCCGCCGGGCTATCGCCGTCAATGGAGCCGAAATTCCCCTGGCCGTCGACCAGCAGATAGCGCATCGAGAAATCTTGTGCCATCCTCGCCATCGCATCGTAGACTGCCGCATCACCGTGGGGGTGATATTTGCCCAGGACCTCTCCCACGATGCGTGCGCTTTTCTTGTAGGGGCTATTGGCGCGTAAACCCATATCGTGCATGGCGTATAGAATGCGCCGGTGCACAGGTTTGAGACCATCCCGCGCGTCGGGCAAAGCCCGCGCCACAATAACGCTCATAGCGTAGTCGAGGTATGAACCTCGCATCTCTACGTCTATGTCAATCGCTTTGACCAGGCCTATGTCCATAAATAATCAGTTTTCTCCAACTACCCTTTAATTGTCGTACATCGAGTCAGACGGTGGGCGAAACGCCAACACCCGCAACCGCTACTTAAGAAACTACCCTGTCGCGTCATTCTGAGCGAAGCGAAGAATCTCAACGCTTGCCAGCACGAGATGCTTCGCCTTAGGCTCAGCATGACGGGATAGGGCGGCGTTTCTTCCCCCCAATGAGCGGCGCGCCCACGCGCCGTGGGGTAGCTCAGAGGCTCTTTTCCAGCCGTTTGCGCCACAACCCTTCCAGGACTGTGCGCTGGGCGGTGGAAGGCCGCCAGCCGTTCTGTCTGGACTGAAGCTTGACAGTCTGTAAGAAATTCTGTTCCCATTCAGTGGATGCTTCCAGGTCGGAGAGAAACTTTTCCCACCTCTCGTGGTCGTCGGGGTCAGGCAACGAAGAAGCATAGGGCAGAATCGTGGCCCTGACGACGATGGTGCCTCGCCCACTCGAGGCGTGCACCTCGATACGGCCGGTGTACGTGTGACCTACACGCAAGTTGGAAGCATCCGCGGTCAAACTGACCTCCAACTCGCTCACGGCATCGAAATCCACAATACTGGCCTTGAGCCAACCCGGTTTGACGTGAAGAGAGCCACTCATGGGCAGACCGGCTTCATCCTCAATGCGTATGACGCCAACAGGCTGGAACCCCATGTTCTTCACCAAATCAACCTGAAGGAAGCTCGGTTCAACTCGCAGTTGAGGCTTGGGTTCTTCTCGGACGTAGACCGTCACGGGTACGGTGAGGCTGCCATAGGCCAGAGACTCCACTGAAACTGACCCGAAATGGCTAACCCCATCGCGCAGATGGGAAGTATCGACAAGTATTTCGATGGTTGCCTCGTTCAGATCGTCCAGGACTTTGGGAGACAGTATCCGGATCCAGGTTTGATTGGCGAAAACGCGGCCACGTATGCGACGGCCCTGAGTCATGCCGACCGAAAACGACGCAGACTGCTGCTCGCCTTTCGACAAAGAGCCTAAGTCCAGCATGTCTGGCTGTGACACCAAGCAGGGACGCGGACATCCATCTTCAGTGCGATACCAACGCTTCCTGATCCGGCCAGGGCGCGCCGTTCCGGCATACCGGTTGGCGTTATCAAAGTGGCTGCCAGATTTGAGACGACGGTGCCGGTCATATTCCAGCCGTCGTTTCGGGTTGCCCAGGATTTCATAGGCCATGTTGATTTCCTGCATCTGCCGATGGGCGTCTGCTGAAGGATTCACGTCAGGGTGGTACTTGCGCGCCAGCCGACGATACACGGCATCAATGACCTCGGCGTCTGCGCCAGGGTCAACCTGGAGTATGCGGTACAAATCGGGAAGGTCTTTCATGATCATAACAAGAACTCTAATAACAAATTCACCCAGCCATATACTGGCACAGGTTAACACCCATTTTAACCTATTGGAGACTTTTTTGCAAATAGATGCGACCGATTTTTGAAAACTGGCCCTTGACAATGGTCAAATCTGTGCTATAATAACAATAGAACATTTATTCTAGTGTATGACGCGAAACCCAGGGCTACGGATGGGTTCTGCGAGCACAGGGGGAAAGGAAGGAAGGAGAACATGTCCCTTTCTGAGCGCCAGAAGAAGATATTGAAGTACATCAGCCAGTTCACGGAGGAGAACGGATACCCGCCTACTGTCCGAGAAATTGGAGCAGCAGTCGGAATCACATCTACTTCTGTGGTGAACTACAACTTGGATGTTCTCAAGAATGCGGGATACCTCAATCGCCGGCGCGATGTATCGCGGGGCATCACGTTGACCGAGGAAAAGTTCGTGACGGTGCCAATTCTGGGCACCATCGCCGCCGGACAACCGATACCGGTTCCGGCTTCGGATTTCTCGCCGTTTGATTATGAGACGCTCACCCTACCAGTGGAGTTGGTCAAGTCAAAGGAGCGCAGAAAACCTGAGGACGGTCTTTTTGCACTGTATGTCAGCGGTACTTCGATGATTGATGCTCTCATAGATGACGGCGATATTGTTATCATGAAGCGGGTGCAGGGGAAAGAAGAGATCAGGAATGGAGACATGGTTGCTGTTCGGCTGGTCGCAGAAGATGCAACAACACTGAAGTACTTCTTTCTTGAAGGCAAAGAAGACCAGGAGGTACGGTTGCAGCCCGCCAACCCGTTAATGGCCCCGATATACACTCCAGCCTCTAACGTGATCGTTCAGGCAAAACTTGTGAGTGTCTTTCGTCAGTTCAGTTAGGCGGCGCGAACCTTAAAATTTTTTCAAAAAGGCTTTTGCCTCTTGACATTAGAACACATGTTCTGGTATAATATGACTAGAACATGTGTTCTTTTTCTTTGTTGAGATGAGCTCCCTTAGTGTGTGTTTTCAGTATTATTCTTCGAGGTGATGAGATGACGACAATACAGAAAAATGCGCCGGTCTGCCCGTACCGCAGCGTTGGTCAGGATGGCAGGATTGTGTGTAAAGCCATATCTGTGGGAGACAATGAAGTTTCACCCAACCTGTGTCGCGAATGTCCGGCAAGGATGATCGGGTGCGATCAACTTCGCTTCTCGCTTCAAAAAGTCGCTTCCCAACCCATCACAGTCCGCTATGTTACAGGACGGATGGAGGTGCTGGATGACCAGCCCCCACGAATCGCGTTTCTGCGCGCGGCCTGTGCGCAGAAGGTCGCGCCGATCAATTCCCCAGCCGAGTGTGCTCACTGCCTCTACCGTTGTAACAGTGTCGCGGTGCCTGTTGTTGCGCCGGCGACTGTCACGTCCGGCCAAGGGAAAGTCATTCCTTTTCCACGACGGGTTGCTGCCGCGAGTTAAGGAAGCGAACTGAGATGGAGATTTCACCATGCGCAGCGAGCTAGATTTTCAGGCGAATCAGATTGAATATGTCCTGGCCTGTCACCGGCTGAGTGGCCGGGTGGAGGGTGGCGTTGTTACGCCGCGCACCGTGTCTTTTCGGCTGATTCCGTCGCCGGGTGTCAAGCTACGTCGCTTTTTCGATTTGTCCGAAGAGCTGGCCCTGACGCTGGGCGTGTCGCAGTGTCGCATTCTGCGCCAAAAGAACTGCCTTGCTGTCGAGGTCCCTCGCGCTCAGCGGGTGGTGGTCGCTCTGCCACAGCTCTGCGACCGGTTGCCGCGCTTGTCCACTTGCACGGCCGTGCTGGGCGTGGAACACGATGGTCGGCCGCTTCTACTACACCTGCCCAGTCCAGACGTGGCACATGTGCTGATCGCCGGCAGCACTGGTTCGGGCAAGACTGAATTGGCGCGGGCTATGATCGCATCGCTCATACGGCTGAACCGCCCGGCTCAGGTGCAATTGGTCCTAATCGACCCCAAGCGTCGTGGGTTTGCTCCGTTTGTTGGGGCGCGACACTTGTTGCGGCCAATTATCACCGAACCGGATGAGGCAGTGGCCGCGTTGGCGGACCTGACTGCGGAGATGCTGCGCCGCGATGAGGAGGGTCGTTCGACGCCGCGAGTGGTGGTGTTCATTGATGAGCTAGCTGACCTGGCCTTGAGCGGACCGAAAGAAGTGCAGACGTTTCTGACACGCCTGACGCAGCGGGGGCGTCAGGCTGGCATCCACGTGGTCGCTTGCACTCAGAAGCCGACGACAGAGGTAATTGGCTCGCTGGTCAAGGCCAACTTCCCAGTGCGGCTGGTGGGGGCGGTATCATCGCCGGAGGACGCCAAGGTGGCCAGCGGCCTGGCCCGCAGTGGAGCGGAGAGGCTGTTGGGACGAGGGGATTTCCTGGCGGTGGCGCGTGGTGAGATGCTGAGGTTCCAGGCGGCGTTCATTTCAGAGCTGGAGATAGCGGGCTGGCTAAGGGGTGATGCCTCCGGTGGCCTGGTGGCGGCCACGGCTGTTGGACAGGATAGGCGGCTCACGCTGCCACAGCGACTGGTCAGGTCTATACAGCGGGTCAAATGAAACTACCCTTCTTTCCGGCTTTCGGCGGTTGCGTGCCACGTGTTCGCGTTCAAAAACCAGCCTGAGCGGTGCATAAGGAGGTCAACCAATAGCGTTCAATGACATGAAACAGCCCGGCAAGCAATTCTCTGAGGAAATGTTACAGTCTGAATGATCGGGGAGGAATGGAGTTCCCATGGATGTATGGGTCAAACGAGACATTGCCAATGCGTTAATGGCAACCTATCAGGCAGCGCGGGAGACGTCTTTCGCGGTCGGTAGCCGTGACGGTGCCCGAGCAGCTATGTTTCACGCGGGTTATCGCTCCGCCATTTCCACAATGGCACTATTCTTCGGCATTTCACCAGCGTTGGTGCTGCCGGACGAACCGCTGTCGTTTCGAGGTGTGTCAGAACGGCTAAGTCTGGATAACGAGGAGGACTGAGAAATGAAGAACTTGTTTGTGATTGTTGTGCTGGCTTTCGTGGTCAGCCTGGCGTTGGTGTTGGGCAGCCGCCTGCCGCTGGATGCCCTCACCGTGATTATTGGGGTAGGCTGCGGAGTGCTGGCCTCGATTCCGACCAGTCTGCTGATTGTAGCCGTGGCTACCCGGCGCGAGAATCACGCCGGGCAACTGCACAACCAGCAGGCCTATCCTCCGGTTGTAGTAGTCAATGCACCGCCGGGTCACTCACAGTTTAATCCAGCGTGGCCGGGCCCTGCCCCCACGATGTTCAATCCTATGCCCTCGAACGTCCGACAATTTCATGTCATCGGGGAAGACGACGATGCTATGGGCAACCATCCGTATTCGAACCTCTAAGCGAGTGTAGGAGAAGCCTCAACTGCATCATGCTGAGCCGCAGGCGGAGCATGACGGGATGGGGGCTGCGCCTGCTAAGAAACGACTTTGTCCCGTCATTCTGAGGCGCTATAGCGCCGAAGCCATGCCCTGAGCGCAGCGAAGGGAATCTCAACGCCTGCCAGCGCGAGAT